>DMPQ01000106.1:190-25878 GCA_003455945.1 Planctomycetaceae bacterium
TGAACGGCAGGATGCGCACCTGCCAGCCGATGTTGGGCGCGTTCTCGTTGTCCCATCCGCCGCCGCGGTTCCCCCACTTGATCGATCCCGCCGGAGCGAAGATCGAGTGGGTGTCGTGATACAGATGCAGTGCGATGCCGTACTGCTTCAGGTTGTTGCCGCACGAGATGCGACGAGCCGCTTCACGCGCCATCTGAACTGCCGGCAGAAGCAGAGCGATGAGGACCCCGATGATGGCGATGACCACCAACAGTTCGACGAGCGTGAAACCTCGAGACCGACTTCCTGACGAACGTGCAACCATCCGCTGACCTCCCGGATCGCCGAGCGGCACGAGGTTCCGCGACACCCGGGCGGGCGACCGGCGAATCCTGACTCGATCGATCCTCATGACGAAAAGAACCGGGTCGACGAGAGAAAGCCCGCCGAAACGACGGAGAGACCCGACGACCTCGAGGTCATCGACACTTCCCTAGATCGCAATCAAGGGGCAATCCGACCACCGTCCATTCTGATCCCGAGCCCACCATCCGGTCAAACCGGGGTGGCCCCCAAATACCCCGTCATCGGAAAACTCTTCCCCGATTCGCAGGCCGTCATCCCGGCGACAGCCGCTTCCGACGAGTCATGATCTCCCTCGGAGCACCGACCTGGACTTCGTTACCGCCAGACGCCCAGACGCTCGATCGCGGCGGCCGAACCGTCACGAAGCCATCCGTCGAGCTGCGCCTGGTGCTTCAGTTGCTGACCGCGGCGAATCGAGGTGACGAAGAAGCGGCAATCGACGTCCGGCAGTGCCGTCATGTCTCCCCAGAGCTTCTCGAACTGGGCGACCGGAACGATATCTTCCTGGCCATGCCCCCACCGCTTCTTGACGTCCTTCAACGTGATGTAGGTCGGCAAGCGCCGCGATGTCCGCAGGATCGCCTGGTCGACCCTCGCCGAGTCGTCGAGATCGGCGCGCGTCAGTCCGAAGACCGCCAGCAGCGGATCGATCGCGATCCAGGTCGTCATCGAGTTGTAGTACGACAAGGCGAACTCGATCCGCTCGTCCGGCAATGCCAGCCCTTCGACCAGCCGCGGACGTCCGTCGACCCGAGCCAGACCACCGCCGCGGTCCTCGTGCCGCCGACCGATCACTTCATACGTCAGACAGGCGCCGCTGGTCGCATGTCGCCCGAGCAGGGCCGGGTCGAGATCGGCGCCGAGCGTATCGATGTTGTGGAGCAGCAGGTGTTCGAGGTTCGGTCGTCGGCGAAGCAGATCGCGCAGCGTACCGTTGCGCATCAGGTTCGGCACCTCGAACCAGTGCCCGACCGGATGCAGGCACTGCATCGGCAGGTTGTCGACATAGTCCGACGCCTCGCCCGCCTGGCGCGCCCAATCGAGCAGCGCCGCGCGCAGACTCTCGCGCACCTTCTGCCGCTGCGCATCGAGCACCTGTTGCGGCATCTCTTCCCAGGCGAACCGCAGATCGCGCACCGTCGGGATCGTCCGGAGTCCGACCGAACGACCTGACGAGACGACGATGTCGAGTTCCGCATCCTCCAGCCGGTCGACGAACTCCCGAATCGGTCGGTCGGTCAGATAGCCGGTCGAGACGATATGCGGCGGAATGGCACCGTAGCGCCGCGCCGTCGCGCGACTCTTCGCCAGATGAACCTCCAGAAAGTTGCGATGCCGCCCGCCGAAGCGGCAGAAGGGATGCAACGCCTTGACGACTCCTGCCCCTTCGGTCCAGCGACTCCCCACGCCTGCCGCGAGCGTCAGCACGCCGACTCGGCCATCGCGCAGCAGCCGTTCGCCGACTTCGCTCGCTTCGGCCGATACCGCGCCGCGCGCATCGAACAGATCCTCGGGGCGGACATCTTCGATCGTCGCGGCGGCATGCAATCGATTGGCCGCCAGACCGATGCGCCCGGCGAGCAGGTCGGAGCGGATCTGTTCGTGCTGCCGCCGATCGAAACCGAATCGATCGAGCAGTTCCGCGAGCGATTCGCCGTTCCGCTCGGCGCGACCGGCCTGAGGGAGCATCCGATCGACGAGCAGTCCGAGCGTCGCGCTCGGAACGTCGGCACGCCGACAGATCGCTCCGAGACGCTCGAGTTCCCGGCGCGTCTCGACCGACAGCCGTCGCGGTTCGACNNCGCAGCCAATTCGGCACCACGAGTGCCAGATAGCGCTGCGGCATCATCGCCTGATCGCCGCGCAGCAGTTCGGCCGAAGTCCCTCGATCGTTGATCGCGAAGTCGTAGACGACCGGATCCATGGCGAACGGCAGCGACGACTCGAGCGATCGCTTGACGCTCCGCATCGTCTGGCCGAGCCAGTCCTGGGCGGCGGACTTGATCTCGGGATCGAAGATGAATCCCATCCCGCCTCCCGCCATGCCGCCGAGCATCCAGAACCCCCAGAAGCGATCCCCCCAACGCTCGCGACACGCCTCGATCAGNNGCATCGGTAAATCGATTGGTCGCCCACGGGATGATCGCCTGGAGCGGTCCGGTGAAGTTGCGTGTCGTGATCTCGCCGACCTTCTTCAGGTCGCCTCGCTCGAGCGACGCCACCACCTCGTCCAGAATCGCGATCGCTTCGCGCCGAGCAGCCCACTCCCTTTCGGAGCGAAGCAGGTACTTCTCGGTCACCATCTCGAGAATCGGTCCGACGTTCTGCGCCATTCCTCCATGGACCAGCACCAGACTTCGTTGCAGCGCGTCGCGCGTCGCTTCCGAGATGCGGTCCGGGCCGAGCACGGTATGTCGCNNCGCTCCCGCCGATCCATTCGCCGAGAATGGCGCGCGCCGCGACGATCCGTCGATCGGGTTCGGCCAGCGGTCCTTCGAAGGCGCTCACCTGACGCGTCGCCCGCATCAGCACCGAGATGAGTCCGCCGAGCAGGTTGGTCGAGACCGCCAGGCGCGATCCCTTGGGGATATCGTTGACTTGGCTGACGAGTTCCAGGCCGAGCCCCGGACCGACGACCGTCGTCAGCAACGACTCGATCGACTCGTCGCATCCTTCGAGTCCCGGCGGGACGAGTCCCGACGCGATCACCGCTCCCTTGAGCAGCCCGGTGTAGTCGCGCGCGAAGTCGAACATCTCGGCGATCGTCGTCACTTCGGCAACCGCGCCGAGATCGACGCTGACCAGTCGGAAGACCGGCCGATCGATGACTCGAAGATGACATTCGATCGGCGGCCGGACCGCGGCGTCTCGGCCGCGCACGCCGAGATCGATCGAGACGTTCAGAACTCGAGCCCCCTCGGGAAAGTCCATCCCGAGAAAGAAGATGTCGCTCCACGCGCTGTGCGAGAAATCCATCCGGACCGCCGTCCGTTCGGCGAGGATCGGAAAAGGCTCGCCGTCGCCGCGCTGCAGCAGTTCGGGGCGGATGCGGAGCGGATGATCTTCGGGATGCCCGATGCGGAACATCCAGCGATTCCCCGAGACGCTCCGGACGCTCCGTCGCACCTGATCGGCAAGCGTCTGGAAGGCGTACTGATGGTACGACTGAGCCAGCGCGCTGGTCGTCGCCTCGCTCGGGCCATGAGTTGCCTGGGCGGCCAGAAAGGCGTCGATCGCCTCGGGAAAACGCCGCTCGAGCAGATGATGGTGACCGTCGAACGGAATCCGTCCGTCGGTCGTCGGCGCCAACGTCCGCGGCAGGTGATAGCGATGGATCGCCGCCAGAAAGAAGAGCGCGCGAACCCGATGATAGAGGTTGTCGCAACGACGTCGAAAGCGATCGAGTCGCTCGACGTGCGCCAGCAGCTCGGCGGTCGATGCGTCACGACAGACCGAGTCGAGCGAACGGTCGCGAAGCGCCGGGTCGTCGCTGACGATGATCTCGATCAGATCGATCATGATCGCTCCCCGCCGNNCCCCGCCGCGAACGTCGAGCGAGCGGAGCGCGAGCAGTTCGACCAGCTCGGTCAGCACATGCTCGCGATCACGCCCCGAGAGGGCGAGCGCCAACTGCGCCACCAGCAATCCGTACTTCGTCCCGATGTTGTGACGAGTCCCGTCGATCTCGAGCGCCAGGTAACGGCGACGCGACGCGAGTCGTTCGAGTGCCGCCGCCAACGGCGGCTTCTCCGCAGGGCCTCGCTCTTCGAGCACCTGAGCGAGCAGCCCCATCACATCCGGATCGAGCACGTGCATGCCGAAGAAGCAGAGGTAGGTCCCCTGGCGAAGTCCGGCGACGACCAGTTCCTGCTCGGCCACCGTCGGCGTCGGCTTTTCGATCACGCGGGAGATCTCGTACAGATGCGACGTGCGCGGAACGCGCGTGCCGCCGACCGTCCCGTAGAACGGCAGCTTGTGTTCCCTGGTCGCCTGGACGGCCGACACGGCACAGCCGTGTTCGTGCGCGACGTCGATCAGCTGCCGCGCACACGGCTTGTCCGATGAGCTCAGATAAAGATGATCGCCGACCAGATGCAGGAACGGCTCGTCGCCGACGAACGGCGCCGCGCAGCGGATCGCGTCGGCATACCCGTTCGGTTCGGGCTGCTCGACGAACCGGACCGCGCCGACATGCCCTCCGGCAGCGCGACGATACTCGGCGGCATCGCCCGGCTGGATGATGACCGCCACCTCTTCGATCCCTGCGTCGACCACTTCGTCGACGATCATCTGCAGCGCCGACTTCTCGTCGCCGTTCCGGTCGACCAGCCGCTGGAGCGGCAGGGTGTGCTGTTGAGGGGAAGCTGCGGTGATGACCGCCTTGCGGACCTTCATGACGAGGTTTCCGGAGCGCAATCGGGTAGAGGAACGATTCGGGCGCACCGGGAGGGATCGCGGCACGCCGAGAGGATCGAGTCCACGCTAACCGCCGGTTCGGGCCCGCTCAATCGTCCCCCGAGAGCGGCGGCATCGAAGTCCCTCGGTGTCGTCGATCGAGGGATCGGTCGTAGCGATCGTGGCGTCCCGGGAAGACGTTCGGTCGCCTCACCTCGGCGGTGCGGATCGCTATCATGACGCCGCAACATGACGGCGACGGGATCACCGAGCCCTAGTTCGGACGGTGGCGCATCGCCGGTCCGAGACGCGTCCCCCGTCGCGTTCCTTCTCCTGGCGAAATCACCGTCGATGCCCTCGTCTCGCTCCCAGGCCGATGCGCGACGCGCCGTCTCGGAATCGAAGCCGGTTGCGCCGAAGTCGGAAGGACGAGCCCTTTCGGTCGCCGGGCTCTTTGCGGGAATCGGAGGGATCGAACGAGGGTTGCAGCGCGCCGGTCATCGATCCGAGCTGCTGTGCGAGTTCGACGTGGGAGCGCGAGCGGTCCTGGCGGCACGGTTTCCCGAGACGCGATTGACCGAGGATGTCCGCACGCTCCGTTCGCTCCCCGCGGTCGATCTGGTGGCGGCAGGGTTTCCGTGCCAGGACCTCAGTCAGGCGGGGCGGACGCGCGGGATCGCCGGAGCCCAATCGAGTCTGGTCGACCACCTGTTTCGTCTCGTCTCGGGACGTCGCCGACCGCGACGGCTGCTGATCGAGAACGTCCCGTTCATGCTGCAGCTCGAGCGTGGGCGAGCGATGACGCACCTGACCACGCGACTGGAATCGCTCGGCTATCGCTGGGCCTATCGCATCGTCGACGCCCGCGCTTTCGGAATCCCTCAGCGCCGCCGACGCGTCCTCCTCCTGGCCGATCGCGAGGAGGATCCGGCCGGCGTCCTTGCCGTCGNNGCGCGCCGGCGATCTGGCTGCCCGAAACGGGAGAGTTCGGTACGCCCGACCTTCGCGATGCGGAACGACTGCAGGGGTTTCCGGTCGATTGGACGGCGCCATCGACGGCGGCGACCGGACGACCGAACGGACGCTGGAAGCTGATCGGCAATGCGGTCTTCGTGCCGTGGTTCGAGTGGCTCGGGAAACGTCTCGCGGCTCCGAAGGGCCATCGGACACTGCCGATCGGCNNATCGGACGTCGCTCGCTGCCGATCGGCGAACCGTTCGCAACGAGCTGGCCGGCGGCGGCCTGCGGAGGTGAAGGAAAGCGGTTTCGACTCGACGTGAGCGAGCGACCGGCGGCGCGCCGCGAACGAGGGCTCGCGGAGTTCCTCACCTTCCCGCTGCAACCTGTTTCGCATCGCGCCGCAGCCGGATTTCTGGGGCGAGCCCGCCGAAGTTCACTCCGCTTTCGCGCCGACTTTCTCGAAGCGCTTGACGCTCATGTTCGGCGGACCGCTCCGAACCGAACCGCTCGGCAGCGACCGAAGACGAAGCGGACGAGCCCTTGACGCTGCGGTTCCCGGTCGGTCGATTGGGCCGAGACCGAAGCGACCGAGCCGCCGAGTCCCGGTGCACCGGTGTTGCATGAGGGGACTTCGTGGCGCTCGCGGGGACTTCGTGCCGAACGATCGAACGACCGAACGAAAGGCGACCATGACGATTCGGATCCTGACCGCCGGAGGGACCATCGACAAGGTCTACTTCGATGCCCTCAGCGAGTACTCGGTCGGCAATCCGCAGATCGTCGGCATTCTGGCATCGGCGGCGGTCGAGGTGCCGACGGCGGTCGAGACGCTCTTTCGCAAGGACAGTCTGGAACTGACCGACGACGATCGGGCGACGATCGTCGCTCGCGTTCAGGCGATTGCCGAGACGCGGATCCTGATCACGCACGGCACCGACACGATGACTCGGACGGCCGAGGCGCTGCGCGAGGTGAGCGGCAAGACGATCGTTCTCGTCGGATCGCTCTCGCCGGCCTGCCTGAAGGAGACCGACGCCGAGTTCAACGTCGGCTTCGCCTTTGCCGCCGTCCAGCTGTTGCCGCCGGGAGTCTGGATCGCGATGAACGGTCGCGTCTTTGCCGCCGGTCAGGTGCGCAAGAATCGGGACGCGAATCGGTTCGAGGCGACCGATTGAGCCTCGAAACGATCCGCGTCCCCAAAGAGTCTCCCGAGAGGCGTCGAGCGCCTCTCGGGTATCGGCTTNNCTAGATCGTCGGCGAATCACTCCTTGCCTGCCTTGAGCAACCAGTAGGTCGCCGGAATCACGAAGAGCGTGAAGATCGTCGAGGCGATGAGCCCGAAGATCAGCGACCAGCCGAGCCCCGAGAAGATCGGATCGAGGGTGATCGGCAGGCTCGACAGCAAGGCCGCACCGGCCGTCAGCAGGATCGGCCGCAGTCGGACGACGCGACTCTCGAGAATCGCGTCGAACAGCGGGCGCCCCTTGTTGACTGCCAGCTCCATGAAGTCGACCAGAATGATCGCGTCGCGAGTCACGATTCCCGCCAGCGCGATCATGCCGATCATTGCCGTCGCCGTGAAGAAGACCGGATCGGCATAGCCGCCGACGGTCGTTCCCGAGATCTGGTTGAGCAACCAGAAGCCCGGCATCACGCCGAGCACGGTCAGCGGGATCGCGAGCATCACGATGATCGGCAGGACGAACGAGCCGGTCTGGGCGACGAGAATCACGTAGATCATGATCATCGCCGCTCCGAACGCCAGGCCGAGATCGCGGAAGACGTCGAGCGTGATCTTCCATTCTCCTTCGCCCGCGAACGTCACCTCGGTTCCGATCGGCATCGACCAAGGAACGCCTCCGCCCGGCTGCAGATAGGTCCGCTCGGCGACCGGACGCGGCGTCGCGTTCGGATCGGCGATCGCGGTCCCGTCCGGCTGCTGGTCGGCCAGGATATCGACGACGCATTCGGCCGGCGGCCGACCGACGCACTCCGCCATCACGTAGGCGACTCGCTGCAGATTCTTGTGATGGATCGGCTGTCCGGTCCGAGTCGGCTGCCACGTTCCGAGCTCCGACAGCGTGACGGTGCGGCCGGTACGACCGACCACCTGCAGGCGCGACAGATCGCGAGGATCGGATCGAGCGGTGCGCGGCAATCGAACGAGCACGCGGAGCGGTTGGCGCTCGTTCGGCTCCCGGAGCACGACCGAGTCGTCGCCGTCGACTGCCGTCCGGATCGTCTCGGCGATCTCCGCGACGCTGACTCCGGCCAACGCCGCCTTTTCCTGATCAGTGACGAACAGCCAGCGCTCGACCGGCTTCTCGGCCACCTCGTCCACCTCGACGACGCCCGGTTCGGCGCGGAACCGATCGGCGACCTGACCGGCCGCCTGGAGCAGCTGTCCGTAGGTCATGTCGGGGCGCCCCCGCACCTCGGCCACCAGCGACGCGAGCACCGGAGGTCCGGGAGGGAGTTCGACGATGCGCACCAGCGCCTCGTGACGCGCCCCGATCTCCTCGAGTCGATCGCGCAGGCGAAGCGCCAGTCCGTGACTCTGCTGCTTCCGTTGCCGCTTGCCGACGAAGTTGACTCGAATCTCGGCCTGATACGGCAGTTGCCGCAGCGCGTAATGCCGGACGAGACCGTTGAAGTCGATCGGGCCTCCGACGCCGACGTAGCTCGTGAAGTCGGTCACCTCCGGTTCGGCCGCGATCGCCGCTTCGAGATCGCGCACCGCCGCGTCGGTCCGTTCGAGCGAGGCGTCTTCGGGAAGGTCGATCACCAGCAGCCATTCGTTCTTGTTGTCGAACGGCAGCATCNNGCGTCGCCGCCAGACCGGCCGCCGCGACCGTCAGACCGAAGATCAGCAGCAGAAAGGCGATCGCCGACAAGCGGTTCTTCAGCAGGACCGCCATCATCGGCTTGAAGATGACGTACAGCACCGACTTCTTCACCACTTCGGGATCGTAGAACTCGTGCGTCCCATGTCCCGCCGCCGCAGGGCCGGTCCCGTGATCGTCACCCGAGTCGCTCGCCGCCGCATCGGCGGACGCCGACCGGGTCGGCGCATGACGGGGATCGGGGCGGAGCAGATGGTACGAGAGCCACGGCGTGATCGTGAACGCGACGAGCATCGACATCAGCATCGAGATCGGAACGTTCAGCGCCATCGGCGACATGTACGGTCCCATCATCCCGGTGATGAAGAACATCGGCAGGAAGCTGACGATCACCGCGAGCGTCGCGCTGATCAGCGGCGGTCGGATCTCGGAAACCGCATCGAGCACCAGACGACGCGTCCGCTTTCCCTTCTCCGCGAAATGCCTGGCGATGTTCTCGACGTCGACGATCGGATCGTCGACCAGCAGACCGAGCGACAGGATCAGCGCGAACAGGGTGACGCGATTGATCGTGTATCCGGCCAGCAGGTTGACGGCGAGCGTCAATCCGAAGACGACCGGCACTGCGATCGCCACGATCACCGCCTCGCGCCAGCCGAGTCCGAGCGTCAGCAGCAGCACGACGATCACGATCGCGACGCCGAGCGCCTCGATCAGCTCGTCGACCTTTTCGTCCGCCACCATCCCGCTGTTGCGCGTGACGATCATCTGCACGTCGTCCNNGGCTCCGCCACTTCGAGCACCTTGGCCGAAACGGTGACGGCGTTCGAGCCCTTCTGCTTGGCGATCGTCAGCGTCACCGCCGGCGTGACGATCGAGTCGCTCGAACGAGTCGCCTCGGCGCCGTCGCCGTGAACGGCCGTCTCTTCGAGCGTTTCGCTCGATTCGGTCAACGCGTGCCGGTCGCCATGCGACTCGTCATGCGATTCGCCGAGCACGCTCCCCGAGGCACCGGGATGCGTGCCGAAACCGCGTGCCGGGCCCCAGCCGTGCCGGACGTAGGAAGCGATCTCCTCGGGTCCGTCACCGATCGTCGCCACGTCGCGCAGAAAGACCGGACGATCGTCGAAGACGCCGACGACCAGTTCGCCCAGCGAATGCGGAGCGAGCGTTCCGGTCCCGGCCGCGAAGGTCATCCGCCGATCGTCGCGCGTCGCATCGCCGGCAGGCAGGACCACGTTCGAGGCGCGCAGCGCGCCGGTCACCGCCGTCGGCGACAGCGAGTGAGCGGCGAGTCGATCCGCGTCGAGCGCGACCGACACCACCCGCGACTCGCCGCCGATCACCGCGGCGCGAGAGACCTGAGGGACGATCGACAACCGCTCGACCAACTCCTCACCCAATCGCCGCAGTTCGTGACCGTCTCCGTCGGGACGAGTCAGCGTCAGCGTGACGACCGGCACGTCGTCGATCTCGACCGGCTTCATCACCCAGCCGGCCACGCCCGGCGGAATCGCGTCGGCATTCTCCTGCAGACGCTTGAACAGCTTGACCAGCGATCGCTCGCGATCCTGACCGACATAGAAGCGGACGGTGATGACCGCCGAGTCGTCCTGGGTCGTGCTGTAGACGTACTCGACGCCGTCGATCTGGTACAGCATCCGTTCGAGCGGCGTCGTGACGAGCCGTTCGACCTCTTCGGCGTCGTGGCCGGGTAAGCTGACGTAGACGTCGGCCAGCGGGACGACGATCTGCGGATCCTCCTCGCGAGGCGTGCCGAGCAGCGCCGCGGCGCCGACCGCCACCGAGACGAGGATCAGCACGATCGACAGGTTCGACTGAAGAAAGACCTTGACCAGTCGCGAGATCGGATCGCTCGGGCCGGTCGACAGATCGTCTTCGGGGAGCGAGTCGTGCGTCGTTCGGTTCACGTTCACCGGTCACCTCCTGCGTCCTGAGCGACGATCACCTTGTCTCCCGGCTCGAGCCCCGCGAGCACCTCGACCAGACCGCCCGGAACTCCCGGAGCCGGCGAGGCCTCGTCGAGCGATCGACCGAGGCGAACCATCCTGCGGACCGCATGCCCTTCGGTCGCCACGTCGACCATCGTCAACTGACCGACGCGACGGACCGCTGCCTGAGGAATCACCGTCAGCTGCTCGCTGTCCAGCGGCAGAATCAGACGGCCGAAGATGCCGCTGTAGATGCCGGGAGGACAGGGGCCGACCACCTTGACCGAGAACGAACGACTGCCGGTCGCCGCCTCGGGAACCACTTCGCTGATCGTCGCATCACACTCGTGATCGAGGCTGTCGAGGCGAGCCGTGACCTGCTGACCGACCGCCAGACGGGACGCCAGCGACTCGCGGACGCTCGCCACCAACTGCATGCGCGTCGGGTCGTAGATCGAAACGATCACCTGGCCGGGAGTCACCGTGTCCCCCACGTCGACTCGCTTGTCGACCACGATGCCGTCGAACGGCGCTCGGATCGTCGCGTAGTCGAGGATGATCTTCCCCTCCTCGATCGCCTGGAGGTTCCTCGCCAGATCGGCTTGCGCCGAGCCGAACTCGGCCTGAGCCGCATCGAGATCGGCTTGGGGGATCGAACCGTTCGAGCGGAGCGACTGAGCCCGCTGCAGATCGGCACTGGCTCGATCCAAGCGCGCCTGTGCGGCATCGCGCGACGATTCGGCCTGCCGCAGTCGCGCGATGAGGTCCGAGTCGTCGAGCCGCACGAGGATGTCGTTCTCCTTGACGCGCTGCCCGGCGGTCAGATTCACTTCGAGCACGCGCGCCAACAGCTTCGATGCGACGCTCGTTTCGCGGATCGGCTGCACCGAGCCGACCGCCGTCTCGAAGCGCGGTCGTTCGATCCGACGCACCTCGACCTCGACCGCCCCTTCGGGAATCGGTCGCCCTTCGGCGCCGCGCCGGTCGCCGACCTTCTCGTGAAAGAAGCCGGCCAGCGCGATCAGCAGCCAAGTGACTCCGGCGATTCCCGCCGCCGCCACGGTCCAGCGAATCACCGTTCCGGCGACGCGACCGAGATCGAGCCGCTTCGCGTTCTGGCTCGTGCGAGCATTCATTCTCTGTTCCTTTCCCTGACGGAAATCGTTCCGAACGTCGATTCCGGCCTCGTTAACCCTCGCCGTTAAGCTCCCTTAACGCCGCGGTTAATGGACGGCTTAGCGAAGCGTTGCGGTTGACCGAGTCGAGCGAGGCGATTCGTGGGTTTCGGCGATCTTCGCTCGACGACCCGTGCGTTCGGCAGCCGAATCGATCGCACGCCGCGTGCCGAATCGCGAATCGTTCCCGAACTGGCAGCTCGGTCGACGAGCATCCGAACGCCGGCCGACGGGAGCTGTCGGTCGGTCAACGGCGTGACGGAGAGGTCAACGGCTCGGCCGGTCGCTCGATCGAGGTCGATCAGTCGTGATCGGTCAGACGCGCGATTCGGCCTTCGCTGCCGACCGCGATACCGAGCGAGCCGTCGGGAGCAAACGCGAACGCGTGATAGCCGAGTTCCGACAACGGATGCCAGCTCTTCCCGCCGTCGCGCGAGCGATCGGTGCCGGTCGGGCCGGTCGCGATCAGCTCGATCGCTTCACCGCTCCGACGAACGGCGACGGCGCTCCGGTAACCGCCGAGCCCCTGCTCGGGAACCTGCCAGACGTCCCCGCCGTCGTCGGTCCATGCGGCCGTCCCCTCGGCTCGATCGGGCAAGCGATAGTCGCCGCCGACCACGACCGCGCGCCGCTCGTCGATCCGAACGATCGAGAAGATCCCCGCCGATTCGCCTCCCGGCATCGGCACCGGCTCGGTCCGCCACATAGTCTCGTCGCGTCCCAACCGCAGCACGCGGCAAGAAGCGTCCGACGATTCGGGATTCGGCCCGCCGAGCCCCAGGCGAATCGTGCCGTCGTCGTCCAGAGCGACGATCGATCCGCTTGCGGCGTAGGCGTGTTCTCCGCTTCCGGCCGCGGGCTTCCGTTCGGCATCCCAGCGGTGCCAGGTTCGGCCGGCGTCGGTCGTTTCGAGCAGCTCGAATCGCTCCTCGATCGGATCGGCCAACGCGATCCCCCGACCGCGCGCGTCGAACGCGAACGCGTCGAGAAACGCCTCGGGATCCGGATGGCGAAACCGTTCGCTCCAGGTCGCTCCACCATCGTCGGTCAGCAGAATGACGGGGGGAGCTCCGGCGGCGAGAATCACCGCCCTCTCCGCATCGAACGCCTGGATGTCGCGAAAGTCGGTCCGATCGTGACCGGCGACCGGACGTCGCTCCCAGTTTCGGCCGCCGTCGAGCGAGCGAAGGACCGTCCCTTCCGCACCGCTCGCCCAAACGATGCGCGAGTCGACGACCGACACGCCGCGCAGACTCGCCGTCACGCCGCTCTCGACAGGCCGCAGCGTTTGCCCCAGCGTGCGTCCGCCCGAACTCTCGACGGATACCAGCCCGATCGCGACGAGCCCCACGATGCCGACCGCGACGTGCCGTGAGATGAATCGCGCGATCGTCAGCCGTCCGCGCCACGCACCGAGCGAGTCAATTCGATTCGAGTCGACCGCCGTTCGAGTTCGTCGCATCACCGAGCCATCCGTCCGGACGAGGATCGATCGTGCAGGTCACCGGCCTGCCGTGACCGGTGGCGGCTTAACCTAACGGCATCGGCCGGCGCCGAACAAGTCGCGAGGATCGAGCATCGCGAAACACCGCCAAGAAGCGGGCGAAGCACCTCTGCGGACCTTTCTCCTCCTGCGCCGGCGCATTAGGATGGCGATCCCGCCTTCGATCGCTCGTCATCGTCTCGCAGCGAGACTCCCGCCATGAGCGTCCACCGATCTTCCCCGTCGGCTTTCCCCTGCGCCGTATCGACCGTCGGTCGCCGTCTCGAAGTGACGCCGCATCGATTGCTGATGTTCGGTCTGATGTCGGCGCTGTTGCTCGGTGCAGGCGGCAGCCATCTGCTGTCGGCTCAGGAGTCGGCGGCTGAGCGAACGTCGAACGAGGCGAACGCGACCGATCCGGCAGCGCTCGAACGATTCGAGCGTGAGGTGCGGCCGGTCTTTGCCGCGAAGTGTGCCGAATGTCACACGACCGGTTCGGCCGAAGGGAGCCTGGCTCTCGACAATCGCCTGGCATTGCTCCAGGGGGGCGATAACGGTCCGGCGATCGATCTCGAGAATCCGGACGCCAGTCTGCTGCTGGCCGCGATCCGCCGCGACGGTGATCTGGCGATGCCCCCCGATGCGCCGCTGCGAGCCGCCGAGATCGATGCGATCGCCGCCTGGATCGCCGACGGCGCACCATGGCCGAACGAGTCGACTCACGCTCCGGTCCGGAGCGGCTTCGCGATCACCGAGGCCGACCGGAACCACTGGGCGTTTCGTCCGGTCGATGATCCGCCGGTCCCGTCGATCGGCGACGCGACTTCGGTCGTCAACGACATCGATCGCTTCGTGCAGGCAAAGCTGGTCGAGCGAGGTCTGCTCCCGGCGCCGCGCGCCGATCGCCGTACGCTGCTCCGCCGACTGCACTTCGATCTCGTCGGTCTTCCGCCGACTCCGGCCGAGGTCGATGCGTTCGTCGCCGATCCGCGCGATGACGATACGGTCTTTTCCGAGGCGATCGATCGACTGCTCGCTTCGCCCGCCTATGCCGAGCGGTGGGGGCGTCACTGGCTGGACGTCGCACGCTACGCCGACACCAAGGACGGCGTGCTGATGTTCGGCGACGATCGGGTTCGCCCTTACGCCTATACCTATCGCGACTATGTCGTTCGAGCCTTCGCCGAGGATCTGCCGTACGATCGATTCGTCGTCGACCAACTTGCCGCCGACCTGGTCGAACCGGCGCAGGATCCGTGGCATCTGGGCGCGCTCGGGCTGCTGACGCTCGGTCGGATGTACGACAACAACGTGCATGACGTCATCGACGATCAGATCGATGTCGTTTCGCGAGGCTTCCTCGGATTGACGCTCGCCTGCACGCGCTGTCACGACCACAAGTCCGAACCGCTCTCGACCGCCGACTACTACGCGCTCTACGGCGTCTTCGCGAACTGTGAGGTTCCGCTCGAACTCCCTCGAACCGACACGGCGGAGCTGTCCCCCGAGACACAGGAGTTCGAACGCCAAGCGGCCGAAAAGCGTCAGGCGATCGAGTCCTTTCTGAGCGAACAGTTCGAACTCCTTTCGCGCACCGCTCGCGAACGGACGCCCGACTATCTGGTCAAGGGAGCGACGACCCCGCCCGATCCGATCGAGACGGCGATCTTCTTCCTGTCCCTTTCACCGGACGAACTTCGGCCGCCGATCATGGGGCGCTGGCGCAAGCTCATCGCCGACCGCTCGTCTCCCGACGACCCGGTCTTCGGCCTCTGGGTCGAACTGATGGCCGATGTCGATGCCGCGGGAACGACCGAGTCGTCCGATCCGGCCGAAGCGCAGCGAACGCTGCGAGAGCGTCTGGCGGCGACGATCGAGCGGCGGAGCGCTGCACTCGGAACCGAGCCGGGACAGACCAATCCGCTCCTCGTCGATTCGTTCCGAGAGTGGCTCNNCGCCGGACGACGAGCGAGCGGCTCGCGAACAGTTGCTCGTCCTTCTCGATGGGCCCGACGCCCCGGCCTATTTCCCGCGCAGTCGGACGTCGAAGTTCATGTCGCGAGCCGAGGTCGATCGCTTCGGCGGCATGCTGACCGAACTCGATCGCTTCGCGACGCAGAACCCTCAGGCGGCTCCGCGGGCCATGGTGGTTCGGGATCGTGAGGCGATCGTCGAGCCGAAGATCTTCGTTCGCGGCAATCCGTCGAATCCCGGAGCGCCGGTCGAACGACGATTTCCGACGCTCCTGGGAGGCGACGCGTCGAAACGATTCGTGCAGGGGAGCGGCCGCCTGGAACTCGCTCGGGCAATCGTCGATCCGTCCAACCCGCTCACCGATCGGGTCTGGGTCAATCGAGTCTGGATGCATCACTTCGGCGAGGCGCTGGTGACGTCGCCGAGCGACTTCGGTACGCGAACCGAACGGCCGGTGCACGCCGAGCTGCTCGACCACCTGGTTTCCGCATTCCGGCGCGACGGCCGTTCGCTCAAGGCACTCCATCGCCGCATCCTGATGTCCCACACCTGGCGTCAGGACTCGACCGGAGACACTCGCACGGTCGAACTCGCTTCGACGATCGATCCCGACCTGAGTCTGCTCTGGAAGAGTCGCCGTCGCCGACTGGATTTCGAGACGATGCGGGACGCGACGCTCGCGGTCGCAGGACGATTGGAAACTCGCGGCGGCGGTCGTCCGGTCGATCTGTCGGCCGATCCCTCCGCGCCGGTCCGCACGCTCTACGGACTGGTCGATCGCCAGAACCTGCCGGGGATGTTTCGCGCATTCGACTTCGCGTCTCCCGACGTTTCGGTCGAACGCCGTCCTCGAACGATGGTCGCTCAACAGGCGCTCTTCGCCCTCAACAGTCCGTTCATGATCAGCCAGGCTCAGTCGCTGGCGGGGCGCTGTGCTCCCGAGGCGGATGACGCCGCGCGCGTTCGCGAACTCGTTCGCGCGGTCTGGCTGCGCGAGCCGACCGACGTCGAGACGCGTCGGATGCTCGACTATCTGGCTCGGCCGGCCGATGCGGGGACGACGCTCGCGCCGTTCGATCGCCTGGCACTCGCGCTGCTGGCGAGCAACGAATGGATGTACGTCGACTGATCGTCGGACCATTCGGTCGCTCGGCCGTCCGAATGTCCCGCGATGGCGAACGTCGCGCAGCGAAAGAGGCGTCCCATCGAACTTCCGGAGAGACTGCGATGACTGCGGTTCCTGGTTTCCGCCGATCGAACGGCTCAGGCATCGATCGTCCGACGCTCGTCGCTCCGACGCGGCGCGACTGGCTTTCGTCGACCGCCTTCGGCCTCGGTNNCTCGGTGCGATCGGCCTTGCGTCGGTCCTTCCCGACAGCGGCAGCGCCGTGCGCGGTGATGACGCGAGTGTTTCGGCCGACGCCGCATCGCCGCTGGCGCCGAAGTCACCGCATTTTCCGGCTCGCATTCGACACGTCATTCATGTCTATCTGAACGGAGGACCTTCGCAGGTCGATCTGTTCGATCCCAAACCCGACTTGGCTCGATTGGACGGCCAGCCGCTTCCGGCCGGCAACCTGTCGACCGAACGAGCGACCGGCGCGGCGATGGGGGGCCGCTTTCCGTTCCGCAAGTTCGGCGAGAGCGGACTCGAGTTCGCCGAGGTGCTGTCGGGACTGGGGCGTCATGCCGACGATCTCTGCGTCATCCGTTCGATGCACGCGAACACGCCGAATCACGAACAGTCGATGCGGCTGATGAACTGCGGTCACGAGCGACTGTCGCGGCCGAGCATGGGCGCCTGGATGACGTACGGGCTCGGTACCGAGAACCTGAATCTCCCGGGATTCGTCGTGATGTGCCCGGGACTGCCGGTCGCCGACGTGTCGAACTGGCGCAGTGCGTTCCTGCCCGGCATCTACCAGGGGACGCATCTGGATACCCGCAAGACGACGGTCGCCGAACTGATCGAGAACGTGCGGAACGAACGCTTCGCGGCGGATGACCAGCGGCGGATGCTCGATCTGGTGCAGAGCTTCAATCGCGAACATCAAGCGGTTCGGCAGGACGAGCCCGAACTCGAGGCACGAATCCAGGCGTTCGAGCTCGCTTATCGGATGCAGATCGAAGCGAGCGACGCGTTCGACGTCACTCGGGAATCGGCCGAAGTGCGCGAGCGCTACGGCGACACCGTGCATGGTCGACAGCTGCTCACCGCGCGCCGTCTGATCGAACGCGGAGTGCGTGTCGTGCAGTGCTACCACGGCGACGTGCAGCCCTGGGACAGTCACAACAACCTGGCCGACGAGCATCGACGATTGGCCGGCGAAATCGATCGGCCGCTCGATGCGCTGCTGACCGATCTGAAGCAGATGGGGTTGTTCGACGAGACGCTGGTGCTGATCGGAGGGGAGTTCGGACGCACGCCATCGGTCGAATTGGTCAACGGCAATCCGGGCGGCGGTCGCGACCATAACCATTGGGGATTCAGTGTCGTGCTGGCGGGCGGAGGGATCCGCGGCGGGACCGCCTACGGAGCGACCGACGACTTCGGCTATCGGGCGGTCGAAAATCCGGTCCACATCCACGATCTTCACGCGACGATCCTGCACCTGATGGGACTCGATCACACGCGTCTGACCTTTCGCCACGCCGGTCGCGACTATCGCCTGACCGACCTCGCCGGGAATGTCGTGCGCGAGATCCTGGCCTGAGCCGTCGGTGGATTCGCTGCGAGTCGCCGGCCGTTGCTGCATGGCGATCGGTCGGTCGAACGATCGGCCGAACTTCGCGAAGATGCGTCGCGGCTCGCGATCGACCTCGGCGCCCGCTATTCTGGCCGCCGAGGTCCGCAACCGGCGCAGCATCGCGCCGCGACCTGCTCGCTCGGCAAGCCCGATCGCGGTGGAGACGTTCGATGAAGGCGCGCTCGAATCCGAATTGCCCGGCGCGGTACCTCGTCAGCGCAGCGCTGCTGCTGCTCGCTCCGTCGTTCGCGGCGGCGAGCGACCCGCTGCCGATATCGCTCGACAGGGTCCTGCCGGCTCGTGACTCGCTCGAGATCGGCACCGAGGCGAACGACGATGCGCGGCGTTGCCTGGAAGGGCTCGCCTGGGAACCGGTCCCCTTCGACGTCTCGTTCGAAACGGCCGATCCGGGAGAAGGGGACCTGGTCGTCCGCTTCCCCTCCGCCGCTCCGATCGGCAACGTGACGAACGACCTGGTCGCCATGGAGTGGTATGTGGCGCGAGACGAGAACGGGGCTCCGAAGCGGGCGCCGGCGCTCGTGGTGGTGCACGAGTCAGGGCGTGCGATGGAGGTCGGTCGGCTGATCGCCAAGGGAATGTCAGGCCTCGGCGTTCACGCGCTGATGGTGCAGCTCCCGGGCTACGGGCGTCGCCGAGCCGATCCGCCGATCGACGAGGCGGAGCTCTTCCGTTCGCTCCGGCAAGCGATCGCCGACGTTCGCCGCGCTCGCGACGCGGTCGCCGTGCTGCCGTCGATCGACAAAGAGCGAATCGCTCTTCAGGGAACGAGTCTCGGCGGCTTCGTCTGTGCGACGGTCGCCGGTGTCGATCGCGGATTCCGTCAGCACTTCATCCTGCTCGCCGGCGGCAACCTTCACGACGTGATCGAGCGCGGGGCGAAGGATGCGGCCGGTCTGCGCCGCAAGCTCGAAGCGGCCGGGATCGTCGGCCCGAAGCTCCGTGAACTGACGGCGACGGTCGAGCCGCTGCGGATCGCNNTCGCGGGCCTTGGCCGCCGCGGCGAAACTGCCGCGCGGTCACCATATCGTCATGCTGGCCGACCATTACTCCGGCATCCTCCAACTGCCGATCGTGCTCGGCGAAATGCGGGAGCGACTGACGGGTGAACCGATCGAGGCAGGTGTCGAGCGGATCGATCCGGAGGGGATTCGCGGCACGCTCGTTCTGGTCGGCGGAGGTCCGCTGCCCGACGAGGTCAAGGAGCGATTCGTCCGCGCGGCCGGCGGCGCAGCGGCGCGCCTGGTGATCGTGCCGAGCGCGTCGGAAGATTCCGACCGGGTCGCGGAGAGCGGCGACGCCGAAGCTTGGGCTCCTTGGCTCGCGTCGTGGAACGGTCTCGGTGCGNNGGTCCGGCACCGCCAAGCGACGCGGAACGAGCGTTGCTGAGCCGGGCGACCGGCCTCTGGTTCGACGGCGGGGACCATGTGCGTCTGTCCGAGAGGATCGTCGGCACGGCGTGGGAATCGGAGATCAGGGCGCTATCGAAACGAGGCGGAGCGATCGGCGGGACAAGTGCCGGAGCGGCGATCCAGTCGCGCGTCATGATCGCGTCGGGAGCCGAGCAACCTGAGATCGCGGTCGGCCTGGACCTGCTCCCCGGCGCGATCGTCGATCAGCATTTTTCCGAGCGACAGCGGCTGGAGCGGTCCCGTCGCGCGATCGCTTCGCATCCCGATCGCTTCGGCTTGGGGATCGATGAAGGGACCGCCGTGATCGTCCGCGGCCGATCGTTGGAGGTGCTCGGATCGGGAGGGGCAACGCTGTTGTTGGCGGCGACCGCAAATCGCCGGGCGTTCGAACGACGGCTGGTTGCCGGTGAGGGAGCCGATCTGACGTCGCTGCGACGAGCGGCGGCGAATCGAGCACGAGACGACTTTCCGTTCGTCGACCACGAGCCTCCTCAGGTCCGATCCGGCACGCTGGTGATCGTCGGCGGAGGGGCATTACCGCGCGAGATCGTTCGGGAGTTCGTGGCGGCTGCCGGCGGAGCGGAGGCGCGGATCGTGATCCTGCCGACCGCCGAACCGCCCGACCCGAACTCGAGTCGCACGCGTCGCACCTCCGAGTCGACGCTCGAAGCGAATCGGCCGAGCGGAATCGAACGGCTCTTTCTGGATGCGGGTGCGGCGACGGCGGTCACCTTGCCGGAACGGACCACGGAAGAGTTCGAGAGCGAGACGTTTCGCGAAGCGCTGCGGACGGCGACCGGCATCTGGTTCGGCGGCGGACGTCAGTGGCGCTTCGTCGACGCTTATGAAGNNTTCCACGACGTCCTGTCGCGCGGCGGAGCGATCGGAGGGAGCAGCGCCGGAGCGACGATCCAAGGGGACTATCTGGCGCGAGGCAATCCGCTCGGGAATCTGGACATCATGGCCGAGGGTTACGAACGCGGTTTCGGCTACCTTCCCGGCGTCGCGATCGATCAGCACTTTACCGAGCGAGGAAGGCTCGGCGACCTGGAATCGCTCGTGCGGACCTATCCGCGACTGCTCGGGATCGGCATCGACGAAGGGACGGCGCTGATCGTTCGAGGCGATGTCGGCCGGGTGCTCGGCAACGGAGCGGTCACGTTCGTCTCGGACGATCGACATGCCGCGGAAGCCCTCGATACTTCCGATGCCTCGACCGACGACAGCCACGCCGATCGGCCTCTTTCGATCCGTCGCATCGAAGCAGGAAGCGCCTGGCATCTGATCGAGCGACGCGAACTCACCGCCGATTCGGAGAGCGAGGAATGACACCGATTCGACGTCCGATCGTCTCCTCGGTGGCGATGGCCGTTCTTCTGATGATCGGCTTCGNNGGGCCGAGGAGCGCGAGCGACCGTTCGAGATCCGGATCGTCGACCAGGCGACGGGGCGCGGCATTCCGCTGGTCCATCTCGAAACGGTCCATCAGGTCGGATATGTGACCGACAGTGCGGGGCGGATCTGCTTCGACGAGCCGCAGTTCGACGGAGACGAGATCTGGTTCAAGGTGCGCGCCCACGGTTATGAGGTGCCGGTCGACGGCTTCGGCTTGGAAGGATTCCGCTGTCGCGTCCGCGCGGGGGAGCGACATGAAGTCGCGTTGGTCCGGAAGCAGTTGGCGGAGCGGCTGTATCGCGTGACCGGCGCAGATCGTTATCGCGATTCGATCCGTCTCGGTTATCCGACGCCGCTCGACCGAACGGCAGGGGAGGGGACCGAGCGATCGGGAAACGTGGCGGGGCAGGATTCGGTGCAGGGGGTCGTCTATCGGGACGAGATCCGGTGGTTCTGGGGCGACACGAATCGTCTCGCCTACCCGCTCGGTCTGTTCCATACGGCAGGAGCGACGTCGCGATTGCCGGACCGAGGTGGTCTCGATCCGACGGTCGGCATCGCGCTCGACTATCGAACGGACGAGACCGGTTTCGCGCGAGCGATGATCGACCTCGAGGCACCGGCTCAGGTCCTCTGGCTCGATGGCCTTGCCGTCGTCCGTGATGATCGCGACCAGGAGCGGATGGTGGCTCATTATTCGCGCCGCAAGTCGCTGGTCGATGAAGTCGAGCATGGCGTGTTGCTTTGGGACGACGCGACCGAGTCGTTTCGGAAGCTGGCGGCGCGGGAGCTTGCCGATACGTGGCGCGTCCCGTTCGGGCATCCCGAACCGACCGTCGTCGACGGCATCGCCTACCTGCAGTTCGGCAATCCGTACGCGACATGCCGCGTCCCGGCTCGTCTCGAAGCGCTCGCCGCGGTCGACGCCTACGAGTCGTGGACCTGTCTGGCGGCGGATGCCGGAGACTCGCCCGAGTCGCGGGTTCCGCTGCGGCGAGCCGACGGGGCGCTCGATTGGGCCTGGCGCAAGGCGCCTCCGGTCTCGCCGGTCGACGAGCTGCGATGGCTCGAGTCCGAGGCGATCGCTCCGGACGAGACGTGGTATCTGCCTGAGGATGCGGCGAAACCGGGACGGCGCGTCCGACTGCATTCGGGAACGGTCCGCTGGAACGCGTATCGCGAGCGCTGGGTGATGATCGCGACCGAAGCGACCGACGATCCGGAATCACCGAGTTGGCTCGGCGAGGTCTGGTATGCCGAAGGGCCATCGCCGCAGGGTCCCTTTCGCAAGGCGCTCAAGGTCCTCGGGCACGACAAGCAGACCTTCTATAACCCGTGTCATCATCCGTTTCTGGACGGCGACGGCGGGCGCCTGATCCGATTCGAAGGGACCTATACGAACACCTTCACCAGCTCTCCGCCGACGCCGCGATACGACTACAACCAGATCATGTATCAGCTCGATCTGGGTGATCCGCGACTGATCGCAGTCTTCGGCGAACCCGACCGTCGCAAGACGCCTTAGTCGGTAACGCTCGCAACCGAGGCGGGCAAAAAACGGCGTTCCGGTCGAGATCGACTGAAGCGATTCAGAGCTCGCCGTTGGGCTTCGGCAGTTTCGAGTCCCGTTCCGCGTCGGGCATCTGCATCAGCTTGCGGATCGCTCGGTCGATGGCGCCGGCATCGCGTTCCGCCGATCGATCGCCGAGGATTTCGCCGCCGCGCGCTCGAACGACCTTCGGGGCGAGCGGCGAAGCACCGTCGGGGCAACCGCAGGGACGGGACGATTTCGGCTTGGCCGCGATCGGCGATTCGACGGTCGGTTCGACCGCCGGTTCGGAGTCGGCGACACGCTGCGGAGACACGGACGATCGATCGCTCGCCGATGCGGCAGGCCGCGACGTGACGACGGTGTTCGGACGGGGCCGGACGAGGGTCAGGATCTGGCGGACGAGCGTGTCGCGCGTGAACGGTTTGCGGAGATAGCCATCGCAGCCGGCGTGCCACCATTCCCGCTCCAGGGCGACCGTTCCGCGAACGGTCATGCCGAGGACCGGAACGTCGATCCCTCGCTCGCGCAGTTCGCGAGTCGCCTCGATGCCGGTCATGCGAGGCATCTCGAGATCGGCGAGGATCAGGTCGTAGCGATGCGGCGTGCGGGTGATGTGATCGACCGCCGCCAGACCGTCTCGCTCGATCGACACGGCAGCTCCCGCCTGAGTCAGCAGGGCCGTGTACAGACGGAGCTGATCGGGACAGTCGTCGACGAGCAGGATCTCGAGCCCCAGCAGCGGAGCGGCGATCCGTTCGGATTCGACCTGGGACATCACGGTGTCTCGTGGGGCGGTTACGAGAAGGCTCAGCAGAGAGTCTGTGTCGGATCCGGCCGGGGGCAAATCGGTCACCGCTTCGGCCTTCCGCCAGGAACGCCGCACGACGGAACGAACGGAGCCGGCTCGATTCGACAGGGCGTGTCGCGATGAGCGAGGCAGCTCGTTCCCGGCAATCCGAGGCGCCGTCGTCTCGCTCGTCGAAGGGGACCTGATCCGCACTTCGCGCTTCAGACGTAGAACCGGAACCGCTATTCTCGTCATTTCGGGGAAAAGTCCGTCGCGCTTCGGTGCGCACGGAACGTCCGTCATCATCCGACGGTCGCGAGCGACGCGCGCAGCGCACCGTCATCCAAACGGTTCCGAAGGAGCGAACATGAGCGTCGGGAGTTGGGGTAGACGAGGCAGCGGTCGCGTGATGGCGGCGATTGGCGTCCTCACGCTGATCGGGAGTCCCGCGGCGGCCGAAGACTGGGCACGCTTTCGAGGACCGAACGGGACCGGCATCTCGACCGACGCCGAGCCGACTCCGGTCGAGTGGAGTCCGACGAAGAACCTGAAGTGGAAGGTCCGTCTTCCCGGGCCGGGATCATCAAGTCCGATCGTCGTCGGTGATCGGGTGATCGTGACCTGCTGGTCGGGTTACGGCGTCGACCGGAACGATCCCGGCGACCAGGCGAATCTGGTGCGGCATCTGCTCTGCTACGACCGGAACGACGGATCGCTGATTTGGGAGCGGAAGATCGATTCGGTGCTTCCCGAGGATCAGTACGGCGGCATGTTCGCCGAGCACGGCTATGCGTCTCATACGCCGGTTTCGGACGGCCAGCGGATCTTCGCCTTCTTCGGCAAGACCGGGCTGCATGCCTTCGACATGGACGGCAATCCGCTCTGGAGCAAGACGCTCGGCAGCGAGAGCGATCCGCGCGGTTGGGGCTCGGCTTCGAGCCCGATCCTCTACGGCAAGCTGGTGATCGTTCCCGCGATCGCCGAGAGCGAAGCGCTCGTCGCGCTCGATCAGGAAACGGGGAACGAAGTCTGGCGTCAGGAGGCACAAGGTTTCGGCGGGACGTGGGGGACGCCGATCCTTGTTCCGGTCGACGGCGAACGGACCGATCTCGTGATGGGGGTCCCGTACGAGATCTGGGCGTTCAATCCCGAGACGGGAAAGCTCCGTTGGTTCTGCACGGCGATGGACACCAACTCCTACTGCTCGAGCGTCGTCGCGCAGGATTCGGTCGTCTACGGCATCGAAGGGCGCGGAGGGGGATCGATCGCGGTGAAGGCGGGAGGCAGCGGCGACGTGACGTCGAGCAACGTCGTCTGGTCGGGACAGGACAGCAGCCGAATCGGCACGCCGCTGTTGAGCGGCGGGAAGCTCTTCGCGATCAGCGGAGGGGTGATGACCTGCATCGATGCCGCGTCGGGAAAGCGTCTGTTTCAGGGTCGACTGTCGTCTCCGCGCGGCAATGCGGCAGAGGCGACTCCGCAGCCGCAGCAAGGAGGCCCCGGTCAGGGACGAGGGGGCCGCGGGGGCGGTCGCGGAGGCATGGGAGGACAGGATTACTCGTCGCCGGTCGCGGCCGGCGATCGACTGTATTACGTCTCGCGCAGCGGTGAGATGTACGTGCTGAAGATGGGCGAGATGTTCGAGGAGCTGGCGCGCAATCGCGTGACCGACGAGGTCGAGGACTTCAGCGCGACGCCGGCGATCAGTCGCGGAGCGCTCTTCATCCGCTCGAGCGCTCACCTGTATTGCGTCGCCGAAGCGGGATCGTGACCGGACGACGCTGACGATCGCTCGGTCGAGCCTACGAGGGAGTCGCGGTCGGCGATCATGCCGATCAGGGTGGCCACGTCGCCGAAGCCCCAGCACATCCACGCTTCGGCCGGGTCGCCGTCGCGGCCGGCGCGGCCGGTTTCCTGGTAGTAGGCCTCGATGCTCTTGGGCAGGTCGAGGTGGGCGACGAAGCGGACGTCGGGCTTGTCGATGCCCATGCCGAAGGCNNCAGGGCGGATTTCGAGGCCTCGAACGCCTCGTCAAACTTGGGTAAAAGCCGGAAACAGGGCTTGGTACAGGGGAAGGGGGCGGTTAGCCTGATCCGACACGAACGAAAGGCCTTTCGATCGCCGCTCGGACACGGGATGTTCGGTAGAGCGGATCCGCGATTCGAGCGGGAGATCGAGCGAGGCTGCGGAGCGGATCAGGCGTCAACGGACGTCGGCTGTCGCTCCGGATCGAAGTCGCCCGACTGGTTCGCGGCGGCGTTTCGTGTCTGTCTTGGGCGTTTCCGGCCGGTGATCTCGGTATCTGCATTCTTCGGGCGATCGGGCAGGCCGCATTCCTTGCGAGGAATCGACGGCGGCTCGGACTCTCGTCGCTCCGTCCTACCGGCCACTTCCGACGCCTCAGGTGTCGTTTCTTCAGGTCCAGGTCCGATCGCGTTCGCAATGATCTTGTTCGCTGCGTCGAAACACGCCGTGATCGCTTTCGCTGCGAAGCCGGGTTCGGTTCGGTTCGGTTTCGTGTTCGGAGGGCATGCGTCGAAAGCTCCAAGGGGATGCCGACGGACATGCTCACATTCTCAGGAGACCCGTTGTGGGTAAGAAGTTGTATGTCGGTAATGTCGCTTACGCCATGACCGACGCGGAGTTGCAG
>DMPQ01000175.1 GCA_003455945.1 Planctomycetaceae bacterium
CATGACTGGACCTGCTCCGCCAGCTCTTCGGCCGATTCCTGCCGGAGCGATCTCAGTCGGGACATCGCCCGATGACAGATCTCATCGAGCTCGCGCGGAATGTCCGAGTCGATCGTGCGCGGGCGAGGGGGATCGTGCTTCGAGATCGCGTCGAGCAGCTGTTCGACGCGCGCGGTCGTTCCGCGACCGTTCGCCGCACTCTTCTCGTGCGGAGCCTGTCCGGTCAGGATCGCGAACAGGATCGCTCCCAAGCCGTAGACATCGGTCCGCTGATCGATCTCGTCCAGGCGTCCGGCCGCTTGTTCGGGAGCCATGTACAGCGGCGTGCCGACGATCTCGCCCGCGAGCGTTCGCGCTCCTTCACCGGCGTCGGCCGACGCCTCGTTGCCGCCGGTCGGATCGGCATCTTCGAGATGCTTGGCCAACCCCCAGTCGAGCACGAGGACCTGACCGAAGTGATCGAGCGCGACGTTCTCCGGCTTCAGATCGCGATGGATGACGTGCCGCGAGTGGGCGTAAGCGACCGCCTGGCAGACTCCCAGGAACGCCGTCAGCAGCCGATGGAACTCGACCGCGTTCCGCTGTCCCGCCAGACGTCGCTGGTGATACTCGACGATCGCCGCCGCAAGCGTCTTCTTGCCGAGGAAGCGCATGACGTAGAAGGGGAGTCCCGAGTCGGGATCGACTCCCGACTGGTAGATCGGCACGACGTTCGGATGTTCGAGACTGCCGGTAATCTCCGCCTCGCGCCGAAACCGCTGCCAAGCAGCGGGCGATAGAGCCGCGCTCGTACTCATCTCCTTCAGCGCGACGTTGCGACGCAGCCGTTCGTCGCGGGCGAGCCAGACGGTCCCGAGTCCCCCTTCGCCCAGTTTTCTGAGGAGCGTGAAGCGCGACGCCATCCGCCGCCCGTCGAGCACCTCGGCCGCATCCTGGTCCCCCGCCGCGAGCGTCCGTGCGAAACCGCCGACCGCGCTCGAGACGGCCGTTTCGGGAGCCGGCACGAGAGACGACGGATTCGTGCCGCCGAGCGCCGCGCGGATCGAGTCCTTCAGACGCTTGCGGGCGTCGTCGGCCAGATCCGGCGCCAGCGACTCGTCCCCCGCTTCGATCCTGACCGCCGCTTCGGCGACCGAGTCCTCGATCCGGCGTGTCCACTCGGCGAACGCTCGCGTCTCGGGACTTCGTTCGAGATGCGTCGAGACCTTCGCCAGATCGACTGCCGACGCTTCGCCGCGCATCGAACGACTCAGCAACTCCACCGCCTGACGATCATTCAGCATCGACCCGTTCCTTCCGTTCGTCGAACCAGCGGGAGCCGACGCACTTGGCCAGACCCAGACGAGCCCGATGCAGGCGGACCCAATAGTTGGCCGGCGTGATCCCCAGTTCGCTGCAGATCCGGTCGCTCTCCATCCCTTCCATCACGCTCAGGGTGAAGACGTCGGCCTGCCCGCGAGGCAACCTGGTCAGGCACGAGCGGACGACCTCCCACAACTCGCGACTCTCGATCGCCGCGTCGGGAGGATGAAGCCACGCGTTGCCCCGTCCGTTCCAGTTCCCCGCCGCATCGAACCAGGCCGATTCGGGATGCTCGAGATCGGTCGCGGCTCCGTCGCGGTCGTACCGCGCTCGGCGACGGATGTGGTCGACGATCTTCCGCTTGAGAATGCCGATCAGCCACGCCCGAGTCGAACCGGAGCCGTCGTGCTGCTTCAGATGCCGAACCCCTGCCAGGAACGTCTCCTGGACCACTTCCTCGGCCGCATGCGAGTCGCGCAACCGCGACCAGGCATAGCGATAGAGATCCGACGCATGCTCGTCGACCCACGAATCGGGGTCGGTCGTCGGTTCGGTTACCGTCTCGCCGTCCGCCATCCTCGCTCGCCCGTTACGAGATCCGCGATTCGCCCGAACGCCGAGCGTCGACCGAGGAGTTCGCGTCGTGTCGACGCTCGACGGAGCGATCGCCTTACGCGATCCCCCTCGCACTTCCTCGAACGCTCTCGCCCTCGACGGACTTCCGGCCAAGTCCGGAAGAACATCCCTCGTCAGCGTACGGACGGGAACGCCTCCTGAACAGGAGAGCGAGCAGGGGGCGAGACGAGCGCAACGGAGTGTCCGGCCCGATGTTCCGCTGCGCGATCGGCGAGTCGCTCGACGGCCGTCGAACCCCAGTCCGCTCTCATCCGAACCGGCGGAAGGGGCCGCGAAGAGCGCGGCAGCACCGTCCGCTACCAGGCGAGCAGCACGGTGTCGGTCTTCACGCCCCCTCGGTCGACCACCAGGCGCTGGAAGCTCAGATCCTCCCCCGGATCGATCTCCTCGGTCGACTTGCGCGATTCGGTCGATCGGGAAGGACGCTTGCCGAGATCGCGGATCAGATCGGACGCCTCCGCCTCATCCCCATCCGTCGACTCTCCTTCGCCTTCGAGCACTTCATCCTCGTCGAACGAACGAACCTCGTCCCGATAGCGCTCGCCGAGGTAATGGCAGAGTTCCCACGCCGAGAGCGCGCGGTCTTCGTTCCGATCCGCCTTGTCGCGACGATCGAGGAACGCGTCCGCCAGAAACCGACTCAGGTACCCGCCCGCTTCGAAGTTCTCGGCGACCTGAGCCAGCACGTCCTCTTCGCAGGCGAAGATCCCCATGCGCCCCGGAGCCGAGACGACATCCTTGGCGAATCCGCCGCTGTAGCAAGAGTCCATCACCAGCAGCACGAGCCCGGCGGGGGAAGCGTTGAGCAGTTCCGCGACCTGATCGTCGACCAGATCGCCGTCGTACAACGACATCGTCTCGTGCACGCCGTCCGGATCTGAAGGCTGGATCGGTCCCTCGAACTGACCGCCGTGCCCGGAATAGAAGACGATCAGCAGATCATCGGCCGTCGCCCGTTCGCCGATCCGCTTCAGCGCTCCGCGCACCGCTTCGCGAGTCGCATCGCCGTTGACCAGCAGGATCCCGTCCTCGATCGCCATGCCGTAGTCGTCGCGCATCATCGAGTACAGTCGTTCCGCGTCGACGTCGCAGCGTTCCAGGTCACCGTCGGCTCCCTCATAGTCGGCGATACCGACGAAGACGCCGAGCAGTCGCCGCCCCTTGTTCGACGGCGTGTCCTTGTCGCGCAGTTCGAACGAGAGTTCATAGCGACCGGTGACGCCCCCTTCGAACGTCGTCGCGCGCACGACGTACTCTCCGGCCTGCTCGAGCACGCGGTCGATGCCGGCGTTGCTCCCTTGCCAGTCGTCGATCGTCTCGACCGAGCCGTCGGGAAAGGTGACGACGATCATCGTGTCGAAGAGGTCGCTGGTCATCGACAGCACGACGCGATCCCCCTCCTTCGCCTCGAACCGATAGTCCTGATAGCGTTTCCCCTGTTCGTCAACCGGCGAGCGATCCGACAGGTCGACCGGGAAACGGGAGCCCGAGACGAGTCGTCCCTGCTCGTCGACTCCTCCCGCTCCGGTCAGTTCGATCGCCAGCGTGTAGTCTCCCGCCTCTTCGGCCTCGAACGAGGTGACGACGACCTGATGGTCCCCCGTCTCGTTCAGCACCGCTTCGATCACGGTCCGATTCGAGTTGCCCTGAAAGTCGTCCGCCTCGATCTTGCGCCCCGAGGGGGCGACGAGCATCAGATAGGTGTCGAAGTCCGGTCCGTTCAGATCGATACGAATCCGCTGTCCCGGCTGCCCCGTGACGACGTACTCGTCATAGAACTCGCCGGTGTCGAGCGTCGAGTCCCCTTCGCCGAGCGCGCCGGCCTCCTCGATCTGCTGCGCCGGAGCGGCTCNNCCTCGGCCGTTCGCGCATCGCCGCTGCGGATCACCATCCGATACGTGCCGCTCGCGCCGAGATCGTACGAACGGACTCGCGCCCGATAGGTCCCGGCTTCGGGAACGGTCAGGACGACCAGCGAGCGCTGACGCGAATCCTCGTAGTCGTCGTTCGATTCGATGTAGAACTCGTCCTGATCCGAACGGACCTCGAGGACCGGATCGAACTCGAGCGACGTCACCTCGACCGTAAACGTCGCGCCCGCCTCCGCCTGGAACGCATACTCGTCGTAGCTGCGACCGTCATCGGTCTTGGGATCCTGCGGACCGAGATTGCCGACCTCGAGTCGATCATTCGGCCCGACCGGCAATCCGGCCGGAGCCGCGACGCCTCCGCCCATGCCTCCTTGAGCGATCGTCATCTCGTAGCGACCGAGCGCTCCGGGGACGAGCGGCAGGACGGTGATCCGATAGGTCCCGTCATGCGGCAGGACCATCGACAGTTCGGANNGTCGTTCTCGTCGAGCGCGTTGAGCTGCAGGAAGGTGTCGAACTCCGACGAGCGGAGCACGATTCGGATCGGCTGACCGGCAAACCCGCGGATCTCGTAGCGATCGAAGTGCTGACCGCGGGCGTTCTGCGGATCGAACCGATTGAGGATGCCGACCTCAAGCCGCTCGTCGAGCGGCCCCAAAGCGGCCCCGCCAGGAACGACGTTCGGACCGGCATGCCCGTTCGCGAGAATATCGCTCGCCGCGATCTCCGAAGCGGTCCGCTCGACGAACGTCGCCTGCACTTCGTAGTTGCCGGCTCCGACCGCGTAGGGCGAGACGATGATCCGGAATTTCCCTCCTTCGACCACGTCGAACTCGACGTGCGAATGCCGCTGGCTCGATCCGAAGTCGTCGTTCATCCAGAGCTGTCCGGCGGTCGGATTGCCGTCCGGCCCGAGCATCTCGACGGCGACGAAGGTGTCGAAATCGTCCGACCAGACGTCGACGGCGACTCGCCCGGGTCCGGGCGCGATCTCGAGGGGGAACGTATCCGAGGGATTGCCGGTATGGACCGAAACCGGATCCTCGGCGGTGATCGCTCCCATTTCGGTCCGCAGGATCTGAGGCATCGGCGGGATCGGAGCGGTCATGCGGCGGATCGAAAGCTGATATCGCCCCATCTCGGTCGGATCGTAGCCGTAGACGTCGACGCGATAGCGGCCGTTCTCGACGAAGGTCAGATCGAGTCGCGAGTCGCTCCCCTGACCGTAGTCGTCGTTGCGCCAACTCTGGCGCGGATCCGGTTCGCCGTCGTCGGTCAGCTTCGAAACGACCAGCACGGTGTCGAACGCCTGGCTGTTCAGCGTCACGATCGCGCGACGATTGCGATCGGTCACCTCGAACTCGTACGAGTCGAATGCCGCGCCGTTCGCATCGACGGTGTCGTCGATCACCAATTCGCCGTCATGCCGCTCCGTCTCGTCCAGCGGCGGCAGTGGGGCATCGGGAGGAGGGGCGGGGCCTTCCTGAATCCCCGCGGCTCCGGGGCCCTGTTGCAGAGCGGCTTCGAGTTCCTGCGGGGTGATGTCGGCGGTGCGAGTCCGAGCTCCTTCCTCGCCGTCATCCGGAGCATGCCCATGCTCCTCGGGGGCCTCCGGTTCCTGAATCGCCGCAGCCGAAACCGTCGAGCCGACTGATGACGGCAAGCCGCCCCAGATCGCTCCGCACAGCGACAGACCGAACGCGAACGAACGGACGAAACGGAGCGACTCGGTCGAGAGAACCGAGCGGCACGGGACGCGGCGCATGAACCGACTCCGGTAAGAGACCGCGGCGCGCGGCACCTCCCCGCGAGGGTCTTCGCGGGGAGCCGCACGACCAGGGAGACCGCGATCGAGCGAGATGAGACCCCTTCCAGGCTACCCGGAACCCCCAACGGTCGCCACGATCCGAATCGGGACCGAGAGGACCTTCGATGGCTCTTCGGGACGGAACGATCGGCATTCCCGGAGGAACAGGTCATTCCCAGGCGAAGAGCACCTCGCGCGAATCGACGCCGCCGCGGTCGACCACCAGCTTCTGGAAGCTCAGGTCCTGGCTCGGGTCGACCGCATTCTCGCCCCCCTTGATCCGAGTCGACCGGACGTCGTCTCGATACCGCTCGCCGATGTAGTGGCAGAGTTCGTGCGCGGTCAGCTGATGATCGCTGTCCAGGTCGGCCAGCTCCCGATGATCGAACAGCGCGTCGGCCATGAACTTCGCCAGATAACCGCCGGCCTGAAACTGCGCCGCGACGTTCGAAAGCACGTCCTCTTCGCTCGAGAAGATCCCCATGCGTCCGCGAGCCGAGATGACGTCCTTGGCAAAGCCGCCGCTGAAGCAGGCATCGAGCGCGACGAGCGCCACGCCGGCCTGCGAACGATTGAAGACCGTCGCGAAGTCGTCGTCGGAAACCTGACCGTCGACCAGTGCGAGCGTCTCGTGGATCCCGTCCGGATCGGCCGCGTTCGCTTCGCCCTGAAGCTGTCCGCCGTGCCCCGAGTAGAAGAACAGGAGCAGGTCGTTCGGTCCCGCCTTGCGCCCCATCTCGTCGAGCGCCTGAGCGACCGCGGCGACCGTCGCATCGCCGTTCACCAGCAGGCGGCTGTCTTCGGCTCGCATCCCGTAATGATCGCGCAGCAGCGAGTAGATCCGCTCCGCATCGACGTCGCACAACTGCAGATCGCCCTGGTCTCCCGGATAGTCGGCGATCCCGACGAAGACGCCGTAGATCCGGCGGCTGGCCGCGCGAGCGGCATCCCCCAGATCGAACTGCAACTCGTAGGCGCCGGTCTCGTCGGCCGAGTACGAGGTCGCCGTCAGCGTGTAGCGACCGGTCTGCGGGAGCACGAGCTCGATGCCGGCATTCCGATCGTTGCCGTCGTCATCGAACGTGGCGGACGAGCCGTCGGGGCCGGTCAGGATCAGGAACGAATCGAACGCTTCGCTCAGCAGTCGGACGCGCAGCCGAGTCCCCTGCGTTCCGTCGAACGCATACGAGTCCCCCCAGCGTTCGCCGGCGATCCGCGGATCCGCGGTCGTCAGCTCGCCGGCCAAACGAGTGCCGGCAAGGAGCAGTCCGGCCGAGTCGATTCCGCCGGCCGACGACGTCTCGATCGTCAGCCGATACGATCCGGTCTCGCCCGGCTTGTAGCTGGTCACCAACACCCGATGCTCGCCCGTCTCGGTCAGCTCGGTCTCGATGACGCTCCGGTTCTTCGCCCCTTCGAAGTCGTCGTTGTCCAGCGACGTGCCGCTCGGCGTCTTGATCATCACGTAGGTGTCGAAGTCGCTGCTGGTCAGCTCGACGCGGACCCGCATGCCCGGGACCCCTTGGATCTGAAAGCCGTCGACGTACTCGCCCGAGGTGAGCGTGACGTCGTCGGAGGTCAGATAACCCGACTCCTCGCGCACCGACGGACCGCTCGGGGCGACCGGCGGCGCGGAAGCCGACTCGGTCCGCAGCACCAGACGGTAGTCCCCCGTCTCGCTCTTGCCGTAGGTGGTGACGTAGATCCGATAGATGCCGTCGGCCGGCGCCTGGAAGGTGATCAGCGATCGCTCGCGACTCTCCTCGTAGTCGTCGTTCACCACGACCAGTTCGGGATCGACGTCGGTCCGCATGTACAGATAGGAATCGAACGCGGAGCTCGTCAGATCGGCGGTCAGTCGATCTCCGGCCGCCAGCTGGATCGGGAAGATGTCGGCGTACTCGCCATCCTCGAGCTGCGTGTCGAAGCGATTGAGCGTACCGACTTCGACCCGATCGTCGGGGCCCGCTTCGAGGCCGTTGACCGGCCCCGGCGGATTCGGCATCGGCCGAGGTGCATCGCCGATCTCGATCGTCAGCTCATAGGCGCCGGTCTCGTTGGCGCCGTAGCTGGTGACCATCACGCGATACAGCCCGGCGCTCGGCACCGTCGCCTCGGCGATCGAGCGCTGCTTGCTGTTCTCGAAATCGTCGTTGAACCATTCGCGCGAGCGATCGGCGTTCCCTTCGGCATCGGTCCCGTTGATCTGGACGAAGGTGTCGAAGTCGGTCGAGCGGAGATCGGCGCGGATCGTCTGGCCCGCCGCCAGCTCGACGTCGTACGTCTCGTAGTACTCGCCCGACGAGAGCTGCCGGTCCTTGGACGAAAGCTTGCCGCTCTCCTCGCGCGTCTCGGCGCTCGCCGGAACGGCCGGCATCGCCACCAGCAAGACCGTCGACCACAGAGCCGCCAGGGCAGGGGTCCGAAAACCTGCCGCTCCCCACCCGCGCCGCTTCCGACTCATCGCTTCACGCTCCCGTCGATCGCTCGGCGAATCGACCCGGTCCGAGACACTACGAGTCCGGCACGACGAGCGACTTGCTTCGCCGACGGCACTCGCGAGACCGCATCAGCGTAGCCGCTCCGACGAGCGACTGGCAATTCTCGGCGTCGGCGGCAACCGGGCGGAGGCGCGATCGACAGGTGGTCGAGCGAACGAGAATCTCGATCCGACATTCTCGTCGACCGATCCGCGAATGCCGTCAGAATACGGTGTCGTCGAGCGTCCACATCCCCTGGGCACGTTGCTCCCCCTTCGAACCAGCGAACCGCCGAGACCTTGAAGATGCCGAGAACGCGATCGTCGTCGGTCCCCCTGGTGCTGCTGTTCGTCGCCTCGGTCGTCTTCTCGGCGTCCGCCGACGCTCAGCAGAATCCCGACGGTCGTCTGCCGATCGGCGATACCGACGATCCGCTCGTCTGGTTGATCCGAGACCCGTATGTCCTGGATCGGATCGAAGCGACCGACGAACAGCGGCGAGCGTTCCGAGAGTTGGCCGATCGGATCGACTCCTCGATCTGGCCGGCGCGAAATCGCCCGGCGGCCGACGCTCAACGAGCGTGGCGCGAGGCGACCGAACTGGCGCAGCGCGAGATCGAATCTCGGCTGAAGCCCGAACAGCGCCACGAGTTCTACGGCATCCTCTATCGCGTGCTCGGCCCCCGTGGGCTCGAACGACCCGATCTGGCCGATCGCCTGGAGCTGACCGCCGAACAGCGACAACAGGTCGCGGAGCTCCTGGCATCGGGGCGCCGCGAACTGGCGTCTCTGCAGCAGCGGCGCGAACAGGGAGAAGCGATCGAGACGCTCCAGCGCGAAGCGACCGAGTCGACCGAGCGGGTCCGCAAGGAACTGCTCGAGCAACTGACCGTCGCTCAGCGGACCGACTGGTCGAAGCTGCTGGGGGAATCGATCGACTTCGCGCAGCTCGGTGCCATCGACTTCGCCGCCCCGCCGCTCCCCGCCGACCCGAACGACTGGATCGGACGCCCGCCGCAAGGCTACGGCGAGAGTCCGGTCACCGTCATCCACTTCTTCGCTCACGGCTGCATCAACTGCCGGCGTAACTACGAGCGGTACCGCGAATGGGACGCGGCGTATCGGGACCGAGGTGTTCGGGTCGTCGGAATCCACACGCCGGAAACCGAAGAGGAGCGGGATCGGTCGTTGCTGGAACGACGGATCGCCGAAGCGAAGTTCGAGTTTCCGGTCCTCGTCGACGGCCGATCGGAACAATGGAATCGCTGGGGCAACTCGATGTGGCCGACCGTCTATCTGGTCGATCGCCAGGGTCGAGTCCGAGGATGGTGGATCGGCGAACTCCAGTGGCAAGGCCAGACCGGGGATCAGGCGATCGCGCGACGAATCGAGACGCTGTTGGCGGAAGACGCTGCGAAACCGGGAGGAACTTCGCCCCCGAGCGGCCGACGACCTTGACTCGCGAAGGTCCGAGGGGTGAGATACGCTCGGTCCGAGCGACGAGTCCCGGTAGCTCAGCCGGATAGAGCAGCTGACTTCTAATCAGCAGGTCACAGGTTCGAATCCTGTCCGGGATGCTTTTTGCCCTCGGCGGCAGCCACGCCGCGACCGGCGAACTGACCGACCCAACCAATCCGAAGCGAAGCGCCGGGATCTGGGTCGGTCGCAAGGTGACCGAAGAGGTCGCGCCGACGTGGGCCCGCGTCGTCCCCGACGCGCGGCCGTGCGACATCGAGCGTTCGAGAAGCTCCGAAGGTGCGATCGGCGTCGCAGCCGCAAGCCCGCGGCTCGGGACGA
>DMPQ01000188.1 GCA_003455945.1 Planctomycetaceae bacterium
GGTGATTCGCGACACCCTGCCGTGCCTCCCGCGCCGCGCCGACGGGGAGGTTGCGGTGGCGGCGGATTGGCGTTGAAATCGGGGGCTGGCCAACTGTGACCGAGCCCGACTTCCGGAGACCTGACCATTGCGACTGATCATCGCCATGATCCGCCCGACCAAGCTGCGGGCCGTGCAGGAGGCGCTCGAGAAGATCGGCGTCGAGCGGATCACNNTGCGATGCCCAGGGCTATGGCCGTCAGCGCGGTCGGACCGAGAGCTATCGAGGAGTCGAGTATCAGGTCAACCTGCTGCGCAAGGTGCTGCTCGAGATCGCCGTCAACGACGACTTCGTCGAACCGACGATCGAAACGCTGCAGCGGATCGCTCGGACCGGAACCGACGGCGAGTTCGGCGACGGCAAGGTGATGGTCCTCCCGCTGGTCGACGCGATCGAGATCGGCGGCTCGCAGCGAGGCAAGGGAGCGATCTGATCGAGACGCCTCGCTTCGGACGACCATGTGCCGGCCGAGCCGACGAGCGCCTTCGTGCGACCGACTGCCTACGATGATCGACGACTACCGACGGAGTCCTTCATGATCGTGCTCGTCTCGAACGACCTGATGTTCGCCTCGCGCGTGAAGCTCGCCGCGGAACCGCTCGGCCTGCGCTTCCGGCTGGCTCCCGGATCGTTCGATCCGGCGGGGCTCCCCGAGCGACCGACGCTGATCGCGGTCGATCTGCATCTGGCGTGGAAGCCGATCGACGAGCTGGTCCGTGAGCTGCGAGCCGTGACCGACGCGAAGATCGTCGCTTATGCCGGGCACGTGATGATCGATGCGCTGCGCGAAGCGCGGCGGGCCGAGTGCGACGAGGTGCTGACGCGAGGGGAGTTCGACCGGCGACTGGGCGAACTCGTCGCGGCCGCGGCGGCATCGAGAACGCCGCAGGCGTGACCGCCGCAAGGGCGCTCGATGTCCTGAAACGCGAACGGCCCCCGAGCTCATGGCGAGCGCGGGAGCCGTCGATGCGCGGGTTGCGACAGACGAGGTCGACGGGGGTCAGTTCCCCGGAGCGTTGACCATCTCGATCGCCATGCCGGTCAGGTCCAGGTCGCGCTGGAAGACGACGTTCCGGTTGACTCCCTTGATCACCGACTCGCGGCTGTTGGGGTCGATCTCGGAGCTGTCGTAGTTGATGACCAGCGAGATGTTGTAGGTCTGGCAGAGACGGGCGACGGTCTGCGAGACGTGCTGATACGTCTCGAAGTAGATCTGCGCCTCGCGGTTGACGATGTCCTGGCGACGCTGGTTCGCCTCGATCGTCATGTCGGCTTCCTTGCGAGCCAGATTCGCTTCCTCTTCCTTGTAGTTCGGCTGACCGACCAGCCCCTGAAGCGTCTGGACCTGAGCGGCGAAGGACTGCCGCTTCTCGCGGAACTCCTTCTCGAACGCCTCGATCTCGGCCTTGATCGCGTCCATCTTGGCCGCGTGCCCCTTGTGGGCCGCGAAGACCTTGGCGACGTCGATCACGGCGACGAGACCGGTCTGGCCGTCCTGCTGCGCGACGGCGACGGCGGCCAGCACCGAATGGAAACAGGTCGCCAGCAGCAGCGCCGCCAGCATGCGAGTTGCGGTCTTCAAGTTCATCCTCCTTGACGAAGTCGATTGCCCGCGGCGGGCGGTGGTTTCGGGCTGCGGACGCGCCGTCGATCGAGTCGATCCTGGCGGCTGCCGAAGTCGTGGCCGGCGAACGCGGGCATCTCCCGTGCCGGTCGTCGAGTCGCTCGTCGCTCCGGAGCGAACGCGGCCGGATTGCCGGCATCGGCAACGCCACGGATCGCCGACCGACGGATCGATCGATCGAATCGACCGGCTCCGAGTTCCCGTCTCGACAACGCGGTTTGTAGAGATTTCACCCGGGGTTGCAAACAGCAGTTTGCGCTCCGCCCCGGATCGATCCTCGTGACGCGCCGACCAGCCCCTTATCCGGCTTTCCCGATCGGCCGGGCCGTGCGCCGCGGAAGATCAAGAAACGACCGAGGCCCCGGAGGGCCGGGGCCTGGTTTCGGTGGGGGGCGTCAGCTTGTCAGGCCGAGCAGTCACGCATGCGGCCGAAGTCGACGGCCGAGCAGCGTCACTGCACCGTCGTCGCCGACGCGGTCGCCGAATCGACGCGGCGAACCAGCTCTTCTTCCAGCTCCGCCTTGCGGCGAGCCAGCCCCTGGGTCTGGACGAAGAGCTCGTTGATCTTCTGGCGGCGAGCCGCGAGGAGTGCTTCGAGCTTGGCCAGATGGGTCGTCACCGTTTCGACATCCCGAGTCAGGCTGTCGACGTCGAAGCGGAGCTTCTCCTGCAGCTCTTCGTTCGTCGTCAGGTGCTGCTCGCTCCGAGCGACACTCGCCTGAAGGATCGCCAGCTTCTCGGATTCCTTCGCGATCAGATTGTCGAGCCGATACTTCGCGAGGTTCAGCTCGCGGAACATCAGGCCGTAGTCGTTCAGCTGCCGGAAGTACCGGATGCCGACACGACGACCGATCCCCTGAGCGACCAGCGACTCGATCGGAGTGCCGTTCGAATCCTTGTAGCCGTCTTCGGCGGTCACCTTGTCGACCAGCACGACGTCTCCCGGCTTCAGTTCGACGTCCCGTTCCAGACGGAGATCGGCCGAGATGGCGAGCCCCTTCGGATCGTAGAAGCCGCGACCGACCGCCGTCCTTCGGACATCCTCGTCCCCTCCGGCGTTCGGAGCGTCGACGTCGAGCACGTACGGCTTCAGCAACTCGAGCTCGATCCAGGTCTCGTTCGGAGCCATGTCGAACTCGGATCGGATCCGCGGGAAGATCCCCGGATTGCCGACCGCTCCCGACAAGGTCGCGATCGCCGCCGCGATGTCGCCGACCGCCATGCCGTCGAACTGGTACTCGTCGATCAGTCGCTCGTAGCGGGCCGCGATCGCCTGATCGAAGGTCGGCGAGGCCGGATCGAGAATCTCGGGGGTGATGTTGAAGAAGCCGGGCGGGAAGACCTCGTTGACCAGCAGTTGCCGCGTCTGCACCGGGTCGGCCGCGTTACGCTCCGCCTGGACCAGGACGTCCGAGCGATCTCCGGGCATCTTCTCGTAGACGACGACGCCGATCGGACCGGGGAACTCGTCGGTTCGGTAGAAGGTCAGGATCGGTTCGAGCGTGATGATGTTCCCTTGGGGAGCGAGCGTGTTGAACTCGCCCAGATACCGCTGCGGAACACGGATGCCGTTGAGCGCCGGATTCAGACCGCTGGTCAGTTCACCTTCCAGAAAGACGAAGACCGGCGAGCCCGCTTCGATCGTCGCCGTCGGCAACTCGGTTCCGTCTTCGGCCGTCGCCTGAGCGAGCGTGACGACCAGGTTGTTCCCCTGGACCTGCCCCGCGGCGTTACGCCAGACGCGACCGCGTCCGACCAGTTCGCGTCCCAAGCGACTCTGCGCCCCGACCAACGACTCGGTCGAGTATTCGCTGCCGACCTCGCCGTAGGTCAGTCGCTCGACATCCGCCGCTCCCTTCTCGGCCGCCGCGCGATTCGTCGCGGCGATCTCGCGCCAGGCGAGCGTCGTCTTGGTCGTCATCGCGAAGAAGACGGCGAAGGTCGCCGTCGACGCGAAGACGAACAGCACGCTCAGGATGTGGAGCACGCGCCAGGTCTTGGCTCCGAGCACCAACAGCACGATGAAGAAGATGCAGCCCAGGACGAAGACGCCGAGCAGGATCCAACGCAGCAGATCGGAGTCCATCGCAGGTTCTCGAGCCGGAGAGAGAAGAGTCGTTCGGACGCTCGAAGGGACGACCGCCGATCTCGGCAGCCCGGCCCCCTCGAACCCGGTGCGGACCGGGGCCGAGATGACCATCGTTCGATGATAAGCTGGGCAATTTGAAGTGTCAACGAATCGGAGTCGCCGGGACGTTCGCTAAGCGTCGATCCGACAACGGCTTACGGGAAGTCGTCGGCGATCGTCGCGCCCGCCTTCGACCGACCCTTTTCTAGAATCGTCAGAATCGTTTCAGCAAGCAATCGTTCGGTGCCGAATCTTCCGTCAGCGATCGATCCGGCGGCGAAGGATATGTCGTCCGAATCGATCGGGCCCGAACGGTTTCCCGGCGAATCGATCTTCTCGCGGATCGGTTCCCACGCACTCCGCTCGCAGGACGGTCATGGACGACCTCTCGATCGCATCCGAATTCGCGGGGCTGGTCCGCCGGCTCCATCAGGCGCATCGCCTGCTCAAAGGCTGGCTTGCCGAGCGGCTCGCGGACAGCGAACTCTCGGAAACCGACTTCCTGATTCTCGGCGCCTGCCGTCGACTCGGCGACGCCGGTCTCCCGCAAGGCTCGCTCGCCGGCCTCGTCGGCCTCTCTCCCGCTCAGCTCAGTTCGGTCGTCGAGCGGTTGCGGCAGCGCGGCTGGCTCGAAGTCCGACGTTCCGAATCGGATCGCCGGCGCCAGTTCCTGCGACTCTCGCCGCTCGGGTTCGACCATCTGGCCGAATCGGATCGGCGGATCGCCGACGGCGGCTTGGCGACCGGCCTCGGCTGGACGGCCGAGCAGCGTCGCCGTCTGGCGGCCGATCTCGACTCGCTCATCGCCGGTTGCGACCAAGGGGGCTCGGCCCCTGACGCCGACCGACTCGATTCCGATCCTTCCGACTCGCAGCGAGGAGCCGCGGCATGAACCGCTCCTTCCGTCCCTTCCCGTCCGGGCTCTGCCGAGTCGCGTCGCAAGGCCCGTGGCTGGTGCTGCTGCTGATCCTCGCGGCGACCGGATGCCATCGGTCGTACTATCGCCGCCAAGCGGACGTCGACGCGGCGCTGCTGATCGCCGAGAAGGCATCCGATCCGCGCTGGACGCTCCCCGGCATGGAGCTCGACCCCGATCCGCGCAGCCGCATGTATCACCCCTTTTCGGAAGATCATCCGCCGATGCCGCCGGACGATCCGACCGCCGGCGAACTGATGGAGCGCGTCGACGGCAAGCCCGGCTATCCGCATTGGCGAGCCAACGGGACGACCGACTACGTCGCCAATCCCGAGTGGGAGACGACGCTGCCGCGCGATCCCGACGGGAGCGTGACGATCACGATGAAGGACGCGGTCGAGCTGGCTCGTCTGCACAGTCGCGACTATCAGCGACAGAACGAGGAGCTGTACCTGTCGGCGCTCGACGTCAGCCTGGAACGGTTCAACTTCGAGAGTCGCCTGTTCGCCGGATACGGCACCGACTTCACGGCGCTCGGCCGCGTGCGCGGCGGAGGAGAATCGTCGAGCGTGCTCGATGCCTCGACCGGCAGCCGCGGCATCCGTCTCGAGAAGCTCGGCACCACCGGCTCGACGCTCGTCGTCGGACTGGCCAACTCGATGCTCTGGCAGTTCTCGGGGCCGAACAATCACACGCCGAACACGCTGATCGATTTCTCGATCGTCCAGCCGCTGCTGCGCGGTGCGGGGCGCGACCGGATTCTCGAGTCGCTCACCAACTCCGAGCGAACGCTGTTGGCCAACGTCCGGCAGATGGAGCGTTATCGCCGCGGCTTCATGCTCAGCGTGACGACCGGTCGGAGTCCCGGCCCCGGCCCGGCTCGCGGCGGCGCTCAGATCGCGCCGTCGAGCAACGCCTCGGCTCAGGCCGGCGGCTACATCGGTCTGCTGCAGAACCAGCAGGACATCCGGATTCAGGAGTCGAACATCGCGTCGCTCCGCAACATCCTGTCCCAGTTCCAGGCGTTCGCCGAAGCGGATCGCGTCGACTTCCTGCAGGTGCAGCAGTCCCAGTCGGCACTCTTCGACGCCCAAGCTCGATTGCTGCAGACCCGCAACGCCTACGAGACGACGCTCGACAGCTACAAGATCACCCTCGGCTTGCCTCCGGAGCTGCGAGTCTCGATTCGCGATGCCTTTCTCGACCAGTTCCAGCTCATCGACACCTCGATGACCGAACGGCAGAACGCGCTGGCGGAGCTGCAGAGCAAGGCGGGAGAATCGATCGTCGATCTGATCGACTCGCGCGTCGATCTGCTGAACCGGACGTTCACCGAGGACGGTCGCCCGATCGACCAGCGTCCGCTCCGCTCGATCCGCTACGACGCTCGCGTCCGGGATCTGCTCGATCAGGTCCGGGTCCGGCTGCTCGAAGCCGAAACGCAATGTCGCGCGATCCGAACCGAATCGCTGCCGCGAGCCGAGTCGGACGTGCTGCGGCTCNNGCTCGAGGACTCGCTCGACGAACGCCGCGATGCGCTCGCGCGACTCCGGCGACTGTTGGCCGAAGGATCCGAGAACGTCGATCGCTACGACATCGAAGCGGACATCCTGGCCGAGGACGAACTGCTGACGACTCCGGGCCAGTCGCGGGCGATCTTCCGCGAGATCGCCAAACGGGTCGACGAGACCGAAGCGGCGATCGTCCGGCTGCTCGCCTCGCTCGATCGGATCGACTCGGTCGGACCGACGACCGAGCCGGTGGTGCTCTACGGCATGCTCGAATCCGAGATCTTCACCAAGGTCCCGACTCAGCTGACCGAGCTGTCGAGTCTGTTTCTCGAGCTGACGCTCGCGCAGGTCGTCGCTCGGACCGAAGCGATCGTGTTGGTACCGGTCGAGATGTCGGCCACCGACGGGCTCGAGATCGCCCGCTTCCGCCGTCGCGACTGGATGAACGCCCGCACGTCGCTGGTCGATTCGTGGCGGCAGATCGAGGTGATCGCCGACCAGCTCGAGGCGGATTTCGGTCTGGTCTTCGAGGGGGACATCGGCAATGTCGGCGACAATCCGCTGAACCTGCGCGACGTCAACGGACGGCTGAGAGCCGGGTTCCAGTTCGATTCGCCGATCACGCGACTGGCCGAACGGAATGCCTATCGCGAAACGCTGATCGGATACCACCGCGATCGTCGCGCGTACTACGCGTTCGAGGACGAGGTCTCGCGGAGTCTGCGCCAGACGCTCCGGACGCTCGAACAGAATCGTCTGAACTTCGAACTGGCTCGACGCAGCGTGAAGGTCGCGGTGCAGCAGGTCGACTTGGCCGGTTCGCGTCTGCGACGTCCTCCCGCGCCCGGAAGCACGAACAATCAGCTCGGTGCGACGACCGCACGCGACTTGGTCTCGGCTCTCAGTCAGCTGCAGAACAACCAGAGTTCGTTCCTTCAGGTCTGGGTCGGTTACGAAGTGCTGCGGCGAAGTCTGGACTTCGATCTCGGCACGATGGAACTCGACGAGGACGGAATGTGGGTCGATCCGGGAGCGATCACCTCCGAGAAGGTCGAAGGTTGGTTGGAAGAGGTGCGATCGGCCGGAGGGGCTCCGGGAGTCGGTGCGATCGAGTTCCCGGCTCTTCCCGACGACCTGCTCGAACAGCTCGAATCGCTCGAAGGACGCCCGGCGGACGATCTCCCCGCCGGCGAATTGCCGAGCGGCGAAAACGGCGGAGACCTCCCGCTGCTCCCCGATCTCGTCGCTCCCGATGCCGGAGCGTCGGTCCGTCCGGCTCGCCGCCGCNNATCCGAGCGCCTCGGTCGAGTCGCGCGAGGAGCTCGGCACGATCCGCTCCGCCGTCGCGGTCCCCAGCCGCGATCGCGACCGTACGACACCGTCCGTCCGAACCGCCGTTCTTCCTCGTAACGACCGCCCGGTCGGATCGGGGCGAATCGGCGACGCGGAAGGGACTCGGTCCGAGCGGCCCGAATCGACTCGATCGATCGACCGCCGCGACGGCTGGGAGCCGCGAAATCTGCCGCTCGATCCGGCAGCCGGTCCGGCCGAGGAGCGTTCGCCCGCACAGCCGCTCGACCTGGTCCCGCCTCGATCGTCGAGCCGCGCGACGCGGGCGGGAGGTCGAGTCGTCGGGGAAGGGATCGTGCCGGTCCGTCCGGCATCGGCGGTCGAATCGCCGACGCCTCGCGTGGAGCGAGCCTTCATTCCGTCGGGAGTCACGGTCCGGACGAACGGGACTCCCGCCCCCTCGGCGCGACCCGCTTCGGGCCCTATCTCCGGCAGCTCGGGATCGTCTTCCGGGAGCGATTCCGGTCCGGCTCACCTCGATCCGACTCCGGAATTGCCCGCTGCCGATGCGACGAGTTCGTCGCGGCGGCGCGCGAACTCGGGGGGCTGAGCGAAGCGGCGGGCGGTCGTGAGAGCGACGATCGGCGTTCGCGGCAAGTCGCGTTCGAGGCGAAAGAGGATGAAAACCGCGTGAACCGCGCGTCGCCGACTCGGAACGGCCTGCCGGAAAATCGCGAGGAATGCTAGATTGCGTCGCTTTGCGCCCGCTCTCTATCGCCTCGCGGTACACGTATGCGTCGTTCGGACATCCGGAATCTGGTCATCATCGCCCACGTCGATCACGNNATCGCCATCATCGCCCACGTCGATCACGGCAAGACGACTCTTGTCGACTGCCTGCTCCGCCAGAGCGGCCAGTTCCGCGACGGCCAGCTCCAGGAGACCCACCTGGACAGCAACGATCTGGAACGCGAGCGCGGAATCACGATCGTCGCCAAGAACATCGCGATCCCTTTCCGCGGCGTGAAGATCAACGTCATCGACACCCCGGGGCACGCCGACTTCGGCGGTGAGGTGGAGCGAGTGCTCCGGATGGCCGACGGAGCCCTGCTGCTGGTCGACGCGGCCGAAGGCCCGATGCCTCAGACCCGCTTCGTGCTCGGCAAGGCGCTCGAGTGCGGCCTGAAGCCGATCGTCGTCGTCAACAANNTCAACAAGATCGACCGCCCCGACGCGCGGCCGATGGAGGTGCTCGACGAGGCGTTCGAGCTGATGATGGAACTCGGCGGCGAAGCGCTCGTCGACGACTTTCCGCACATCTTCACGACGAGCAAGGGGGGCTACGCGACTCACGACTACAAGGTCCCGGGCGAGTCGATGGCGCCGCTGCTCGATCTGGTTCTCGAAAAGATCCCCGGCCCGGAAGTCGAACTCGACGCGCCGCTACAGTTGCTGGTCACCACGCTCGACTGGTCCGAGTTCCTCGGCCGGATCGCGATCGGCCGGATCCGCTCGGGTTCGATCTCCAAAGGCTCGCGCATCCGACTGTTCCGCAACGGAAGCGAAGAGCTCTCGAAGGTCGGCCAGCTGTTCGTCTTCCAGAATCTGGGACGAGCCGAGGTCGATACGGCGACCGCCGGCGAAGTGGTGGCGGTCGTCGGTCTCGAGGATGTCGATATCGGCGATACGATCGCCGATGCCGAGCGAGGGACACCGCTCCCGCGACTGACCGTCGATCAGCCGACTCTCGAGATGATCTTCACGATCAACAGCTCGCCCCTCTCGGGACAGGACGGCAAGTACGTCACCGGACGCCAGCTCCGCAACCGCCTGATGCGCGAGCTCGAGCGGAACGTCGCGCTTCGCGTCACCGAGATGGAACAGGCCGATGCGTTCGCCGTGGCGGGGCGAGGGGTGCTCCATCTGGCCGTGCTGATCGAGACGATGCG
>DMPQ01000417.1 GCA_003455945.1 Planctomycetaceae bacterium
TGCGTGATCGGATCGTACTTGTGCGTATGGCAGCGGGCGCAGCTGAGCGTCATTCCCAGCAGCACCGTCCCCAGCGTCTCAGTCCGATCGAAGTTGTTCTTCGCCTGGAACTCCTCCGGTATCGCACCTCCTTCGGAGGTCGTCGGATTCATGCGAACGAATCCGGTGGCGATCTGCTGATCCATGGTCGGCTGGGGAAGCTTATCGCCCGCCAGCTGCCAGACCAGAAAGTCATCGAAGGGAAGATTGTCGTTGAAGGCGCGGACCACCCAGTCGCGATACGGATAGATGCCGCGGCGGTTGTCCAGATGCAGACCGTGCGTGTCGCCGTAACGGACCGCGTCGAGCCAGTAGCGCGCCTGGTGCTCGCCGAAGCGCGGACTGGCCAGCATCCGCTCGACGAACCGCTCGTAGGCTCCCGCGTCGTCGTCGGCCAGAAACTCGGCGAGCTGTTCCGGTTCGGGAGGGAGGCCGGTCAGGACGAGCGCGACGCGCCGAGCCAAGGTCGCTCGATCCGCCTCCGGCGCGAAGTCGATCCCGTTCGACGCCAACTGCTCGCCGACGAACGCATCGATCGTGTCGCGCACCGTCGTCGTCGGTCCGTTCTTCGGCTGGAATCGGACCGGCGGAGCGTAGGCCCAGTGGAGATCGTACTTGCCCCCTTGGGCGATCCAGCGCGACAGCACCTCGCGCTCGGCATCGGTGAGTTGCTTGTCGAAGTCGGCCGGAGGCATCGGATCGTCGGCATCGTGGATCCGCTGCAGCACGACACTCCGTTCCGGCGACTCGGGATCGATCCCGCGCGAGCCGCCGCGGTCCTCGCTCGCTCCGTCGAACGAATCGAGACGGATCATGTCGGGATCGTGCGTGTCGGGCCCGTGACAGGCAAAACACTTGTCCGACAGGATCGGCAATACCTGGCGCGAGAAGCTGACCGCGTCATCAACGGCGGACGCGCTGCCGCCGGCCAAGGAGCCGAGCGTCGCGAAGGCGAGCGAGACGCTGACGGCAAGACGCCGAGGGGGAAGCGGAGCGAACAGGGATCCTGGGAAGCGAACCTGACGAACCGGCAGCATGGCGAAACCCTGAGGCGGGAGCGGTCGCGTGGGAGAGCGACATGACGGACGCTGTCGAAGCGGCGGCAGCGCGTCGAGCAGGATCGTTTCGGATCGACCTCGCGTCGAGACCGATCTCGCTGATGGTAACACTGCGGCGCGGTCGTTGCGAATCCGACCGAAGCCGGCGATTCCGCCTCGTGCTCGTCCGAGAGGTACTCGCCCCCGTCGCCATGCCGAAGAGGGCAAGCGACGTTCGCTTCGTCTACAATCGTCGCGTGGACGTTCTTCCGTATGCGAGTCCGCCGCCGGACGAGCCGTTCCTTTGATCTGTCCGAGGGAATGATGAAGCTGCTCTCCCGTTTCGCCGCGTGCTGGTCGATCGCGATCGTGCTTTCCGTTTCGGCGGCCTCGATGCGCGGTGACGAAGCGATCGACGCGGCGCTCGCTCAGGCTCGCGCCTCGGGACGCCCGGTGCTCGCCGTGGCCGGCCGCCAGGCGTGCGTTCTTTGCCAGGCGCTCAAGGAGCGGCTGACGACCGATCGCGAGCTCCAGCCGCTGCTGGCCAATTTCGTTCCGCTGGCGCTCGACGTCGACGCTCCCGCGTGGCAGGAGTGGGCTCGAACCTATCCGGTCGACGGCAACGGGCTTCCGTTCGTCTATGTCGTGCGAGCCGACGGCGAGAAGCTTCACGGTTCCAGCGGGCCGCTCCAGGGGAACGCGCTGCCGCTGGCGCTCGGCAACGCGCTGCAGCAATCGGGAGTTCCGCTCGACCCGCGTCAGTCCGAGCGACTGGCGAAGAGCTTGGCCGAGGCCGAAGCGGCTCTGGCGCAGGATGATCTGTCGAAGGCGATCGCGGCACTCGCCGCGACTCCGCCCCCCGCCAGCTATGCCGAGGTGGCGGTTCGGTCGCGAACGCTGATCGAGGAGCTGACCGAGCGAGGAACGACGGCGCTCGCCGAAGCGGCCGAGCAGTTGGCGAACCCCGAGACGCGACTGGCCGGCGCCTTGGCCCTGGTCGAGACGCAGCGGCACTTTCGCCGGCTCCCCGAGATCGCCAAGGAAGCGAACGAACTGAAGCGCCGTCAGCGCGACGCCGAGATCAAGACCGCGCTGGCTCAGGCTACGCTGATCGACAAGGGGCGTGCGTTCGAGGAGGACGGAGCGATCGACAAGGCGCTCGACGCGTACCGGGCGGTCGCCGACAAGTATCCGAACTCCGCGGCGGCCGACGATGTCGCGACGCGAATCGCGGCACTCGAAGGCGGTCGTCGCTGACGCCGTTCGATCGATCTCGACGGCGGACCGCGAGGGAGCTCGGCGATCGCTCGTGGCCGAAGCGTCTTTCTACGCCGGGATGCGAGACGCGAGATGATCGTCAGCGATTCCCCTCTGCGAACGAAGCGCCGGACTGCTTCGGTTCGCTTTTCGACGTCGTCCTTCGCGATCGCGATCCTGCTGGTCGCGATCTTCGCTCAGCCGAGCGTCTTGCTTGCGACGGACNNGAATCTCGCTTGCGACGGACGAGCCGGCAGTAACGAACGCCGAGCCGAATGCGGACGAGGTCTGGCGTTCGGCAGTCGCCTTCTGGCCGATGGCCGACGCGCGCGACGCCATCGGCGCCGACAGCGCGCTCGCGCCGCGCGGAGAAGTTCGGCTGGGAGTCGAGCTGACCGAGGGAGAGCGAGCGGCGTCCCGGGCCCGCGGCGGCGACGGCGTCGTCGCCGAACTGACGCACGGTTGGCTTGATGCTGGAAACGGAGCCGACGGCGAACTGCAGCTCGCGGGCGAGGCGTTCACCGCGGCGATCCGTCTGCAGGCTCCTTCGGGGCGCTGGACGACGCGCGGGTTGTTCGCTCGCGGCGGCGGCCACGATGCGCTCGTCTTCAATTTCTTCTCGCATGACTTCGAACGCGGCGCGGCGGGAATGCGAGTCGGTTGCGAGATCGGTATCGCCGGTCGCGCCGGCCTCGCGGCTCAGGTGACCGAATCGGTGGTCCGGATCGGCGCAGCCGACTGGCATGATCTCGTGGCTCGTTACGACGGAACCGAACTGGTGCTGTTCGTCGACGGCGTCCCGGTCGATCGAGCCGCCTGTTCGGGATCGCTGCGAGAGAATCGGACCGAGCCGCTGGCGATCGGGGCCGGAACGCACGGCGGTTCGACCGACTCGCCCTTTCCGGGACGGATCGATCACGCGGCGATCTGGAACCGAGCGCTGAGCGACGACGAGATCGTCGCGATCAGCGGCGGCAGGGAAGGGGCGCTCGCGGCGGCCGAGAAGTTCGCTCGCGACGTGCCCGAGGCGGAAGGACCGACGGTGCGCGAGCTGGTCGAGGCGCATCGGCTGTTTCAGCGGCGACTGCAGGAAGATCCGCATCGGCCGCTCTGGCACTTCGTCTGTCCCGAAGGGGGCGACAGCATGCCGTTCGATCCTAACGGCATGATCTGGTGGCAGGGGCGCTACCACCTGTTCTACATCTTCCAGGCCGGCGACCCGCACGTGCACCACTGGGGTCATGCATCGAGTCTGGATCTGCTTCACTGGACACATCATCCGACGGCGCTCGACTACGACGCCGACGATCCGGATCAGGGGATCTTCAGCGGTAACGCCTTCGTCGATCTCGAAGGTCGGCCGACGATCCTGTATCACGGCGTCCGTGCCGGCAACTCGATCGCGCATGCCGTCGACGACGACCTGATCGAATGGCGCAAGAGCCCGACGAATCCGCTCGTGCCGATTCCCGCAGAGGGGAGCCCCGACTTCGGCAAGTACGAATCGTGGGACCCGCACGGTTGGGTCGAGAACGGCCGCTATCTGGGGATCTTCGGCGGCGCGAAGCCGGCGCTCTTCTCCGGCGCAACGTTCGATCGATGGGAGTACGTCGGCCCGTTTCTCGAGACCGATCGCGAGTGGGGCGAGCCGGGAGAAGACATCAGCTGTCCCGACTTCTTCCCGATAGGCGATTCTCACGTGCTGCTCTGCATCAGCCATCGGCGCGGAGCCCGCTACTTCGTCGGTCGCTGGGACGGACGGACCTTCCGCCCGGAATCGCACCATCGGATGAACTGGCCCGGCGGCGGGTATTTTGCTCCCGAGACGCTGCTCGACGATCGCGGGCGGCGGATCCTGATCGCCTGGGTGATGGACCCGCGCGACCCGACGACTCGGGCCGGAGGTGGCTGGTCGGGGGTGATGAGTCTGCCGCGCGTCCTGACGCTCGGCGATGCGGGGCGACTGAAGATCGAACCGATCGAAGAACTGCAGCGATTGCGTCATCGTCCGGTCGCGATCGAACCGTTCGTGGTCGGCGAGGGGAGCGAGCGGATCGTGGAGCGACTGTCGGGCGACAGCCTCGAGATCGAAGTCGAGTTCGCGGCCGAGTCGACACATCCGACGGTGACGGTCCGTCGATCTCCGGNNTGCCGAAAGGACGACGATCCGAGTCGATCGGAAGAACGGAACCTTGTCGATCGACTTCGGTCGTTCGAGTCTCGATCCGACGCTCGTCTATCGGAGCTGGTGCATCTTTCGGCCCGACGATCGAGACGATGCCGAGCGGCGGGTGACGGTTCAGACCGCTCCGCTCGAGCTGGCCNNCGCTGAAGCTGCGGATCTTTCTGGATCGCTCGATGCTCGAAGTCTTCGCGAACGACGTGCAGTGCGTCACGCAACGGATCTTTCCGACGCGCGCCGATGCTCTAGGCGTCTCGATCGGATCCGAGAGCGGCGAAGCGATCGTCCGCTCGCTGAAGGGCTGGACCCTCGGCGCGACTCGTCCCGACTGATCGAGACCTCACTCGCGTCGTCGCCAGCCCGCAACGTTCGCCAGCCCGCCGCGTCAGCAA
>DMPQ01000204.1 GCA_003455945.1 Planctomycetaceae bacterium
GTCGGGGACGACGCGGGCCCATGACCAGGCGACTCGTTTCGTCGCGTGACTCTCCCCGATCGCACCGGCCTTCGTCGTGCTTTCCCCCTCTCGGCTCGGCTAGAATCCGGGCCATGCGACTCGACGAGTTCTCGTTCGACGAACCGATCTGGCTCTGGGCCGCCGCGGCGATTCCCCTGTTCGCGATCGTCGCCGCGCTGACGCTCCGAGGTCTTTCGCCGCTGCGCCGGACGGCGATCGTGCTCGTCCGTTCGCTTCTGCTGCTGCTGATCGTGCTGGCGCTCGCCGAGATCCAGTGGGTGCAGCGGACCGACAAGGTGACGGTCCTCTANNATCGAGATCCCGCCGATCGACATGGAGTTGCCGACCCTCAGTCGGACCGAATCGGTCGGCGATCTGAAACGCGATGCGACGAGTCTCGAAGCGGCGCTGCAACTCGCCAAAGCCTCGTTCCCCGAAGACTCGGCGCGGCGCATCGTCGTCGTCACCGACGGAAACGAGAACCTCGGTGATGCCTCCGCCGCCGCTCGGCTGCTTGCCGAAGACGGCATCGGCATCGACGTCGTGCCGATCCGTCTGCCGCGCCGCAGCGAAGTGGCGATCGACAAGGTGGTGATTCCGGTCGACCTGCGCGAGGGGCAGGCGTTCGAAGCGAAGGTCGTGATCGAGAATCTTGCGGCGGTCGATCCCGACGCCGCCGAACCGCCACCGACCACCGGCACGCTCCGTCTGATCGAACGCGACGGCGCCGAATCGCGTCTGATCGCCGAGCGGCCGGTCGAGCTCCGTCCCGGCACCAACGTCTTCGGCTTCCGCCACCGGATCGATCGGACGGCGATGCTCACCTACGAGGCGACCTTCGTTCCGGACGATCCCGAATCGGACTTCCGCCTGCAGAACAATCAGGGAGCCGCCTACGCGCACGTTCGCGGCAAGGGGCGGATCCTGTGGATCGAGGATGCCGAGCATCGAGGGGAGTTCGACGAACTGGTCGGGCTGCTTCGACGCCAGTCGTTCGAGGTCGATCTGATGGCGTCGGACGAGCTCTTCACGACGCCGATCGAGCTGCTCGAGTACGACTGTGTCGTGCTCGCCAATCTCCCGCGGAGCGGCGGCGAAGCGGACGGCACGCGCGGCGGCGCGGAGATCTACGCCTTTACCGACGCGCAGGTCGAGATGCTGGTGCGCAACACGCAGGAGTTCGGTTGCGGCCTGGTGATGATCGGCGGCGATCGCTCGTTCGGTGTCGGCGGCTGGGCCAACACGCGTCTCGAAGAGGCGATGCCGGTCGACTTTCAGGTGAAGAACGATCGGATCGAGGCGGTCGGCGCCCTCGCGCTCGTCATGCATGCCTCGGAAATGCCCGAAGGCAACTATTGGCAGAAGGTGATCGGCGTCGAGGCGATTCGGGCGCTCGGACCGATGGACTACTGCGGCGTCGTCGTCTGGGAGGATCTCGGCGGTCGGACGCGCTGGCTCTGGGGCGAGGGGAACGGCGGGTTCGAACGAGTCGGTCCGCTCCGGCGTCTGATGCTCGGCGCCGTGCAGCGGATGTCTCCCGGAGATATGCCGGACTTCGACGCGTCGATGCAGTTGGCGCTCGACGGTCTCGGCCCCTTGCGCGCCTCGGTCAAGCACATGATCATCATCAGCGACGGCGATCCGGCTCCGCCGAGCCCGGCGCTGCTCGACGGATTCGTCGACGCGAACATCGAGATCTCGACCGTCGCGGTCGGTACGCACGGACCGCCGACCGCCACGCCGCTTCAGGCGATCGCCGACGCGACCGGCGGCAAGTTCTACAACGTCACCGACCCCCAGGCACTGCCGCGGATCTTCCAGCGCGAGGCGCGAAAGGTCGCGAAACCGCTGATCTTCGAGAACCCGGCGGGCATCTCGGTGCTGCCGCGTCCGTCAGCCTACGCTCATCCGGCGCTTCAGGGGCTGTCGCTCGAATCGCTCCCGCCGATCCGCGGTTATGTCTCGACCACGATCAAGCAGAATCCGCTCGTCGAACAGCTGCTGATCGCGGCGGCGCCGGACGACGGCGGCCAGAACTCGTCGCTTTTCGCCACCTGGCGATTCGGTCTGGGACGCTGCACCGTGCTGACGACCGACGCCGGGCGTCGGTGGGCGACCGACTGGCGCGCGATGGCCGGGTACGATCGCTTCTTCGCTCAGGTGATCCGGCACGCGATGCGACCGGTCGACGAGTCGGCCGACTTCACGATCGCCAGTCGGACCGAAGAAGGACGGGTGGCACTGGTCGTCAACGCGCTCGACGAGAACGATGCGTTCGTCAACGGTCTGCCGATGATCGCCCGCGCGTTGTCGCCGTCGCTCGAACCGATCGAGATCGAGCTGCGTCAGACCGCGCCGGGGCGTTACGAAGGGGACTTTCCGGCCGAAGACCCGGGGAGCTATCTGTTCACGATCCTGCCGGGCGAAGGCTACGACCGACTCTCCGGCGGAGTCACCGTGCCGGTCTCGGGGGAGTTCTCGGATCAGGAGACGAATTGGCCGCTGCTCGAAACTCTCGCATCATCGACGCCGCGCGGCGGGCGAGCGGGAGCGGTCGTCGGCGACGACGTCGAACCTCGCACGATTCCCGATCTGCTCGAGCACGACACCTTTCGCCGCGAACTGGCGAAGGCCGAGAGCGTGCGCGATCTCTGGCCGTGGATGATCTTCGCGGCGGCGATCCTGTTCGTCGGCGATGTCGCCGTGCGCCGGATCGCCGTCGATCCTTTGGCNNCTCCGCGAACGCAAGGCTCAGGTCGAGCGTCAGACGGTCGTCGCCGGACGCCATGACGGCCCTGCGGCCGGCGCCCCGCCTCCGCCGAGCGACTCGCCCGAGTCGTTGCTCGACCCGGTGCGCGACCTGCCGCGCCGCGAACCGATCGAACGAAGCGGGCCCCGTCTGGGAACCGACCCGAAGCCGACGAGCTACACCGAACGACTGCGAGCCGCCAAGCAACGCGCCGAGAACGAACGCCGTAACGAGCGACCTTCCGAATGATCGGTGAGTCCTCTCGGCAGCCGCGACCGCGGACAGCTACGCGACGAACCTCCACGCGACGAACGAGCCCTTCACGACGCCCGACAGGACGAGTGACCTCATGAGCGACACCGAAGCGCTGCAGCGCCGAGCGACTCAGTTCCGCGAACGCTACCAGGCGGTCCGCGATCAGATCGGCCGAGTCATCGTCGGGCACGACGACATCGTGCACGGCGTGCTGACGGCGATCCTGGTCGGCGGGCATGTCCTGCTCGAGGGGGCACCGGGGCTCGGCAAGACGATGCTCGTCCGGACGCTCGCCGAGACGTTAGCGCTCGACTTCAATCGGATTCAGTTCACTCCCGATCTGATGCCGGCCGACATCCTGGGGACGAATCTGCTGGTCGAGGATGCCGACGGACGGCGCGGCTTCGAGTTCCAACGCGGACCGATCTTCACGCAGATCTGCCTGGCGGACGAGATCAACCGCGCGACGCCCAAGACCCAATCGGCGATGCT
>DMPQ01000375.1 GCA_003455945.1 Planctomycetaceae bacterium
CCGAATCGACGACGGTCCGCTCGCGAACATCGTCGACTCGCGCTTCCGGCGGCGCGAATCGGGAGGCGAACCGACGATGAACACCGCGGCGGCGGTGGCGACCGAAGCGTATCGGGATCGCGAGCGAGGGCGAGCCGGTCAGGACGGCGGCCCGCAGACCGAAGAAGCGATCGAAAACGGATTGGCCTTCCTGATCCGTCATCAGGAAACCGAAGGGCACTGGCGGTTGGAGCGGTTCGGCAACGGTCTGGGCGACGCGACCGACGAGCGCTCGATGACTCGTTCGGACACCGCGGCGACCGGCCTGGCGCTGCTCGCCTTCCAGGGAGCGGGCTACAACCACCTGGAATATCGCTATGCCGATCCGATGCGGCGAGCGATCGATTGGATGGTCGCTCGACAGAAGCCGGACGGCGATCTGTATGTCGAGAGCGACCCCGGCTCGTCCGGCTACGCGCGACTGTACAGTCACGCGATCGCGGCGCTGGCGCTCTGCGAAGCGTACGGAGTGACTCAGGATCCGACGCTGAAGGAACCGGCTCAGAAGGCGCTCGACTTCATCGTCGCTTCACAGGACAAGCAGCTCGGCGGGTGGCGCTACACGCCGGGACGAGGGGCGGATACGTCGGTCTCCGGCTGGATGATGATGGCGCTCAAGAGCGGACGACTCGCCGGACTGAAGGTCGAGAACGAACCGTTCGAGCGGATCGAGAAGTGGATGCTCCAGGCGGTCGACGCCGATCGGCCCGGACACTTCCGCTACAACCCGTTCGCCGAAAACACCGAGCGACAGGCGCACGGTCGCGAAGTGACGGCGAGCATGACGGCGGTCGGTCTGCTGATGCGGCTGTACTCGGGGGACGACCGAGACGATCCGGCGATCCGGAGCGGTGCGGCGCTGCTGCTGGCGAACCTGCCGAGCGATCTCGACTCGCGAACGCGAGATACCTACTACTGGTATTACGCGACGCAGGTGATGCGGCATGTCGACGGCGAGACGTGGAAGACGTGGGCCGGCGCCCTCCGCCCCCTGCTGCTCGACTCGCAGGTGACTCAGGGGGAGTATGCGGGGAGCTGGGATCCGCTGTTGCCGGTCCCGGATCGCTGGAGTCTGCACGGCGGACGGCTGTATCTGACGACGATGAACCTGCTGAGTCTGGAAGTCGATTACCGGCTGTTGCCGCTGTACGACGACACGGTGAAATGAAGGTCGGGTGAAGTGACGACTCGGTGACGTAACGACTCGGCGAAGGATCGCCTGGTTCGGGCGTGTGACCGCGGCGATCGCCGTTCGGTGTTCGGTGTTCGGTGGCTTGCGTCAGACAAGGAGGAACGGATCGATGATGCGGTGGCTGTTCGGCGGACTGGCGACGTTGATGCTGTCGGGGACGGCGTTCGCGCAGGTCGGCACGGTCGGCCCGCCGGCGACGGCCGTGCGTCGTTCGGATCAGGATCTGGCTCGCTTCTCGCCCGAGGAGCGGACGGCGATCCGGGTCTACGAGCGAGTGAACCGGAGCGTGGTCAACATCTCGACCCGCAGTCTCCCTCGCGATGCCTTTCTGGTCTTCGACCAGGCGGTCGAAGGGGCGGGAAGCGGATCGGTGCTCGACCTTCAGGGGCACATCCTCACGAATCATCATGTGATCAACGGCGCCGACGAGATCCGCGTCACGCTTTACGACGGCTCGAGCTTTCCGGCGGCGGTCGTCGGCAGCGACCCGCCGAACGACATCGCCGTACTGAAGATCGACGCCCCCGAGACGTCGCTGATTCCGGTCGCGGCCGGCGAGAGTAGCGATCTGCGCGTCGGTCAGCGGATCTACGCGATCGGCAATCCGTTCGGCCTCGAACGGACGATGACCGAGGGGATCATCTCGAGTCTGAACCGGACGCTCCCGGTCCGCGGGACCGAGCGGACGATGAAGTCGATCATCCAGATCGATGCGGCACTCAATCGAGGCAACTCGGGAGGGCCGCTGATCGATTCGCGCGGTGAGGTGGTCGGCATGAACACCGCGATCGCCAGCTCGGTCGGCGAGAACAGCGGCGTCGGCTTCGCGATCCCGATCAGCACGATCCGCCGAGTCGTCCCGCAGCTGATCGAGCGCGGAAAGGTGGTGCGAGCCGATCTGGGGATCGAGCGCACCTGGTCGGCTCCCGACGGCCTGGGGATCGCCATCCTGGTCCCGGGCGGAGCTGCGGAGAAGGCCGGTCTGCGCGGCGTTCGAGTCGTCGTGCGGCAACGACGCCAAGGGCCGTTCATCTACCAGACGCCGGTCCTCGACTTCGATTCGGCCGATCGGATCCTGGCGATCGACGGACGTCGAGTCGCGAACTTCGACGAGTTGCTGACGGCGGTCGAGTCGCATCAGCCGGGCGAAGAGGCGGTGGTGACGATCCTGCGCGAAGGCGCCGCGCTCGACGTCCCGATCACGCTCGGTCAGGAGCGCTGAGCAGGGCTCGTTCCGCCGACTTGCCTGACGCGACATCCAGCGTTTTCCCGGTGTTCGACTCTCCCGAACGGGGTGCTCACACGTTAGGATGAGGGCCGCTTCACCGAAGACGGGGGTCGTCGGTCACAGGTTTCCCAGATGGCGTTCAACCTGTTTCGTCGTTGCGGCTACTGCGGCCGCCCCTGGCTCCTTCATCGCTGCTGGCACGAGTTCCAGGAGCCGAAACCGAAGGTCTCGCGATCGTCCGAGAAGCGGAGCGGCAGTCATCGCTCGCGCCACTCGCACGACCGATCCCGTTTCGTTACGGAAGAAGACGACGACGGCGATCTGCTGACGTCGGATCAGCCCGAAGGCTCCATCGACGACACCGTCGTCGCGACTCGCGACACGGTCGAACTCGACCTGTCCGAGCTCCGCGAGCAGAAGCCGAGCCCGTAGCGCGGCGACACGCCCCCGTGCCTTCGCGCTCCTCAGCGTCTCCGTGAGAAGAACTTCGACCGTGCCTTCGGACTTCCCTCGGCGTCTCACTCAGCGTCTCCGTGCCTTCAATTCGGAAAACGCTGCGACCGGGGTCGGTCGCACTACGTTGTCTCCCGATCAGCGGCGGGTGCGCCAGGCGTCGGGAGCGCTCGTGGGACCGGTCGCGACGCCGGTCGGTGCGATCGACTCGTCGAGGCGTCTCAGCGGCAGATAGCGGTACGGCATTTCCAGGCAGAGCGTGGCGATCGCGGTGCTGTACAGTCGGCCGCCGTAGCCTCCCCACCGCGTCTCGCTCGACCAGCTCCCCGCCGTCTCCCCTTCGCGGATCTGCATCTCCTGCAGTCGCCGCTGAAGGAGGACGTTCCAGCGCTCCCACTCCGGCCCGCCGTGCTGCTGCAGACCGAGCGCGGCGTAGTACAGGAAGTAGAGGTTCGGTCGATTCGGAGCGTCTTCCGGGTCACCCGCCAGAATCGTCTCGAGCGCCTCGCGGACTCGCGGTGCGTCGCGGTGATGGTCCAGGAAGTAGCGGCACGCCAGACCTTCCGCGGTCATCGTCGCGCTCGGCTGTTCGCGCGGTCGGTAACTGCAGCGTCCTCCGGCGGCTCCCGACGAACACGATTCGAGAAATCGTCGTGCGCCGAGCAGCGTCGACTCGGGGATCGGGATCCCCGCCTGTTCGCCCGCCTCGAGCGCCATGATCTGCCAGCCGAACTGACTCATGTCTCCCGAATCGAACGGTCGGTAGCGCCAGCCGCCGGTGACCGGATCCTGAGCACTGCGGGTGTAGGCGAGTGCGGCGGCGAGCGCCTGTTGCAGTCGCGGGTCTCCCGACATCGCCGTCGCTTCGGCAAGCGCGATCGTCGCGATGCCGTGGGCGTACATTCGCGCGAACGGTTCCGCCTCGCCGAACAGATTCCCGTCGCTCCCCTGCGAGCGGATCAGGAACTCGAGTCCATGCTGCACCGACTCGCGATACTCGCCTTCCAGGTGCGTCTCGCCGTGCCCGAGCAGCGAGAGCAGGACGAGGCCGGTGATCGCCGTGTCGGCGTTCCCTCCGGCCCCTCCCCGATCCTCGCCGAGCACCTGTTCTTCGCGTCCCGCCTCGAAGCGACTCGCGTCCCATCGGCCGTCCGCTTCCTGATGAGCGGCGAAGAACTGCAGCGACATCCGCACCGCCTCCTCCGACTCGATCGTCGCTCCCGGAGGCAAGCGCCGTCCGGCGCGCGCTTCCAGACGCATCCGATACAGCTCGGGAACCGGCGCTCCGTCGCCCAATCTCAGCGGCGGGGAACCGGCGGCGAGCCAGTTGCGGTAGGAACCGTCGGCCGTCCAATCGGCCGAGGCGTCGTTCGGGTCGCGATGCGGCGTCGCGGGATCGGGGACCAGGCGATCGGGTTCGTTCGAGCCGCTCCGCTCGCTCGGGATCGCGATCGCCCGCTCGACTCGGTCCTGAGCCAGCGCGGTCCGATCGGCGGCCTCCCGGTCCGGCGCCTCGCGCGGCAGACCGATCGGCAGTTCGGGGAGCGGAACGTCGGGGATCAGCAGCTCCGCCGTATCGATCAACGTCCGCTCGAACGGTTCGGGAGCGCCGACCGGATCGGTCGGTGACCCTTCGATCGGCGCGGCGGCGATCGGAGTCGCCTCGGTCGAGCGACTGGCGATCCGCTCCGGCGGCGCCGACTCGATCGGCGGCGGATCGGCAGCGGGGGGCGGGTCGATCGGAATGCGGCGTTCGACCTCGGTCGTCTCGTTCGACCTTTCGGTCGCATCGCTCGCGGGGGCTTCGATCGGCGGTGCCTCGGGATCGGGAAGTCGGGGCGCGGGAGCTCCTTCCCACGGCGGAATCGACAGCGTTCGCGTCTCGCCGACATCGGGGAGGTCGGCAGCGGTGGCGTCGATCGGATCGTCCCAGTCGACGACGCGCAGCTTCGCGACCGGATCGTCGAGCGAGCCGTAGGGAGATGAGCCGATCCGGATGGTGTAGGCGAGCGCGAAGAGGAGCAGGTGAGCGAGGATCGAGAGGACGAGACATTTCCAGAGCGGCTTGACCTGTCCCCAGCGCGTCCGGCCGAGCACCAACAGCGCGATCGTGATCGCGGCGACGCCGATCCAGCACGCCACGCCGATCGCGAACGTCAGCGGATCCGCCGACGCGCTCGCCGTGACGGTGGTCGTCGAGGCCTGAGCGATCATCGGCATCTACCTCCGTTCGCTCGACGAGCGGACCGCCAGACCGATGTCGGTCACCCCTGCCTCGAGACAGGCGGAGTAGACCGCTGCGGCGTTCTGCAGATCGGTTCGACCGTCGCCGCGCACGACGACCGACAGTCGGGGATACTCGCTTCGAGCGGCTCGCAGCGCGTCGGTCAGTTCGGCGACCGTCAGCTTGTCGCCGCCGAACTCGATCGCCCCTTCGCGATCGATATGGATGACGCGCGGCGCGGGGGCCGGAGTCGCTGCGGCGGCGGTGCCGACCTGGGGCACCTCGATATCCAGACGCTGTTCGGCATCGCTCAGCTCGGAGAACCGCGAGCCGACCATGAAGAAGATGATCAGCAGAAAGACGATATCCAGCATCGGCGTCAGATTCAGCGACGGCTGCTCGTCCATCATCGTCTTGAGAGGCATCGTCCGAACTCCTGCCGTCCGTTTCCGATCGGGCACCGCATCGGTGCCGCTGAGCAAGGCCGATCGACCGTCGCGCGACTAGGCCGCGCGACGCCGCTCCTTGCCGCTCTTCTTTCCCGCTTGGCCGGCCGTTTCGGCCGCCGAAGGACGCCAGGCATCGCAGGCGATCAGTCCGACGATCCGCTGGCCGAGCGAATCGATCTCGATCACCAGCTGATCGACTCGTCCGACGAAGAACAGGTAGGCGATCAACGCCGGGATCGCGACGCCCAGTCCGGCTGCGGTCGTCAGCAGCGCCTGACTGATGCCGCCGGCGATCAGCAGTTCGGGACGAGCCGCTCCGTCGACGGCGCCGAGGGCGTCGAACGCCTGGATCATGCCGAGCACGGTTCCGAGCAGCCCGAGCAGCGGCGTCACCGTGGCGATGCCGTTGATCAGACGCAGGTAGCGCCGCAGCGAGTTCGCGACTCGCTCGCCCGAGTCGATGATCGCCTGTTCGATCTCGACGCTCGGCCGGTCCCATTTCTGGATCGCCGCCGCGAAGACCTCCGAGACCGGACTCCGGTTCTCCGTGCAGAGCGCCATCGCCGAATCGGGATCGAGCTGCTCTTCCTTCAGCTGTTCGAGAAATCGATTGACGAAGGGGCGCGGAATGATCCGCCCCTTGCGCAGACTGATCGAACGTTCGAAGACGAAGACCATCAGGACGATCGAGCAGATCCCGATCGGGATCATCAGCAGCCCGCCGTCGCGCACGATCTGCAGCAGCGACTTGGAAGCGAAGATCTTTCCGGCCGAGGCTTCCTTGGCCGAGGCGGTCTCGGTCGCTTCGGCCGATTCGCCCGCCGAGCCGCTCTCGCTCGACTGGGGCGCCGAAGTTGCCGCCGTCGAACCGGAGGCATCCTGAGCGAACGCGCGATTCGCGTGCGGCACGACCAAGGCGAGCGCCGTCAGGAGCGCGAACGCGGCGAGCGACAGCGACACCGCCGCGCGGCGGCCTCGGTTCCGTCGCCGCTCGGGAGAGCGTTCGATGGGAGCGAAGCGTCCGGTTCCTGAAGTCATGGCATCCGTTCCTGGTACGAGTCGCGGGACGAGCGAGATCCTTCCCGATCGTCGGCGAGTCAGTCGCGTCGTGAGGGTTCGATTCCTGAGGTGCCGCGCGCCGCGCTTTCCGATGCCGCACGGTCGGCGAGAGGCGGCTGGGACGATCCGAGAGCGGCGAGTCGTGACGACGCTTCGGCCGCCGCCTCGGAAGCCGGAAACTCGCGGAGCAGTCGGGCATAGGCCGCCGCCGCGGAACGCGTCTCTCCTTGGCGCTCGTGACACTTGCCGATCTGCAGGACGGCCGAGGCGCGCCAGCGCGGATGAGCGACGAACGGATCGACCGAGCGATACGCGTCGATCGCCTCGGACCATCGCTCCTGATGAAACCAGCTCTCGCCGATCATCCACTGAGCCATGGCGGCGGTTTCGGTCCCCTGCCCTGCCGTCGATCGGACGACGTTCTCGTAGTGCTGCCGGGCGACCGTGAACTCGGCGCGCGCCGCGGCGACTCGGCCGAGCAGATAATCGATCTCGTGGGCGCGACGTCCTTGAGGGTCGGCGGCGCGAGCGGCCAGTGCCGACTTTTGTGCGTCGTCCCACCGTTCGTCGCGCGATGCGAGCTGCGCCAGGCGAAGCGGGATCATCGCTCCCCAACCCTCGTCCGCGCCAGCCCCTCGCTCCGCCAGTCGTTCGAACGAAGCTCGGGCCGTCGCTCGATCATCCGTACGGAACGCCGCCTCGGCCGACCAGTACTCGGCTCGATCGGATCCGACCGTGTCGGGATACGCGGTCCGGTACGTGTCGGCCGCCTGAGCCAGTTCCGACCAGGCTCGTCGAAGCGCCATCGATTGGAGTTCGAGCAGTCCGGCCGGCTCGAGCAGCGGCGATTCGGGATACTCGGCGCGGAGCGTGGCGATCCATCGCTCTGCCCCTTCGGTCTCCCCTCGCCGCAGCGCCTCGTCCGCCAGCCGATAGATCGCGTCGGCGCGATACTCCGATTCCGGAAAGCGTCGGACCAACTCCTCGAACGATCCCCGCAACGCGTTCTCGTCGCCTCGCGCCTGAGCGATCCAGGCCGACTGGTAGAGAGCCAGATCGCGGAGCGCTCCGCTCGGGGCACTCGCGATCTGACGCAGCGCCTGGTCCGCCGCGGTCAGCGCCGCGGGGTCGTGCGAAGCGAGAGCATCCGCGGCACGGGCCGAGATCGCGGCGCGTCGTCGATCGTCATTCCCCTGCGACTCCAGACGCTCGTAGAGCGCCGCTGCACCGGCCGAGTCGCCTCGCGCTGCCAGATGGCGCGCCAGCGTCAGGATCGCCGTCTCCCACGTCGCGTCGCCGTCGTCCGCATCGCCGATCGCGTCTCGCAACAGTCGTTCCGCAGTCGCATCATCGTTCGCCTTCGTGGCGGCGGTGGCGCGAAGCACCAACAGCCGGCGCCGCTGGGACGGTTCCGCGATCCGCTCGGTCAAACGCTCGAGCCATCGGAGCGACGCGGTCGTCGTCCCCGTCTCGAGCGCCCGTTCGGTCATCCGATGCAAGGTCGGATAGAGGCCGGCGTGATCGGGATGAGCCGACGCGTAGTCGCTCCATGCCGTGAACGCGTCGTCGTAGCGCTGGCGTCGGACCAACGCTTCGCAAAGCTCCCCGCGCACGTCCGCGGTTTCGATCCCCTCCGGGAATCGTTCCAGAAAGCTCTCGGCAGCGGCGATCAGCCGATCGTCCTTGTCGTCGAGCGTCGCGGCAGGATGACGAGCCGCGGCGATCGTCGCCAACAGCGCGGCCGAGCGGAGCGAATCGGCGAGTCGATCGATGTCGGCCGAAGCCAGATGCTGCAGCGCGCGATCGGGTTCGCCGGCTCGTGTCCGCGCGGTCGCTGCCAACAGACTCCAGGCCCCTCGACGCGCATCGCTCGCCGGCACGTTCGCCGACAACATCGCTTCGAAGAGGGTCGCCGCATCGTCCGGACGCTCCCGAGCGAGCAGCCCTCGGGCTCGATATTCGGCAAACGGAGTCGTCGATTCGTCGTCGGCAAGGGTCGGATCGAGCGACAGATCGGGCCGAGTCAGCTCGATCACCTGATCGAAGTCGGAAGCATCGAAGGCGCGCTCGACCAGTCGTCGGCGCGCGGCGATCGCATGTTCGGTGCCGGGGGCTTCGTCGAGCAGGCGGAGCCATTGGGTGCGAGCCCGTTCGAGATCGTTCGCCTCGGCGAGCGCCACTCCCCACTCGTAACGAAGCGCCGGGCAGCCTTCGGGATCGGTCTGTTCCGCCCGAGCGACCCCCTCGGCGAACAGACGCAGCGCCTCGTCCGCATCGCCGCGGCGCTGTGCGATCCGCCCGCGCAGATAGATCCCGCGTCCCGCCAGCGGATGAGCGTCCGCCGGATCGACCAACCGTTCCAGCGTCCGCGCTGCTCGGCTGTCGTCGCCGCGTCGGAACTCGAGGATCGCGAGGTTCAGCAGTGCGTCGTCGATCCGCTCTCCCGACGTGCCGTCGGCGACCATGGTGTAGAACCGAGCCGCCTGGTCGTCGTCGCCGAGCCCCTCGAAGGCGCGCGCCAGACCGAAGCGGCAACGCTCCGAATTGGGACCGAACGGATCGGCGGTCAGGCCCGAGGTGAACTGCGTTCGCGCCTCGTTCCAGTCGTTGCGAGCCAGTGCGATGTCGCCGAGATAGCCGCGCACGTAGCTCGTCAGCGCGTCCTCGGGATAGCGATCCAGAAAGCCGGTGAAGGCGGCCCGAGCGGTGTCGGCTTGTCCCGCCAGCAACGCCCCCTCGCCGATCCGAAACTCGGCGAAGGAGCG
>DMPQ01000476.1 GCA_003455945.1 Planctomycetaceae bacterium
ATCGGTGGGCTATTGTCGGCCGTCCCTAACGGGACTTGATGCGCTCATGGTCCACGCAGGGTCGACACCCGTCACGCCTCGGAGCTCGTTCGGTTTCGAACCGAAACCACGCCTCGAGGCACGAAGATCCCGGCGCTGCGCGTCGGGCTGGTCGGGTCGGTGACGGGTGCGCACGACGTGGCCCTCAGACCCGCAGCGCCTCGGTCCGGATCTCCTGAGCCAGAATTCCGGGGCGAGGGTCTTCGCGTTCGCCGAGGTCCTTCACTTCCAGAACCAGCGGCTCATGCGTCTGGTCCAGACGCTGCCAATCGAGCATGCGGCCGATCGCGTCGTCCGAGTCTTCGGCCAGTACCGCCCAGACCACCTCGTACGCTTCCCAATCGGTCTGTCCCGGCAGGCAACCGACATGCTCGGGCCAATCCTCGGCCAGCGGCTGATGGACCAGCAGTTCGAACTCGTGCAGTCCCCCTCGTTCCGTCTCGCTCGCCCGCTGGCGCAGGAACAGTTCCTCGGGTCCGATGCCGCTGACGACCATGCGGCGCGCCAGACGTTTCGCGAGTCCCTCTTCCCCCGACTTCTCCAGGCGATGCCATAGGCGCTCGAGAATCTCGGTCATTGCCGGTTCGCTCAGGTTCTCGGCATCCGCCCAGCTCCGTTCGATGACGCTCTCGGCGGCGATCGCACCTTCCGCTCCACGGCCGGCCGCCAGCGCGATGCAGGCCTGGAGTGCCACCAGATGCAGATCCTCGTCGTCTCCCGCTCGCTGCCGCTCGACTTCGATCTCGGCGGTCGCTTCGTCGAGCTTGCCGAGTTCGTAGAGCGCGGTCGCCAACAGGTAATGCGTCCAGAGGGCGTTCTCGGACTTCCGGTCGTAGCGCTGGGCGTAGGTGATGACGTCGTTCCAGCGTTTCGCTTCGACCGACATCAGCGCCGCCTCAAACAGCACCTCCGCTTCATCGCCGTGCTGCAGCGCCCGTTCGAGCGCCGTCAGTCCCGCTTCGACGCGATGATCCAGACGCTCGCATTCGGCCAGACGCAGGGCGACCAGCGGATTGGCCGGATCGAGTTCCGCCGCCTCGTTCAGCAGTCGCCGGGCTTCCGAGAAGCGATCATGATCGATCAGCCAGGTCCCGCCTCTCAGACGGATCGCGACCGACTTGGCATCCATCGCCGCCGTCTTGCGGTACCACTCGGCGATCTCCTCTTCGCTCGGCAGCGCGTCGCGCAGCGCTTCGAGCCCCTCGGCCATCGCGTCGGTCGAGTCGTCTTCCCAGTCCTCGATCATCATCCGGAATTCGGCCGCGACCGAGATCAGCAGACTCGCCGTTTCGGGCTCGTCCAGAAACGGCTCGGCCCAGCGCTGAGCCGTCTCCCAGGCCGCCAGCAACTCGTCCGGCCGATCGATCAGATAGGGCCACAGGAACAGACCGTGCGCGATCTCGGTCGCGTTCCGCCCTTCTTCCGACATCACCTTTTCGAGCTGCATCTTCAGACGGGTGAGCGAGTCCCCTCGCTCGATCCCGAGCATGACGCGTTGCGTTACCTTGGCGAAGTCGGGATCGAGCCCGTTCAGCCATTCCGCCGGCAGGATCGGCCGATCCCAAAGCGATGCCCCCTCGACGAACTTCGGGAGAGAGGCGTCATCAGACGGTTGCGAGCCGGCGCTCATCGAGGACTCCTGACGCGGGCGGAATCCTTCAGCGTACCGAGAAGCCCCCCGGTGTCCATGAGGGGACCGCCGCCGGTTCCCCCTCGACTCCCCCCCGCTCGCTTCGACTCCGCGGCCGCCTCCCCCGGGACTCAACCGTCGGATCGCCACGCCATGGCGTCCCAGACGACCTCGGCTCCCGGCGGCTCGGTTCCGTCGATCGCCCCGTTGATTGCCAGTCCTCCCCCCTGCTCGATTCGGACATCGAACTCGACCGCCGGCTCCCCCCGCCGCACGTTCCCTTCCCAAGCCGGCATCGCGTCCCACCCCCCGTCGCTGCGCCGACGAAACAACCGAACGATCGCCCGGTCGCGTCCCGAACCGTCCGCCACCGCGACTCGCCCCGACAACCATCCGTTTGCCGCGGGGAGCTCGTACGCCTCGGTCCCGGTCGTCCGCATCGCGAGCGAGTCGATGCGCCGGCCACCGGCCACCAACCGATCCCGGCTCCCGACTCCGCCCTGCCGCAGCTCATCGGCCGAGCGAGCGATCGGTTCGCCGATCGCCGGAACGGTCGCCGACGAACGAGGCGCCGTCACCGGAAACCGTACCGCTCCGTCGCGAAACCGGCGGACTGCCGTCAGGCCGTCGAGCAGCGAGCCGCGATTGCCGAGCGGAAGTTCGAGCCCCTCCGCCGATTCGAGCCCCACGATTCGCGACGCATCGCGGATCAGACGAGTCACGTCGACCGAGGTGCCGTCGCTCCAGGCAAGTCGCCACGGCGCCTGCGAGACCGGCGCCTGGTCCGAATCGCGAGTCGCCGACATGCCGACCACCCGCTCGCTGCCGAGCGGCAATCGAGCCCCGAGCGTCTCGATGCTCCAGGCGATCACCGACGACGCATCGACCGACGAGACGACTCGTTCGCCGACGACCTGATCTCCCCCCTCGAGCAACAACCGCTCCGAATCGCCGCGAGCCCCCAGGTCGGCCATCTGGCCGAAACGCCGAATCGCATCATGGCGAGGACGGAGGAGAATCCAAGCGAGGCGATCGCGCGGAATCGCGAGCGGCCCGAAGCGGAGCGAGTCGATCGACAAGGTCCGCTCGTCGAGTCGCACGCCCCGAGCGACCAGCCGCGAACCGTTGCGGAGCGCGACGATCGCTCCGCGAGGGACTCCGTCATCGCGCCCCCAACTCCACGGCGTCTCGCCGCTCGTCCACTCGTTGCCGTCGTCGAACCGAACTCGAAACGTCAGCAGTTCGCTCGCCTCGTCCGGCGTGAGCGACGCGACCGTCGCCGGCATCTGATCGGGACGAGTCAACACGCGAGCCAGCCGCTCGTCGATCGCCGAAGTCCGAAGCGATGCCCCCGCCTCAGCCGCGACGCCATGACCGATCCAGTCGCGAAAGCCGAACACCCCACCGATCGCGAGCGAACCGAGCAGCGTTCGTCGATCGATCCGCACGGCGTCGTTCCTCTGTTTCGCATCGAATCCGCGTCGTACGACCGACCTCGGTCGCAGGCATTTCCTAAGGTTCCGATCCCGGCGCTGCGCTGGAGGCTGGTTGGGTCGTCGAAAGGTTCGCACCCGGCGTGGCCCCGGCTCGTCCCGAGCCGAGGGCGTGCGATGTCG
>DMPQ01000381.1 GCA_003455945.1 Planctomycetaceae bacterium
ATCCCACCAATCCCGACGGTTGGGCTTCGGTATGAACGACGCGGTCGGCTGGCGGTACGTGTACGCCAGCGTCCCCGGCGTGGCGCATCTCGTCGACGGCCTCGACTGCCAGGACGCCTGCGCGGTCCAATTGGTGACGACGCCGGAAATCGGTCCCGTGCTGATTCTGACCGTGGCCGACGGGGCCGGCAGCGCTACCCAATCGCGTGCTGGCGNNAAGCCCTGTTTCAGAACGTCCGGACCGCCTTGGCGCAGCAAGCGGCCGATGCGGGTTTGCCGATTCGGGAATTCGCTTGCACCCTGCTGGGTGGGGTGGTGGCCGCCGACCGGGCGCTGTTCTTGCAAATCGGCGACGGCGCTATCGTGATTGATGCCGAGAACGGCTATCGGCCGGTATTCTGGCCCCAGTCCGGCGAGTACGCCAACGAAACCCGTTTCGCGACCGATTCCGATGCCATCGCTCATCTGGAATGCGCTGTCCTGACGGAGTCCATTGCCGACGTCGCGCTGCTGACCGACGGCCGCTTCTCCGGCGGCTCGCACGGCTTCATCGTCGGGCACATCACTCCCGAAGCGCAGGAAGGGGGCCCGCTGGCGCTCGTCCGCGACGGCGATCGGATCACGATCGATGCCGACACCAATCGCCTGGAGGTCGACCTGTCGGACGACGAGCTGGCGCGACGCAAGGCAGCCTGGCAGGCGCCTCCGTACAAGGTGACTCGCGGCACGCTGCATCGCTACATCCGCACCGTGAAGAGCGCCTCGGAAGGGTGCGTCACCGACGAGTGAGCGGGCGGGAGACGGGGGATGCCGACCGAACATCGCGAGACCGAGTCGTTCGATCCGTATCGGATCTGGCTCGGTATTCCGGTCGATCGACGGCCGGCCTCCCCGTATCGGCTCCTCGGCCTATCGCCGTTCGAACGCGATCTCGACACGATCGAGAACGCCGGTCGCTCGCGACTGGCCTATCTCGACCGCCAGGCGTCAGGAGCCCACGCGGACGACGCCCGTCGCCTCGGCCGCGAAATCCGTCAGGCGATGCGCGAGCTGATGGAGCCGTCGACGCGTGACGCGTGCGAACGGTTCTGGGCCGAGCGATGGCAGGTCCCGATCGGCGCGCCGCTGTCGTTCGATCACCCGCTCGATGCCGGAGCGGCTCCGGTCGAATCCCTCGAGACTCGCACCGATCGGCTCGCCTCCGAGACGTTCGTCCCGTTGCCGCCGCACCTGACGCTCGACCGCGCTTCCGAGCCGCCGCCGCTCCCATCGTCGTCCGCCGAGCCGACGCCGCCGCCGGTCGACCACTCTTATCCGGCAGTTCCGGTCGCGACGAACGCTTCTCCGGCCCGCCGCCGCCGTCGCTCGACGACGTCGCGCTGGGTCGCGACGCTGCTGGTCGCCGCGGCATTCCTGCCGGTCCACGGACTGATCGCCTACTTCGGATGGCGAGTCGCGACCGGCGCGCCGAGTTCCGAGGAATCTCCGAACGCCTCACCTTCCCCGAACTTGCCGGCCCCACGAAACGACACGGCTCCCCAAGACGGCGCCGAGCCGAATCGAGCGGCTCCGCCGATCGTCGTCTCCGATCGACAGGTACTCCGTTTCGCTCCCGGCCAAGCGGCGGTCTGGCCCCAGGTCGATACCTGGTGGGACCGCTCCGCCGAACGCTCGCTCGAGCTGATCGTGACGACTCCGGGAAGCTTCGGTTTCGCTCCGATCGTCGGGGTCTATTCGGGACCCGACACGTCGGTGACCGGACCGGAGCAGTGGCGCGGCTGGGTTCTCGGCATCGAGCGGCGGATTTCGGCCTCGGACGCCGAGCTCGTCCTGCGGATCCGCGGTGAGAACCGGAAGGTCGAGAATCGTTGGTCGATCCCCCGCACGCCGAACGACGACCGGGCACCGCGACATCTCGCGATTGTCCTCGACCGCTCACGGGCAACAATGTCGGTCGACGGCAATGTCGTCGCTTCGATCGGTGCTTCGGAACTGCGAGGGAACGAACCGAGCGACGGAGCGCTCTGGATCGGGTCGGGGCCGACACTCGCGGAAACCGGTGCGTGGCGAGGCGATCTGCACGCGCTGCGCGTCTCGGGGACCGTCCGCGATCCGGTCGCGAGCCGTGACGGCGGCAGCTGGTCGATCGATGCCGACACGCTGTTGCTGTTCGACGGCCAATCGGCTCGCGGCGCCGTCGGCGAAACGCTTCGAGACCGCTCGACGCATCGGCGCGACGGCCGATCCCTCGGAGCCCGTTGGATGCCGGTGCGTTAGCTCCGGCGCCGATTCGCGAACCGCCGGACGACGCTCGGCCGGGAAAGCCCGCAAGGTTCGCCGCAGAGCGGGCGTCGCTCTCGAGCGAACGTCCGCTGCCGCTCGACTCGCAACGTTTTCGGAAGAGAGACGTGATGACCGCCCCTTGGCGACGTACCGATATTTCGATCGATCCGGCGACGCTCCCCAAGACGCTGCGTCAGCTGCGCGAGGCAGGCTGGAAGAGTCGCTCGGTCAAGGACGAGCTGCGCGAGAACTTCGCCGCGGCGCTCGAACGAGGGGAGACGCTCTTTCCGGGGATCGTCGGCTATGACGACACGGTGATCCCGGAACTGGCGATCGCGATCCTGGCCGGCCACGATCTGCTCTTTCTGGGCGAAAAGGGGCAGGCGAAGAGTCGGATGATGCGCTCGCTCGTCCGCTTCCTCGATCCGTGGCTCCCGTACCTCGATCTGGCCGGCACGCCGTTCCACGAGGATCCCGAGCGTCCGTTGTCGCGAGCCGCCAGGGAACTGGTCGCGACCCGCAGCGACGACGAGATTCCGATCGCTTGGTGGCCGCGCGAAAAGCGATATGCGGAACGATTGGCACCGGGGACCAAGTTCGCCGACGTCATCGGCGAGATCGATCCGGCCAAGCTCGTTGCCGGTGTCAGCATGTCCACCGAAGACGCGCTCCACTTCGGCCTGATCCCGCGGATGCATCGCGCGATCTTCGCGATGAACGAGCTCCCCGAACTCGACGAGCTGGTGCAGGTAGGCCTGTTCAACATCCTCGAGGAGCGGGACGTTCAGATCCGCGGCTTTCCGATCTCGTTCGACCTCGATCTGATCGTTCTCTTCAGCGCCAATCCGGCGACCTACAACCGGAGCGGGAAGGTGATCCCGCAGCTCAAGGACCGTATCGGCACGATCATCCGCACGCACTATCCGAAGGAGCGCGACCTCGGGATCGAGATCCTGCAGGCCGAGGCGGGGATCGATCTCGACGGCCCCCATCCGGTCCGCATCCCCTACTTCATGCTCGAGATCCTGGAGCAGATCGCGATCGAGGCGCGACGCAGTCGGTTCATCGATCATCAGTCGGGAGTCAGTGCCCGATTCAGTCTGGCCAACTACCGGACGATGGTCGCGTCGGCGCGTCGCCGAGGGATCCTGCACGGCGAGCGGCCGGCGGTCCCTCGCATCTCGGACCTCGGACACCTGGCCGCATCGGCGCTCGGCAAGCTGGAACTCGATCTGATGGGAAGCCATCAGATGTCCGAGAGCGAGGTGCTCGACGCGATCGTCGCTCAGGCGATTGCCGTCGTCTTCGGCGAATACGTCCAGCAGTACGGACTCGAATCGATCGCCGAGATCTTCGCCAAGGGAATCCGGATCGAAGTGGGAGACCAGCTCCCGTCGGCCCGCTATGCCGATCGGATCGCTCGCGTCCCGCCGGTCTGGGAAAAGGCCTTCGAGGTGAATGCGTCGGACGATCCGGCGATCCGAGCGAGTTGCGTCGAGTTCGTGCTCGCCGGCCTGCACTCGATCGACAAGATCTCGCGATCGGTCGATCACGGCCGGATCGTCTATGAGCGGGAGTAGCGGCGATGGATGACGGAGAGCGCCCCGCCGAAAGCGAATCGAGCGGCGACGGTTCGGATCGATCAGGATCGGAAGCGTCGCGCTCGCCATCCCGCGGCGGCGAAGCGGCGGAGCGTTCCGCGGCTCGCGCGGCGGGCGGGATCATCCACGTCTATCAGAAGTACGACCCGCTGAAGTTTCCGGGGCCTCGGCAGCCCCCTCCCGACATCGTCTCGGCCGCCTTCGATCATCTGCTCGCCTACGGCCCGCGACGGGAACTGTCGGCCGAGGAACTCGCCCGCGCCATTCGTCTCGATCCGACGCAGTTCGCCGGCCTGGGGCCGAGCATCGAGTCGTTGCTCGCGATCCTCCGCGAACGGAAACGCCGGATTCTCGAACGCTTCGATCCGTCGCCGGCCAAACGAGCCGCGACGCGCGATTGGACGCGCGAGATCGGCACCGTCCCCCCTCCCGAAAAGCTCGCCGAGCGGTATCGCCGCGCGACCGAGCAGCGACAGCTCTACGATCTCGAACGCCTCTGGTATGCCACCGGCGACGAACGATCGCCGTTCGCCAAGCACCTGCTCCGACTGATGCGTCGGCTGTCGGATTCGTATGAAGTCGACGGGCTGCTGGCGAAGTACGCGTTCACCGGCCGTCAGCCGCTGGGCGTTCCCGAAGCGATCGAGGTGAAGGAAGAACTCGAGCGGATCGACGAACTGATCCGTCAGCTCGAAGAAGCGGCCAAGACCGCTCAGATCGCGGTCGTCGATCTCGAAGCGCTGTCGGAGTTCGCCGATCCGGGAGACCTCGACAAGCTGCGGGAACTTCAGGAAGAGGTCGAGCGTTACGTGCGCGAGCAGGCGGAGCTGCAGGGGCTGGCGAACGAGCGAGGGGTCTTTCGCCTGACGCCTCAGGCGTATCGTGTCTTTCAGGGGAAGCTGCTCGAGCGTCTCTTCTCGGCCCTGCAGCCCTCTCGATCGGGACGTCATCCGCGCGAGATCGAAGGAAGCGGCGATGTCGAACTCCCGTCGACTCGCCCGTACGAGTTCGGCGACTCGCTGACGCAGATGGATCTGACCGAGACGTTGACGGCGGCGCTCGTTCGGAGCGCGGCGAGCGGCGGTCCGTTGTCGCTTCATGGCGACGATATCCGCGTGCATCGGACCCGCAACTCGCCCAAGTGCGCGACGGTCGTCGTGATGGACATGAGCGGCTCGATGCGCTACGACGGTCGCTATGTCGACGTGAAGCGGATGGCTCTGGCGCTCGACGGGCTGGTGAAGCGCGAATACCCCGGCGACTTTCTGGGGTTCGTCGAGATGGCGAGCTTCGGTCGCGTGCGCCAGGCGTCCGAGATCGTCGAACTGATGCCCAAGCCGGTGACGATCCACGATCCGGTCGTCCGGATGCGGTACGACATGGGAGCGCCGGACGCCTCCGAGGCGCTGGTGCATCCGCATTTCACCAACATCCAGCACGGGCTCTCGCTGGCTCGGCGTCTGCTGAGCGTCCGCGATACGCCGAACCGTCAGATCATCCTGATCACCGACGGCCTGCCGACGGCTCACTTCGAGGATCGGATGCTCTATCTGCTCTACCCGCCGCATCCGCGGACCGAAGAGCGGACGATGCACGAAGGGATGCTCTGCGCCCGGGAAGGGATCGTGCTGAATCTGTTCCTGGTCCCGAGTTGGTCGCAGTCGGAAGAGGATATCCGCTTCGCCTATCGGCTGGCCGAATCGACCAAGGGACGCGTCTTCTTCACCGCCGGCAAGGACCTCGACCGCTTCGTGGTGTGGGACTACCTGTCGCGCCGCCGCGACATCGTGTCGTAATGCGGACGCCGTGCGATTGCCGTAGTGCGATTGCCGTAGTGCGACCGACCCCG
>DMPQ01000255.1:0-8823 GCA_003455945.1 Planctomycetaceae bacterium
CTCGGCGATGCCGAGCACGCGGCGGTGGTGGGGGTTCCGGGGTGAGTCCTCGGCGAGCAGCGCCGGGACGCCGGTCCGCGCGACCCGACCGGTGACCCCGAAACCCACGCCGATCCGCAATCGCGCAGCGGCCGGGTGGGGTGGGTGACAGTCGGCCACGGTCAGCTCCTGGCCGTCGCTGGTCAACACGACGGCGCCGTCGGCGTCGAGCATGTCGGTGAGCTCGGCGGCGGAGGTCACCGGAACAGCCCTTCGCGGAGCGCCACTGCCATCGCGCCGCTGCGGTCGGAGACCCCGAGCTTTCGGTAGAGGCCGCGGATGTGGCTCTTCACCGTGTCCTCACTGACGACGAGGGCCGCGGCGACCGCCTTGTTGGAGTGCCCGGCGACGAGCAGCTCGAGCACCTCGGACTCGCGCTGGGTCAGGCCCAGGTGCGCGCCCGGCCAGAACTCCCCGGCGCTGAGCCGAGCGGCCGACATCGCGACCCGACCAGCGATGGCCGGGTCGATCGCCGTCTCCCCGTCCTGGACGCGCTTGAGGTGAGCGACCAGCTCGGCTCCGTCGACGCGCTTGAGCACGTACCCCGACGCGCCGACCCTCAGGGCCTGGTAGAGGTAGTGCTCGTCGTCGTAGACGGTGAGCAGCACGACCTTGGTGGTCGGCACCTCCGCCACCACGCGGCGGCACAGGTCGATCCCGCTCTCCTTGCCGATCCGGACATCGCAGAGGAGGACGTCAGGTCGCTGCTCGACCACCAGTCGCATCGCCGCACCCGCGGTGCGGGCGGTGCCGAGCACCACGACGTCGTCGCCGAAGTGGCCGAGCATCGCCACGAGCCCGTGCAGCACCATCTCGTGGTCGTCCACCAGCACCAGCCGTAGCGGGCGCGCGTCGGTGACCAGCTCAGACATGGGCGGCATCGTAGGGGTCGCGCCGCCGACGAGGACCGATCTCACCCCCGGGTCCACCCACGAGGGTGACGAGGACTCCCGCCGATGCCGGTCGACTGCTCCCGTGCCCGAGAATTGTGCTCAGCTCACGCGACCCCTCGTCGTCCCGTCCGTCCTGCCGGTGGACCTGGCCCGCATCGGCGCCGAGGTCGCTGCGCTGGAGGCAGCTGGCGTGGACCGGATCCAGTGGGACGTGATGGACGGCGTCTTCGTCCCGAATCTGTCCTACGGCATGCCGATCGTGGAAGCGATCCGGCGGCTGACCGACCTGCCGCTCGATGTCCATCTGATGATCACCGACCCCGGTCGGTATCTGCAGGCGTTCGTCGATGCGGGGGCCGACCTGATCTCGTTCCATGCCGAAGCGGTGGCGGACCCGGCCCCGCTTCTCGACCGACTGCGCGCTGCGGATGTCGGTAGCGGGATCGTGATCAATCCGGGGACTCCCCTGGAAAGCGTGACCGGGCTGCTCGACGCGTGCGATCTGCTGCTGGTAATGAGCGTGAATGCGGGGTTCGGAGGGCAAGCCTTCGATCCGATCGCGCTCGACAAGTTGCGACGCGCTGCGGCGACGGCCGACCGGTCGTTGATTCTCGAGGTGGACGGAGGCGTCAACTCGGAAACCATCGGCGATTGCGTGCGGGCAGGTGCCCGCTGGCTCGTCGTCGGCTCGGCGATCTTTCGTCGGGACGACTACGCGGCCGCCTTGCAGTCGCTGCAGGAGCTTGCCCGGGACGGCCTGACCGCCTGAACCCGGACCCACCATGTTACGACTGATCATCGTTCGACCCGGCTCGACCGACTTCGACGAGCAGGGACGGATCAAGGGGACGCTCGACGTCCCGCTCAGCGAAAGCGGAACGCGGCAGGTGCAGCGGACCGCGGACGAATTGCACGCCGAGCAGATCGACGCGATCTACTCGGGACCTGGGCGAGCGGCGGTGCAGACCGCCGGCGAGCTCGCGGTTCATGCCGACGTCAAGGTGAAGGTGGTCGAGGCGCTCCATAACCTCGACCTCGGTCTATGGAGCGGTCGGCTGATCGAGGACCTTCGTCTTCATCAGCCTCGCGTCTATCGGCAATGGCAGGAGCATCCCGAAACGGTCTGCCCTCCCGGCGGCGAGACGCTCGAAGCGGCTCGGGCCCGACTGCGCAAGGCGGTCGGCAAGATCGTCCGCAAGCATCGGAGCGGCACCGTCGCCCTGGTGCTGATGGAGCCGGCGGCGTCGCTGGTCCGCTCCTGGTTGCTCGCGACCGACGTCGGCGACCTCTGGAAGGCGGAGTGCTGCTGCGGCAAGTGGGACTCGATCGAGCTGGAGCCGAAGGGAGTCACCGTCGGCTGGAGCTGGAGCTGACGGAGATCCGGTCCCCGCGCCCCCCCAGCCCGCTGCGTTCCCCCAGCCCGCAGCGTCAGCAAGGGGTCTCCGTGCCCTCCCCACTCGCAACGTTCCGCTCGAGGCACAGGCCGGAGGTTCTCTCACGGAGACACCAAGGCGACGGAGATCGGCATCGATCGTCGCGACTCGATACGATGGTCGGCAGGAGTTTCGGGCGGATCGCCGTTCGGCTCGCTTCAGCCGATTGCAGTCGAGGTAACGGGTGATGTTGCGGATGATCTCATGCGTTTCCTAGCTTGCATTCCTCTCGATGGCGCTGCCGACGGCCGTCGGCGCCCAAGAGGATCGCCCCGTCCTCGATTTCCAGCATCAGGGGCCGATCAAGGTCGTCTATCAGGTCACGGCGGACGAGGAGCTCGACGGGGTCAGCAAGGGGCTCTCCTACCTGAAGCGACTGCGTCAGCAACTGATCGATCAGGGGATCGACGCCGACCGGATCGACATTCGCGCGGTGTTTCACGGTCAAGCGTCGTTCCAACTGCTGACCGACGAAACGCACGATCGCCTGCGCAAGCGGTCCGGGGGGAATCCGAACTCGGCATTGATCGCCGAGCTGAACGAGGCAGGAATCCGAATCGAGTTCTGTGACTTTCGCCGACAGGAACTCGGCTGGGAGAAGAGCGATGTTCATCCGGACGTGACGCTCGTCCGAGGCGCTTTTGCGCGACTGGTCGATCTGCAGTTGCAGGGCTACGCCTACATCCGTTTCTGAACCGGACCGATCGGCTACACGGGCTTACTGTCGAAGAACTCGATCAGTCGGCATGCAAGGTGTCGCCGAAACGCTTCGGTAGTCGGCGGACAGTGTCGACAGTCGTTCAGCAATTCGGTTCGGACCGAAGGAACCAATCGCTCGACGCGAGCGATGACGGCCGGCCCGGGAAACGAGATGTCCCGATCCCCGGCGAGTACCATCGTCGGCATCGACAACCCCCTCAGCGCTGCATCCGAGGCGAGCGGGGGGATGCGGGGATCGATCGGCCAGTCCCTCAGTGAGCAGGCGATGAAGTCCTCCCAGTCCTCATCTCGAGTCGTCAGCAACGGTGCGAGAAGCTTTCTCAGATTGGTTCGAGTCGGTCGGAGGCGATAGCGAATCATCGGCCAGAGCATCTTGGCCAGACCGACGACGTGCGAGCCTGACGCGATTCCGGCAGGAACCAGGAGCGCCAGATGGGAGATGCGATCCGGCATGGCGGTGGCTCCCAGCCGAGCGACGAATCCTCCCCAACTGACGCCGAACAATCGGACGCGTTCGATCGCCAGGCCGTCGAGGATCTCGCCGAGCCAATCGGCATAGGCGGCCCCTTGGAGGTCGACCTTCACCGGTGGACCGGCGATCGACTGTCCAGGAAGATCCGGCGCAATCAGTCGATAGCGCTCGGCGAGAGGACCGAGTTCGGAAAGAAGCATCGGCGCGCCGGTACGCATCGCATGCAGACAGACGACCGGGAAAGCATCGATGGGGCCGACTTCCAGAACCCGGTTCGGTCCGAAGCGTGTCGGTAAGTCGGACTCCCGGACCTCACCTGGGATCTTCTCCTTGAACTTCGCGTCCTGCTCCCGCAGTCGCGCGTCGGCGTCGGGATTCCTGGCGATGGTCGATCGCATGCGGCGCTCCTGATCGAGTTGCCGATCGACGTGGATCGGCCGATATCGTTCGACGCGAATCCGACAGGACGCCCATGGTGCGTCCGGACTTCAGGACGAGCAAGCGGCGACCGCCGCACTGCGACAACTTGACGCAGACGCAGCTGGAGACGTTCGGCTGGCCGCGTCGGCGGTAGAACCTCGTCTGCTCGGCTCGATCGAATGAAGGACGATGCGACCGAAAGGAGTCGCGCGACGGACGGAGATCGGCATCGATCGTCGCGACTCGATACGATGGTCGGAGCGAATACCAAGCGGACCACCCGTTCGGCGCCGCTCCTTCCGACCCACGCACCGAGGCCTCGCGATGATCGCCGTTCGACCGATCTTCTTCCTGATCGTCGCGACCTCGTCGCTGTTCGCCGCAGCATCTCGTGCGTCGGCCGACGACGGTCCGAACATCGAGATCTGGGCCGAGAACCCTTGGTACTGGAGCGACCGAGGCGAACCGGTGTTGCTGCTCGGCGGGAGCGACGACGACAACCTGTTCCAGTGGCCCGAAGCGGACCTGATCGCGCAGCTCGACCGGATCGCTGCCGCCGGCGGGAACGTCATCCGGAACACGATGAGCGACCGGAAGGACAAGGGGTTCGAGGAGTATCCGTTCGGCCGGCGAGCCGATGGCAAGTACGACCTCGACACTTGGAACGACGAGTACTGGACTCGTTTCGAGCGGTTGCTGAGCGAGACGGCGGCGCGGCGGATCTTCGTGCAGATCGAAATCTGGGATCGCTTCGACTACGTCGATAACGGCGGTGACGAGCGATGGCAGATCCACCCGTACAATCCGGCGAACAACGTCAACTACACGTACGAAGCGTCGGGGTTCGAGCCGCGGTATCCCGATCATCCGGGAGCCAACCGACAGCCCTTCTTCTTCACGACCCCGAAGCAGCGCAACAACACCGTCGTCCTTCGGTACCAGGAGCGGTTCGTCGCGAAGCTGCTCGAACATTCGCTCGCGTACGGCCATGTCCTGTACTGCATGGACAACGAGACCAGCGGTGAGGAGGAGTGGGGGGCGTATTGGGCCGAGTTCGTTCGCGAGCGTGCGGCCGAACGAGGTCGCAAGGTTCATCTGACCGAGATGTGGGACGACTGGGATCTGCGAGCCGATCGGCATCGACGGACCTTCGATCACCCCGAGCGCTACGACTTCGTCGACGTCTCGCAGAACAATCAGAACAAGGGACAGGAGCACTGGGACAACTTCCTGTTCGTCCGCGAGTATCTTTCGAGTCGGCCGCGACCGATGAACACGACCAAGACCTACGGAGCGGACCGGAACAAGTTGGGGCATACCGATCAGGACGGCATCGAGCGATTCTGGCGACACCTGCTCGCCGGTGCCGCGTCGATGCGATTCCATCGTCCCGACTCGGGCCTGGGGATCAACGACAAGGCGGTCGCGGCGATTCGAGCGGCTCGGAAGCTCGAATCGCTGATTCCGCTCTGGTCGGTCGAGCCGGCGAACGAACTGCTCGGCGAGCGTGACGACGACGAAGCGTATCTGGCTGCGGCTCCGGGGACCGCCTATGCGATGTACTTTCCGGCCGGAGGCGAAGTGACGCTCGATCTCGCCTCGGTCGACGGCACGTTCGACCTTCGCTGGATCGACATCGCGACCGGCGAATGGGGTCCGACCGCCCAACTGACGGGAGGCGCGCGACGGTCGATCGCTCCTCCGACCGACGGCAACTGGGGTGCGGCGATCGTGCGACGCGACCGCTGATCGCCGCCGTCTGGCGTTCGTCGAAATTCGCACTCTTTCGCGGATGATTCGTTCGATGACCGACTCTCAGCCGCATCCGGCGATCCGCTTCGCCGCGCCCGCGTCGATCCTTCACGGTCAACCGCTCAAGGCGCTGATGGGGAAGGAGTTGGTGACGCTGATCGCGGAGTCGCTGGAACCGGTGGTGCCGGGTTTCGATCGCCGGCATTTCCGCACGACGGCGCTGCGCGAGCTCGAGTCGATGGAGCTGAAGGAGCGGAGTCGAGCGATCGCTCGGGCCATCGCGGAACAATTGCCCGAATCGTTCGACGAGGCGGGCCCTCTGCTGATCGCTTCGCTCGGCCCGCCGCTCGAACGGACCGAAGGGAACGGACTCGCGACGTTCTTCTATCTGCCGCATTCGGAACTGATCGCCGAGCGCGGGGTGGAGTCGTTCGGGAGCGGCATGCACGCCAACTACGAACTGACTCGCCGGTTCACGGCGGAGTTCAGCGTGCGGCCGTTCCTCGTCCGGCATCGAGAGCGGGCGCTGACGTTGCTCGGCGACTGGGTCGATGATCCCTGCCCGCATGTTCGACGCCTGGTCAGCGAAGGGACTCGTCCGCGTCTGCCGTGGGGAATGCGACTGGGCGAGTTCCAGGCCGATCCGTCACACACGCTTCCGTTGCTCGAGCGGCTGAAGGATGACGACTCGGAGTACGTCCGCCGCTCGGTCGCGAACCATCTGGGTGATCTCGCGAAGGACCATCTGACGACGATCCTCGATCTGTGCGAACGGTGGCTCGACGAGACGAAGCGATTGAGCGAACCGAGACGGATCGAAAACCGCCGCGCCTTGCTGCGCCACGCGCTGCGATATCCGTTCAAGCAAGGGAACGAACGCGCGATCTGCCTCAGACGTCTCGCGGGGACCAAGCGTTAGCGGCGGGCTGGGAGGCACGGAGATCCCGGCGCTTCGCTTCGGGCCGGAGGGGTTGTTGACGGGTTCGCGCGCTGCGTGGCCCCGGCTCGTCTCGAGCCGAGGGGGTGCGATCTCGACGCCGATCGAGCTGCGCAGCGTCAGGAACGACCATCGTCGCACGGCCGCGCGTCGGGGACGACGCGGGCCCACGCAAATGGCGACGCGTCTTACGTGGGCCNNCAGCAAGGGGTCTCCGTGCCTCTCAGCTCGAAGCGTCAAGCGCAGGGGTTCCCCGAGCCGCGCGGCGGGGCCCACGCCGAAGCCCACACCGGAGCCGCGTCGATCGCTTCGATCGTCAGGCGTCTCGATGAAGCAGGTACGTTCGGTAACCGCCCCCTAGATTGAACGCGTCGAAACCGTTCTGGCGCAGGATCCGAGTCGCCAGATAGCCGCGTTGGCCGACTTGGCAGAAGACCGCGATCGGTCGGTCCTGCGGCAGCTCGTTCAATCGACTCCGGAGTTCGTCGACCGGCAGGTTGACGGCTCCCGGAATCGTTCCTGCAGTGAACTCGCTCGGCGTGCGGACGTCGAGCGAATACGGTCGCGTTTCGATCGGCAGCGACAGATAGCGACGCATCGACCATTGCGGGTGGTCCCCTCGCATCAGCCCCGCGGCGACGAAGCCGAGCATGTTGATCGGATCCTTGGCCGAGCCGAACTGAGGGGCATAGCAGAGCTCCGACTGTTCGAGATCGAAGACGGTCATGCGAGCCTGGATGGCGATCGCCAGAACGTCGATCCGCTTGTCGACTCCCGCACCGCCGACTCCCTGAGCGCCGAGAACTCGTCCGTCGCGAGGGTCGAAGACGAGCTTGAGCGTCATCCCTTCGGCCCCCGGATAGTAGCCGGCATGATGCATCGGATGGATGAACGCGGTGGCGTACTCGATTCCCATCGCTTCGGCCTGCTTCTCCGAGAGGCCGGTCAACGCGGCGGTGGTGCCGAACAGGCCGAGAACGGCGGTCGCTTGAGTTCCGCGGAACTGCACCTCGCGCCCGAAGATCGCGTCGGCGGCGAGCCGTCCCTGTCGATTGGCCGGTCCGGCGAGCGGAACCTGCACGGGCTGCCCCATGACGTCGTCACGCGTCTCGACCACATCGCCGGCCGCATAGATGTCGGGGTCCGAGGTGCGCATCGTCCGGTCGACTCGAATCCCGCCGCGCGGTCCGATCTCGAGCCCGGCGGCGACCGCCAGCGCGTTCTCGGGTCGAACGCCGACTCCGATCACGACCAGACCGGCTTCGATCGTCGAGCCGTCATCCAGACGAACGACGAATCGTTCGCCGCGCGGTTCGATGGCGATCGCCTGACGCCCCAGTCGAAGATCGACCTGATGCTGCTCGAGCGTCCGTTTCAGCGGCAGCGTCATCTCGCGATCGAGCGGGCCGAGCACCTGCTCGTTCCGCTCGACCAGCGTCGTGGCGACCTGGCGATGAACCAGATTCTCGACCAGCTCGAGACCGATGAATCCGCCGCCGAGGATCACGGCGCGGTCGATCCCGCGATCGACCGTCTGCCGGATGCGATCCATGTCACCGAGATCACGCAACACGTGAACCCCCGGCAGATCGGCTCCCGGAATCGGCGGCCGGAACGGAGCGGCTCCCGGAGCAAGGAGGAGCTTGTCGTACGGCTGATCGTACTCGCGACCGGTCGCCAGTTCGCGAACCCGAACCGTCTTGGCTCGGCGATCGATCGAGATGACTTCGCTTCGAACGCGGACATCGAGCGCGAAGCGTTCGCGGAGTCGTTCGGGAGTCGTGATGGCGAGCTTCGAACGATCGGCGATGACGTCGCCGATGTGATAGGGCATGCCGCAGTTGGCGAACGAGACGTCGGGACCTCGTTCGAAGATCACGATGCGCGAGGCCTCGGACAGACGTCGGGCCCGAGTCGCTGCCGACGCTCCCGCCGCGACTCCGCCGACGATCACCAGATCGATCCCCTTCGCATTGTCCGACACGGCTGACTCCTATCCGTTTCGCTACAGCCCCTTTTTGCCGCCACCGGGCGCTTCACCAGGGCATCGACCATTCCTCTCGCGCCGAGCGTTCGCTCCGGAACGAAAGCCGAGGGGGAGTGTAGTCGAATCGGGCGACGTTCCTCGACCCCGCGTCTCGCAACTCATCTCGCCGA
>DMPQ01000255.1:8870-15568 GCA_003455945.1 Planctomycetaceae bacterium
CGGCTTGCGGATCGACTTCGAGCGCTGGCACGACGGAGTCGGCTTCGACATGACCTCGATCCCCGCGCTCTCGCCGTTGCAGCAGCGCCGAGCGGTCGACCTGTTGCGGACTCGGGAACTGACCTGGCGCGAACTCGATGCGCTCGCGCAGCTCGATACGCCCGAAGCGTGGGAGGCGATCGATGAGGCGGTGAACGACCCTCAATCGACGATGCTTCGTTTCCGAGCCGCTTTGTTGCAGGCCGAACATGGTCGCCGCTCGGACCTGAGCGACGTGATCGTGCGCGAGCTGAAGCGGATGGAGCGGAGTGACGAGGGGGAAACCGCCGTCCTGCTCGCCGCTCGGGAACACGATTCGCCCCGAGTCCGCATGGGTCTGCTGTGGGCGTCCTGGAACCGGACGCCATGCGCTCCGAATGCCGCGGCGTTGCTCCTGTTCCTGACCGGCCACGCCGCGGACCCGCTGGCGCTGGAGCATCGGGACATCGTGCTCGGCCTCGGGCCGCACGAGAATTCGTTCGTGCGAGGTGCGGCGATGGAGAAGCTCGAACGGCTGGTCGGTATCACGAGGCTGGATCTGGACGAGTTGCTCTGACGGGCGCGAAGTGTCGAGATCGTGGAGCGGAATCGGCCCCCTTTTCGTGGCAAGGGGGAAGTGTCGAACGAGCCGGATTTGCCGACCGAAACCTCGAGATCCGTGTTCCCTCGGGCAACCCGCCTTGCACCCTGCTTGCGGCCTCTGGTCGTGCGAGGCGATTCGGACGAAGATGGCCGGTCTTGTCGTTCGTGTGGTCGCTCCGGTCAAACGCGAGAGTCGGCGTGTCGTCCCAACCCGATCCCTCCTCGTCCTCTTCCTCGTCCGTCGGCCCCAAGTCGGCTCATCGCTCCGAGGCGGAGTTGCGTCGCGGCAATCGGGTTCGGCGCAAGAAGGGGGCCGCACCGCAGCCGAAACGCGAAGCGTGGGGAACGAACCTGGCGGGTGCGGCGCGGGTGGTCCATCTCTTTGCGGCGATGGCCGGCTTCTCGGTGCTCCTGTTCTTCAGCGTCACCGGCATCACGCTCAATCATCCGGAGTGGTTCGGCCAGCCAGTCGTCCGGACCAAGACCGAAACGGGGCAGGTCGAACTCCGCTGGCTCGGCTCCGCTGACGATGCGGCGGCGACCGACGAAGACGTGCCTGCGACGTCGACCGACGTGGCAGCCGACGACTCGCCGACCGATACGACGGACGAGGTGCCGGAGGTCGACCGACTGGCGATCGCCGAGTATCTGCGAGCGACTCATCGGTTGCGGGGAACGGTCAGCACGTTTGATGTCGAACCGACCGGGGTCGCCGTCACCTTTCTGGCTCCCGGCTACGCTGCCCGTGCGACGATCGTACGCTCGACCGGTCGTTACGAAGTGGCGATCGATCGGCACGATTTCGTGTCGCTGCTGAACGACTTGCATCGCGGCCGCGAGGGGAGCACGGCGTGGCGAGTGGCGATCGATGTCGCCGGTGGCCTGCTGGTCTTCACGAGTCTGACCGGAGTCTGGTTGCTGGTGCATCTGAAGAAGCGTCGTGCGGCGGGCGTCATCACGCTGATCGCCGGTGTCGCCGCACTGCTGGTCGCCGCGTGGTTCGCGATTCCCTGAAGCGGTCTCCCGCGAACGGTCTGCCGGTCCCTCGAATCGGATCGTGTCCAAGCGATCGCCGATTTACAGCAGCATCGATCGATCGCCTCGAACCGTTCCCCGTTTCCTCGTCGATTCGTGCGGTTCAGTCTCCCGAGTGCATCGAGCCGTGGGCGCGCCAGACCTTCAGGTCGATGCCGTCCGAGACGAAGCGGCATGAGCCGTCGGCGTAACCGACGCTGCAGCCGCCGGGATGGAAGCTGCCGAAGGAGAGCTCGCGTCGGTTCTCGGAGCCGTCGTCGTTGATGGCGTAGCGGGTCGAACCGAGCGATTCGGAGAAGTCGGTTCCGCCTCCGCTGTCGAAGTCGGGATGGTAGAGCGAGAAACGATCACAGACGCCGCAGACATCGTCGATCCGATGCCGGACTTCGGCGATCAGCACCGTGGCGCTCAGGCCGTCGAGAATCTGCTCGCGACGGACCGGATTCATCCCACCGCGCAACATCTCGACGACTCGCAGCGGTCCGTTGCCGAATCGCATGTCGCTGCGGGCGTCATTGATCGTGTCGACCGTCACGTTGCTGCCGGCGTTGCCGGAGTACGAACTGATCGCACGCCCCGCGATTCCGTTGATCGACCGCGACTCCCAGACCCCTTTCTGTTGCGACGGACAGCGCATCAGCGCCAACGACGTCCGAGCGAGCACGATCAGGTTGGTGCTGCGGCGCCCCTTGCCCGCCCAACTTCCGGAATCTCCCCACGGCACGTCGGCGGCGAGTGCCGGCTGTTCCATGAAGGGCAACAGATGGGTCCGCCAATCGAAACCCCATCCGGCCGAGGCACCGTACGGGTACGAGCCGTGATCGACGTGGTACTGATCGAGCGCCATCAGCTGCTGACGAAGATTCCCCGAGCAGGCCGTCCGGCGACTCGCTTCACGAGCCCACTGAACCGCCGGAAACGAGAGCGCCGCCAAGAGCGCCAGAATCGCGAGCATCACCAGCAACTCGACCATCGATAGGCCGCGGCGCAGCGATGACCGAACTGAGTCACGAGGGGTCATCGAGATCGGTCTCATGGTCCGTCCTCCCCGAGCACCGGCTCCGGCCCCTCTTCGGAATCGGCGGCCGAAAGAGCGGACGACTCGCTTGCGGAAGACGAGCCGGCGATGTCGGTCGGATGTTCCGGAGCGACTCGATCGGTCTGCTTGTCGCCGCAGCCGATCGCTGCGAGCAGCGTCGTCAGCGTCCAGAGAACGAACGATCGAGGAAACGACGTCTGACGAGATGCGGCCTCGAACTTCGTTGAGGAGATCGAAGCATGCCGCGGCGACGGCGTCTCGATCGGGTCGGGAGAGATCATCGGCAAACCATCCGGTTTCGGAACGAGCGAACGACAGGGCCCACTCGACAAGTACCGATCGCTCCGGCCGAGCGGCGCCGGAGCGATCCGGAAATACGAAAGTCGCGCCGATGCAGGCACTCGCCCCGCCGCCTCCCCCTCGACGGTCGTCAAGCCCTCGCTGACGACTCGCCGCGCTGTCGGGTAGGATCGTCGTGATCGGGGCGGCGTCGATGACCGACTCGGTCCGTGCCTCGCCAGCCCGTAGCGCCAAGCGCAGGGGTCCCCGTGCCTTAAACCGGGAACCGCTGCGACCGGGGGCGGTCGCACTACGACGAATGCTGCGACCGGGGGCGGTCGCACGACGACAAACTGCTGCGACCGAGGGCGGTCGCAATACGACCTTCAGGAACCAGCGCGTGACCGCTCGACTGCTCGACGGAAAGACCTTGGCCGAAACGATTCGCGGGGAGCTGGCGGTCGAGGCCGAACGGCTGTTCGCTCGAACCAGCGTTCGTCCTTGTCTCGCGACGATCCTGGTCGGCGATGACCCGGCGAGTCACGTCTATATTCGGAACAAGCGAGCCGCCTGCGAGAAGATCGGGATCACCAGTCGCCATCTGCCGCTCGCCGCCGACGTCTCCGCCGCGAGGTTGCTGACCGAGATCGAGCGGCTGAATGCCGATCGTGAGGTCCACGGGATTCTCGTCCAGCTTCCGCTCCCCGAGCACCTGCCGACTCAGGCGGTTCTCGACGCGATCGACCCTCGCAAGGATGTCGACGCCTTTCATCCGACGAACGTCGGCCTGCTCAGTCAGGGGCGTCCCCGGTTCCTTCCCTGCACGCCGCACGGTTGCGTGCAGTTGCTGCATCGCAACGGGATCGAGATCGCCGGCAAGCATGTCGTCGTGGTCGGACGGAGCGACATCGTCGGCAAGCCGCTCGCGTCGATGCTCATCCAGAAGCACTCGACGGTCGGACCGAACGCCGCCGACGCGACGGTGACGCTCTGCCACAGTCGGACGCGCGATCTGACGCAACTGACTCGACAGGCCGACATCCTGATCGCGGCGATCGGACGCCCCGAGTTCATTCGCGCCGCGATGGTCCGTCCGGGAGCGGTGGTCGTCGACGTCGGCATCAATCGGATCGACCGCGGCTTGGTCGGCGACGTCGCGTTCGACGAAGTCGCCGAGATCGCTTCGGCCATCACGCCGGTGCCGGGAGGGGTCGGACCGCTGACCGTGACGATGCTGCTGGCCAATACGCTGACCGCCGCTCGCGAGATCATCGGCGAAGTGGCCTGACCGCTCGTTCCGAAACGCGGACGCCGCCCGTTCGGGCATCCGTTCGCGTCTTGTCCCTGCTCATCGTCGTCTTGCACTCGCCCTCGTCGACAGGTCAGGAAACGTCATGCTGAAATCCTGGGAGTTCCATTCGGCCGGCAAGATCGTCTTCGGCGTCGGCGCGATCGACCAACTCGGTTCGTTGCTGATCGAAGCGGGGCTCGAGCGGCCGGTGATCATCACCGATCGGACCCTCGTCGAACTCGGCATCACCGCCGGCGCGGTCGAGTCGCTGCGAGCCGCGGGGATCGACGCACCGATCTTCGACGGCGGCAGGGCGGAGCCGGAGATCGACGTGGCAGTGCGCGGCGCCGAGTTCGCTCGCGCTCATGCCCCTGATGCGATCGTCGCGATCGGCGGCGGCAGCAACATGGACGTGGCGAAGTACGTCGCGATTCTGCTGGCGCATGGAGGCAAGCCTTCGGACTACTTCGGTGTCGATCGAGTGCCGGGACCGGTTCTTCCGCTGATCGCGGTTCCGACCACGTCGGGGACCGGCAGCGAGGTGTCGCATGCCGCGGTACTGACCGACGTCGCCGCGAACGTCAAGGTGAGCACGCTGTCGAACCACCTGCGACCGCGAGTCGCGCTGGTCGATCCCGCGCTCACCTACCGCTGTCCGGCCAAGGTGATGGCTCACAGCGGTATCGATGCGCTGACGCATGCGATCGAAGGGTGCACGGCGACCGACTGGAATCGCCTGGAAACGGTCGGCGGCAAGGTCGCCTATTTCGGTCGCTTCGAGATCGGTGCCTGTCTGGGTGAACGAGCGATCCGAATGATCGGTCGGAGTCTCGAACCGGCGGTCCTCGACCCCGAGAATCGCGCGGCGCGGGACGAGATGAGTCTGGCCGCGACGCTCGCCGGTCTCGCCTTTTCCAACTGCGGCGTCGCTCTGGTCCACGCGCTCGAGTACCCGATCGGCGCGGCGGTCCATTGCAGCCACGGCGAAGGGAACGGCTGCTTGTTGCCGTTCGTCATGCGGTTCATCCTGCCGGAGCGGACCGAGATCCTGGCGACGCTCGCTCGGGAACTCGGAGTCGCCGAACGGAGTGACGCGCGAGCGACGGCCGAAGCGGGAATCGACCGGATCGTCGAGATGCGGGCGCGGATCGGCATCGCGCCGCGACTGCGCGATCTCGGCGTCAAGCAGGAACAGCTGCGGGGGTTCGCTGAACGGACCTGGCAGATCCAGCGGCTGATGACGCTGACGCCGCGGCGACCGACGCTCGACGATCTGGTGGCGATCCTGAACGAGGCGTACTGATCGGCGAAGAACGGGACGACTCGATCGTACCGAACGACTCGAACGATCGATCGCAAGAACCTGGGGAGCAAGGCGGATGAGCGGCGAGCGCGTGCTGGTCCTCGGAACTCGAAACGCGAAGAAGAAGCGCGAGCTGGTGCTGCTCCTGGCCGGGACCGGGATCAGACCGGCGACGCTCGACGAGTTTGCGGGTTCGGTGGAAGTGGACGAGACCGGCACCACCTTTGCCGAGAACGCGCGGCTCAAGGCGTCGCTCCAAGCGCGAGCGATCGGCCAGTGGGTCCTGGGCGAAGACAGCGGTCTGTGCGTCGATGCGCTCGACGGCGCGCCGGGCGTCTACTCGGCTCGCTTTTCGGGAGTCGGCGCGACCGATGCGACGAACAACGCCAAGCTGCAGGAGTCGCTCCGCGGAGTGCCGCTCGAACGGCGCACGGCTCATTACGTCTGTCACGCGAGTCTGTCCGACCCGAGCGGCGAGATCGTGATCGATTGCGAAGGGACCTGTCGCGGACGAATCGTCGACCGCGCGTCGGGCGAAGGGGGCTTCGGTTACGATCCGTACTTCGAGATCCCCGAGTATCACGCGACCTTCGCGCAGTTGGGCGACTCGGTCAAGTCGCTGCTGAGTCATCGGGCGCGAGCGATGCGACAGTTCCTGTGCGAACTGGAACGCCTGATCGGCCGCGGCGGTTGGCCGATCGCCTGAGCACCGCCGCGAGCGGAACGAGAGCCATGAGTCGCGTCGATCTGGGGTTGTCGATCCTGTTCGTGGCGCTGCTCGGCGGGATCGTCGGCGGGCTGTTCGCGTTACGCAACACGGCACTTCGACAGGCCGCCTCGGACGAGGTCCGAGAAAGCTGGGACGCGTGGCGCGAAACGACTCGCGAGGCGGCGGAGCGCGGGGCAGGGGAGGGGGGCGTGGCGCGCCGAGCCGCTCCGAGCCCGGTCCCTCCGCTGGTCATTCTGCTCGAAGATCATTTCGCCGCCTGCCTGATCGGGACCGTCGTCACGACGGCGGTCCCGATCGGCGTCGTGCTCTGGTTGTTGCGCGGAGTGCTGTCGCGGCGGCGCTGAGGAGCGGAACGGGGGCTCGGCCTCTGCGTGGCAAACCTGTCGACGACCCATCCAGC
>DMPQ01000255.1:15712-16764 GCA_003455945.1 Planctomycetaceae bacterium
AGGTCGGCTCGCACGAGTCCCCTCTCCCGCCTCGCCTTGCCCTGCTCTTCCCCACCTCCCTCAGGCGCTTCCATGTTCATGCACCGACTTTCTCGACGGACCTTTCTGCGCGGCGTCGGCGTTTCGATGGCGCTCCCCTGGCTCGAATCGCGAGCGGTTTGGGGAGACGAACCGGCGGGAGTCGAACCGCAGAGCGAAGCGCCGGTGCGAGTCGGCGTCTTCTTTTCGGGGAACGGCTTTCACCGCGAGTGGTGGGCGCGCGAAGGGGAGCAAGGGCTGGAGTTCGGNNGGGATTCGGTCGTCTATCTGCGCGGTCTCTACAACGAAGAGGCGCTGAAGGGGAACATCCACAGCTCGCAGACCGGCAACCTGCTCTCCGGAGCGCCGCTCGCTTCGGGAGGCGAGATCCGTTCGGGAACGAGCTTCGATCAGATCGTCGCGGCTCGGTACGGTGCCCAGACGAAGGTGTCGAGTCTGGTGCTCGGTTGCGAAAAGTCGAACCCGAGCGTGCACAAGAACTACTCGATGCTCTACAGCAGTCACATCTCGTGGAGCAGTCCGACGACGCCGACACCGCTCGAACTCTATCCCGCCCTCGCCTTCGATCGCCTGTTCAAGGACGAATCGAGTGCCGGGGATCGGAGCGTGCTCGATGCGGTCCTGGAAGATGCCGGTGACCTGCGGCGGCAGATCGGCACCGACGACCGCCGCAAGCTCGACGAGTTCCTGATCAAGTAAGCGAAGGCCTGGACAACGCCATCCAGGCGTTGCCAGCCCACGCCGAGTCCGGCCAAGGCCCGGACTCGGCCCACACNNACGACGCTGAAGCTCAACAACGACCACAGTTCGTTGCGGTTCCCGAACCTGGGCGTCGACTACATGATCCACCACCTGTTGTCGCACTCGGATTCCGACGACTGGCTGAAGGTGAATCGGTTCTTCGTCGAACAGGTGGCGTACGTCGCACAGAAGCTGAGCGAGATTCAGGAAGGAGAGCGGACGGCGCTCGACAACTCGATGCTCCTGTTCTGCTCGAGCATGCTCAACGGCGG
>DMPQ01000441.1 GCA_003455945.1 Planctomycetaceae bacterium
GGACCTGATCGCCTACGGCCCGTTCACCGACGCGCAGCTCGACCTGTCGCGCGGCAGTCATGGATTGCATCTGGTCTTCGGTCCCAACGAAGCGGGGAAGAGCTCGACGCTGCGGGCCCTCTCCGATGCCCTCTTCGGCATTCCCGGCCAGACCTCCGACGCCTTCGTCCATCCCTATACCGATCTGCGGATCGGGATGTCGCTCCGGACGGCCGACGATCGACCGATCGCCTTCGTCCGACGCAAGGGGAACCGGGAAACGCTGCGCGATCCCGAGACCGGTGCGGCGCTGCCGGCCGGTCTGCTCGATCCGATCCTCGGAGCGGTCGATCGGGAGCATTTCCGTTCGATGTTCGGGCTTGACCACGAGCGACTGGTGGCAGGTGGGCGACAGATCGCCGAACTGGGAAACGACATCGGTCAGATGCTCTTCTCGGCGACCGGTTCGATGACCGACATCCGCCGGATCCGCGACGCGCTGGCGGCCGAACAGGGAGAACTCTTCGCCCCTCAGGCGCGGACCAAGCGAATTCATCTTCGGTTGAAGACGCGNNCACGACTTGGATGCCTGCCGAGACCGGATCGCCGCACTCGACGAGCAGGTGCGCGAAGCGGGACGAGCGGTGAAGAGAGCCGATCTGATCCGCCGCTCGATCGAACCGCTCCGGCAGTTTCGCCAACTCGACGAACGCCTGGCGGCGATTCCCGAAACTCCCGAGCTACCGACCGACTTTCTCGATCGGGTCCACGATCTCAGGCGGCGCCGCGCGGCGCTCGGCGTCGCGATCGAGCAGCAGGAGCGCCGCCATCGGGAACTGACCGAGGGCCTCCGCGAGACGGAACGCCGGGAAGGTCCGGCACCGAACGTTGCCGAAATCGCCGAGCTGCAGGACGAACGCGGGGCGCATCGCAAGGGGGAGCGCGACCTGCCGGGGCTCCGAATGAAGGCAGCCGAGCGACGCGAGCGGATCGAGCTGCTGCTGCGACGGACCGGACACGCCGACGGGATCGAACAGGCGAATCGGCTGCGGCTCCCCACGCCGCTCCGCACCGAGATCGGCCGGCTGACTCAGGAGCGAGCGGCGCTGATCGCCGAGCGGACCGATCTGCAGCGCAGCGAGGACGAGGTCCGATCGGCGCTCCAGGGGGTCGTCGAGGATCTGTCGGGACTCGCCGAGTTCCGCGCTACCGAACCGCTCGCGGCGGCGATCGACGCCTGGGTGGCGAATCGCGAACTCCCGCGCAACGCCGAACGGCTGCAATTGGAGATCGATGCGGCGCGGCGCGAACTCGAACAGTGGTCGGCACGGAACGGGCGCTGGACCGGTTCGCTCGATCTGCTGGCGCGCACGCCGCTGCCGACCGGCGCGACGATCGAACGGTTCGCGCTGCGTCTGGACGATTCCTCGAAGGGGATCGCGGAAGTCGACGCGGCGATTCGCGAGGACGAGCGGGAACGTCAGCGACTGACGCGAGAACTCGACTCGCTGCGAGCCGATCGCGGTGAACTTCCGACGCTGGAGGAGTTGCGGGAAGGTCGTGAAGAGCGCGATCGGCGGTGGGCTCAGGTCCGCTTGCGGTGGTTGTCGCCCCAGGAGGCGGGAGCGGACCGATCCGGCGACGCGAAACTCGCCGACGACGTGCTGGCCGATCGGTTCGAGCAGCAACTGCGGCAGACCGATCTCATCGCGGATCGTCTGAGAGCCGAAGCGCAGAGCGTCGCCGAAGCGGCTCGGCTGGTCGCGGATCTCGAGCGACGCGAAGAACGGATCGCCGAACGACAGCAGGAGCGCCGGCGGCGGGCAGCGGAACGGGAAGCGATCGAAACGGAATGGCGGAGCGTCTGGGAAGGGCTGCCGATTCGAGTCGATGTGCCGCGCGAGATGCTCGTCTTCGTCGGTGAACGGACGCAACTGATCGAGCGTCAGGAACGACTGGCTCGAATCGAAGACGAACGTGCGACGATCGAACGACGGATCGCCGCGACNNCGAGCGTCAGGAACGGTTGGCTCGAACCGAAGACGAACGTGCGACGAGCGAACGACGGATCGCCGCGACGCGAGCCGACCTGGCGGCGGCAGCGAACGCGGCGGGGCTGTCGGTCGAGGCGGGAGAGCGCGCCGAGACGATCGTCGAGCGACTGCGCCGGCAAAAGGAGGAGATCGAAGACGCGCGCGCGGCTCGACGACGGCTGGAAGAGCAACGCAAGGAGCTCGAGCGGCGCGACCGCGAGATCGCTCAGCGGCGCACGCGACTGGAGGATCGCGAACGGAGCTGGCGAGATGCCTGGCGCTCGGCGATGGAGCCGCTCGGACTGAACGCCGAGACCGATCCGACGGTGGCCGCGGAACTGCTGGAGTTGCGGCTCGAACTGGAACGGACGCTCGACGAGCTGCTCGGATCCGAAGGATTGGAAGGTCGGATCGAGGCAATCGGCAGCGAGCGCGAGGCATTCGAGGCGCGGGTGCGGCGCGCGGCAGCAACGGCGTTCGGTGGCGAAGTGCCGGAGGGCTCGGTCGACGACCTGTTGGCGGCACTCGTGGAGGGAGCGGCCGAAGCGGAACGACTTGCGCGAAACCGAGAGCGACTGGAAGGGGAACTGCACGAACTCGAACCGGAGCTCCGTTCCAAGCGCGAGGCGTCGGCGGTGATCGAAGCGGAACTCGAGGCGGCGATCGAAGCGGCGGGAGTCGATTCGATCGATCGGATCGACGCCGTCTGGCGCGCCGGCGAAGAGCGACGCGAGCTCCGTCAGAATCGCGCAGCGGTCGAACGGACGCTTGCCGGCCTTGCCGGCGGCGGCGACTGGAGCGACCTGGAACGGGAAGTGGACGAGCTGCTTGCCGGCATGGGAGAAGAGGGGCTGGCAGCCGAAATCGAGCGACTCGAAGCGGACGTCGCTCGACTGGATGACGAACGCCAGACGCTCCGAGTCCGATGGGGAGCGCTGCAGGAGGAATGGAAAGGGATCGGCGACGGCGAAGAGGCGATCGCGATCGAGGCGGAGCGGCGAGTGGTCGAGGCGGAACTGGAGTCGGATGTCCGGGAATACTGTCGGCTGAAAGGGGCCACCTATCTGCTGAGCCGAGCGATCGAGCGCTTCCAGGCTCGGCACGAAGGGCCGATGCTGACGACCGCCGGGGAGCTCTTCGCGCGACTGACCTGCGGCGCCTACGACGGCCTGGCGATCGATCACGGCGACGGTGAAGTGCCTCGCCTGGTCGGAAGGCGGCGAGGGACCGGCGCCGAAGTGCCGATCCGCGGAATGAGCGAAGGGACCGCCGATCAGCTCTATCTGGCGCTCCGACTGGCCTATCTGACGGAGTGGGTCGCGCATCACGAACCGCTGCCGCTGATCGTGGACGACGTGCTGATCAAGTTCGATGACGATCGGGCGGCAGCGACGCTCGAGGTGCTGGCCGACTTTTCGGATCGGACTCAGGTCGTGCTGTTCACGCACCATGAGCATCTGTTGGAGCTGATCGACGAGCGGCTCGGAAAGTCGGGGCGCGGCCGGGTCTTCGTCAGTCGGCTCGGCGAATCGACCGGCTGAACGAGACGGCCGTTCGAGCGGTTTCGGGAGCGTTCGTTCGTCGCGAAAGTTCGCGGGACGGGCAACGGACCGAGGGATCGGCGACCGGAGTCGTCGACAAGATGAGCGGCTGGGATAGCGAAACGAGGAGGGGACGTGGGGGAGCAAGGAGCGAGAACGGTCGACGAATCGGCGATCCGCTGGCGCGACGAGGTCACGGCAGAAGACGTGGAGCGGATCGGTGAACTGGTCGAGGCGACCGGGTTCTTTCATCCGGGAGAGGTTTCGGTGGCGCGCGAGTTGGTCGAGGAGCGCTGCGCGAAGGGAGATGCGTCGGGGTACCACTTCCTGCTGGCCGAAGCGCCGTCGGGAGCGCTGCTCGGCTACACCTGCTACGGACCGATCGCGTGTACCGAGTCGAGTTGGGACCTGTACTGGATCGCGGTGGCGCCGAGCGCGCAGCGGATCGGTCTCGGTCGACGACTGATGGAAGCGACCGAGCAAGAGGCGGCGAAACGCGGGGGAACACGGATGTACGCCGACACGTCGGGGCGCGAACAGTATTCGCCGACGCGATCGTTCTATGAGCGATGCGGATACGCGACCGCCGCCGACCTCGAGGACTTCTACGCGCCGGGCGACTCGAAACGGATCTATGCGAAGCGTCTGACCTGAAGCCCGAGTCGGGTCCGACGGGTCGGCAATGAGCCTCCGGCAGACTCGAGCGGTCGAATCGATTTTCGGAATTCGCGCGACCAGTCGGTCGAACGTCCATTGACTCGAGGTCGGGTGAGCGTTTCAATTCTCCGCGCTGTCCATGCGGCAGTGATGAGCGACGGTCGGAATCGGACTCCGGACCGTCACCGCGACGGACACGCGGGGTGAACGGGGAGCACGTTCACCTATCTCGCATTTGCTCCCATGGAGCCAGGATGATGCAATCCGACGGCGCGGACGCGTCGACGGCGGTCGCCGAAGACGGCGACCCTCCGGGTACTTCGCTCGTATCCACCGCAGTTTCCTCTCCCGATGCCGCCCGACGGCGTCGCACCCGAGTCGGCAAGCCTTCGCTTCCGATTCTGGATCCCTCCCCCGACGGCAATGCCGTCTCGTTTCTGCCGGTCGTCCCCGAACAGATTCCCGATCCGTTGGCGGGTCGGAGTCCGTTCGATCTGGCCGAGATCGCTCCGCGACGCCGCGCGTTCCGCAAGGCGTATTTCCCGGGCGTCACCGACAAGGAATGGAACGACTGGAACTGGCAGGCGGGGCATCGCTTCCGCACGCTCGCCCAGCTCGAAAAGGCGCTCGTCCTCAGCGACGACGAACGTCAGGCGATCGTGCAGGGCGGGATGATGCTCCCGGTCGGCATCACGCCGTACTACATGAGCCTGCTCGACCGACACGATCCGAATCAGGCGCTGCGACGCACGGTCGTGCCGTCGACGCGCGAGTTCGTCCGGATGCCGGGCGAGGCGGATGATCCGTTGGGCGAGGACGGCCACAGCCCGGTGCCGGGGCTGGTCCATCGCTATCCCGATCGGGTGCTGCTGCTGGCGCTCGACTTCTGCTCGACCTACTGCCGCTACTGCACGCGGTCGCGAGTCGTCGGGCACGGCGAGATCCTGCCTCGCAAGGATCGGCTCGAGAAGATCTTCGAGTACCTTCGCGGCGCGACTCAGGTGCGCGACGTGCTGATCTCGGGGGGAGACCCGTTGGCGCTCGGCGAGGACCGGCTCGACTGGATCCTGTCGAACCTGCGCGCGATCCCTCACATCGAGTTCGTTCGGATCGGCACCAAGATGCCGGCGGTGTTGCCGCAGCGGATCACTCCGGCGCTCTGCCGGGTGCTGCGCAAGCATCATCCGCTGTTCATGAGCGTGCACTTCCTGCATCCGGACGAGTGCACTCCCGAATCGCGTCGGGCCTGCGAACGTCTGGCCGATGCCGGCATTCCGCTCGGATCCCAGACGGTCCTGCTGCGCGATGTCAACGATTCGGTCGACGTCATGAAGCAACTGGTCCATCGTCTGCTGCAGATGCGGGTCCGCCCGTATTACCTGTACCAGTGCGATCCGATCAGCGGGTCGTCCCATTTCCGGACGACGGTCGAAAAGGGGCTCGAGATCGTACGAGGCCTGCGCGGTCATACGACCGGCTACGCCGTGCCGACCTACGTCATCGATGCGCCGGGGGGCGGAGGGAAGATCCCGCTCCAGCCCGAGACGGTGATCGGTCGCGACGGCGACGATCTGCTGCTGAGGAACTTCGAGGGGAAGACCTTCCGGTACCCCGATCCGGTTCCGCCGACCGTCTCGTGAACGCCTGCGTGACGCCGACTCCGTCGCGAGCGTGACGGAGTCGGCGTCGCGATTCTCTCTTCATGGCTCGCCGTTTC
>DMPQ01000082.1 GCA_003455945.1 Planctomycetaceae bacterium
GGGCTTCGATACCCGGCGATGAATCGCCGGGCTATTTTCGTTCGTCCCTACCGGGACGGTTCCAAGTCCAACTGCCGCGCCGTTCGAGTTGAGGAACCGGCTCCAAGTCCGTCGTACTGCGACCGCCCTCGGTCGCAGCGTTTTCAACGAAAGGCCACGGAGTGCCCCTGCGTTTGGCGCTACGGGCTGCAAGGCACGGGGGCTCACCGAAGGCGTCGCGTCCGAAGCGACCCAACCAGCCCGAAGCGAAGCGCCGGGATCAGCCCCGTCAGCGACGTCGACACCGATCGAACCTGCCGGCTGCAAACTCGACTCGATATCGCACGGCCGCGCGTCGGGGACGACGCGGGCCCACGCCAGGGCAATGCGTTTCGTACTGCGACCGACCCCGGTCGCAGCATCCGAACGAAATGCAGGCACGGGGACCGCTTGCTGACGCTGCGGGCTGGGCGAGCGTCAACGGCCGAACGACTTATCGACGCTCGTCCGGCCAGGGAGCGGCTTCATCGATCGGCACCGCGCGCCATCGGCCGTCGGTCGTGCGAGTCGCCATGTCGAAACGCTCGAGCTTGGCGAGCGCATCGTCGATCTCGAAGTCGATCGACAAGCCGAGCATCCGTCGCAGTCGCCGCTCCGCTTCGGCATCGATCTCCGCCGTCGTAGCGCCGTCCGGGCGATCCAGATCGAGCAGAACGCGATACGCGATCAGCGTCTCGCGGAACTCCTGCTCCTCGGCCTCATGCACCAGACGAAAGAGGACGCCGACGTTGTTGCCCAGGTTCTGATAGTAGAGATGCCGAGTCAGATTCAGCTGGTACTTGTCCTTGGTCGCCAGGTAACCGAAGAACGATCGCAGACTGTACCCGACCGAAGCCGCGATCAGCATGCCGAACGCCACGACTCCGTAGACGCCGGTGAAGAACGTCGCGACCAGGCCGACCTTCACGACCTTGGCGAGCGAGAGGCCGATTCCCGAAAGCGTCGGCAGGATGATCTTGCCTCGATCGAACCAGTTCAGGCGGACGCGGCAGGTCGGCAATAGCGAGTCGATGTCCGAGACCGGAATGTTCTTGAAGACCTTCAGGAAGATCGAGTCGGGATCCGCCCCCTCGCGACTTTCGTGCGCCGCGTCCTGATAGACCAGCACCAGGCGGCGATGCACCGGCACGTCGATCGTCTCGGCGCGATACAGCCGATACCAGCGCCGCACGGTCCAGCGATCGGTATGTTCGCCTCGCACCCAGACCGACAGGTGCGCGAACGCGTCGAAGTCGACGACCAGTCGCATACCGAGCGCCTTGGCCGAAGCGAGCGCAGCGGAGATCTCTTCGGGAGTCAGCCGCCGGAAGTTCGCCTGCCGCAGCGCTTCTCCCAGTCGCTCGTGGAATCGGACCCGCCGCGCCTCGTCGCTCTGCTCTTCTTCGCGCCGGATATCGACCAGGATGCAGTCGGGATCGAACGGCGCGTACGTCTCGACCAGCTCCTGCATGGCCGAGCGATGGAACTTCGCGAACCGCTCGTCGATCCGACGGACCAACGCCGCGAAGGCGAGTTCGGTCAGCGGAGATTCGCGTCGCGCCTCGTCGACCAGCAGGGCGATCAGATCCTCGCGGCTGATCGGGATGAAATGGTCGCGCAGCGAGCGAACGTCCTGTTCGATCCGATCGGGTGACTGCAGCGTCATCGGCCTCTCGCTTCGCTCGTCGTTCCGCTGACCGACGCGATCGCTCCGCTCGTCATGATCCCAGATCGATCCGTTCCGGGAGCGACTGTCGCTTCGCCTCGCGCCGTCGCTCCAGGTACTTCCGATCGGACCAGCGGAGCCAGAGGATGCCGATCGCCGTCGCCGCGGCAGCGGTCGCGAAGATGGCGATCGCCACGCGATTGAGCATCGCCTGACCGACCGCCGCGGTCGGAGCGGGAGTCAGTGCGGTCGCGACGAGCAGCGGCGCCACCTGACGCAGCTCGGGCGAGATGCGTCGCAGATACTCCGAGCGATAACGCCAATTGCGATAGAAGACCCCTTGCGCCTCGATCGGCAGGTTCAGGTCGCTGCCGGTCGAAAGACCCGGCGGCAGTTCGGCGACGCAGAGCGTCAACGGATAGCGATTCGACACCACGGCGTCGGGATGCTCCGATCCGATCCTGACCTTGCGCCCGTCGAGTGCCACGAGCAGATCGATCTGATAGTAGCGTTCGATCCCCGCGTCGATCGCGTACTGGTCGTTCCCCGTGCCGATCTCGGTGATCCGCTCGATCGCCCCTCGCAATCGAACGACTCGGCCGTGCCACGCTTCGGGAGCTCCCAGCAGATCGAACAGCTCGAACGGTTCGGCGGCCGGCAGCGCAGCAGGCGGTTCGTCGCGCACCGCCGCGATCAGTCGATACAGTCCCGGGGCATCGGCGGGCCGGAGTTCTTCTCCTTCGGTCCGCCGCGCCGCATCCCAGACCGAGGCATCGAGTCCGAGCGGATACCAGGTCGCATCGACCGCATGCGCCGCATCGCTCGGATACCAACGCGGAGCGGCGGCGAGGACGAGCGGCACCGAGACGGTATCCGTTTCCGTTGCCGGTTCCAGATGGAGCAGCGCTCCGACCACTTCGATCCGATCGCCGATCGGCACCCGTTCGAGCCACGAGGCGGGAATCGAGCCGACCCAAGCGACGACGCGATGGTCCGAGACGACCGCCGGATCGGGCGTCACTCCGTCGACATCGTCCAGGCGATGCCGTTCGCACGCGATCACCAGACGGTACACCTCGTCCCGATCGAAACGGTCGGCCGTCAGTTCGTCGAGCTCCAGAACCTCGAGCGCCACCAACTCTCCGGCGATCGTCGCGAGCTCGGTCCGATGATCGCCCGGAGACGTTGTCCAGGTTCGTCGGAGGCCTTCGTTCCAGACCTCGGCGGATCGTCGCAACGCGAGCGGACCGAGGCGTTCCAGCCGTCCGATCATCTCGAGCACGATCGGCTCGCCCGTGCGCAGGATCGTGCCGTCTCCCAATCGAGCCAGCTCCGAGCGAGGGAGATCGGCAAACGGCTCCAGCGGTTTCGTGCGCTCGTCGGACGAGCGCGCTTCGTCTCGGGTCAACCAGGGAGGGAGAGGAGGTTGTTGACCGAGCGAGCTCGACGGCCCGATCGATGCGGCGGCGAGCGAAACGGCGAGCGCGATGATCGAGAGACCGGAACGCGGGAAGCGGAGCGAGCCGGACTCGCTGTCGCGCGTTGTCGGCGAGTTCGTATCCGACGTCGGCTCTGACGGCGGTTCGTGAGACCGTTCCGGCGAGGGCGACGAGGGAGGGCCGATCGTCGGGCGCTCGAATCGTCCGGCGAGCGCCTTGAGATCCTGGAGCGTTCGGTCCTCGTCCGCCGTCCGGCGTTCCTGTTCGAACGTGCGAGGGCGTCGCACCATCCGCTCGATCCGCACGGCGATCAGGACCGCCGCCGCCACGCAACCGACGGCGATGGCGAGGATCGATCCGAGGCCGATCGGTTCGCTGTCGGAAGCGGAGAGCGGTCGGGTCCAGAGCGGCTGGTCGGCGACCAGCTGCGGTGCGACGAGCGTTCCCATCCCCGAGACGTAACCCATGCGTTTGAAGAAGACCCCGTCGATCGTCGCCGGCTGATCGATATCGACCGAGGTCACGTCACCGTCAGGGCGAGGAAATCCTTCCGGCAATCGTCGTACGGCGATGCAGATCAGTCCTTCCGGCCCGCTGTCGGGACGGACCCATAGGGTCCAGGGAGGGGCCGAATCGAGGCGATCGTCCGGCACCGGTTCACGCACGACGCGACGGATCTTGCCGGTCACTCGAACCCATTTGCCTCGGTAGCGATCGGGCTGGCGATCGAGTTCGTAGAGCGTCACCGGCACGACCGCAGGAGGGACTCCCTTGTCGCGCCACTCGGCGATCCGCTCGACGACTCGAAACCAGGCATGCTGCTCGTCCGGATGATGGCCGACCGTCAGATCGGCGACCTGGTCCAGCAGCACGCGGTCCCAGAGCGGAACGAGTTCCTGCAGCTGCTGCAGATCGCCGAGCGTCGCCCGCTCGGGAATCGTCCCTTCGGCGATCGCTTCGGCCACCAGCCCCAGGCGTCCGGTCGCCTGGTCGAGCAGACCGTCCCACGGCGTCGAGATCGAACCGCCGATGTCGGCCGCTTCGGCGCTCGGCTCCTGACCGGCCGCGATCGCTCGCTGCGCTTCGGTTCTCAGCCGATGATCGATCGCTGCCGCCACCTGTCTCAAGCGACCCGCCAGGCGGGTTCTCGCTTCGACATCCTCGGTCGACGTCCGATGATCGTTCGCCAGTGCGGTGAGTTCGGTGGTCAACAGTTGCCGCTCGTCGTTGTCGAACGTGACGAAGACGAGTTCGAGGAATCGGAGCAACGTCCCGCGCAGCGCCACCGACGACGAGTCATCCTCCTCGACCTGTTCGTCGGTTTCCACCTGAGGCAGTTCGTCCTCCGACAAGTCGCTTCGCGTTTCGGCGGCCATCGCGTCGAAGAGCGTCGCGGCGCTCGGAGTCGGCTCGAAGAGGTCGACCAACCGCTCGGAAGCCTCACCCGGAGTCGCTCCGGAGTCGTTCGGAGCGACTGGACGACGAAACTCCTCGAACCCCATCCACGCCCAGTTGTGCGGCTTTCGCGCCTCGTCCATGCCGACGAGCACGAGCATCAGCAGTCCGACCATCAGCAGCAGTCGGAACTGCATCGATCGCGAACCGTAGTCGGGCGGGCGTGGCCGAGAGTCGCGGGCAGACATCGGAGTCCGATTGATGACGGGGACGAAAGCGAGACGAGCCGAGCGGCAGGCGGCACCGCCGGCTCGATCATTCTACGGCGATCGACAAGGCTCAGGTGCGCGAGAAACCCGCCAGCCCTCCGCGTCAGCAAGGGGTCCCCGTGCCCTCGTATCGTTCGGATGCTGCGACCGGGGGCGGTCGCGCGACGGTGGCCCCGGGCTCTCCGAGCCCGAGGTCGGGTGGATGTCGACACTGCTGACGCTGCGATGTCCGTTCGGTATCGGCACGAAACCACGCCTCGGCCACGGAGTGGCCGGNNAGTGGCCGGGCCCACGTGGCACTCCGTGCCTCTCCACGGCTGTACGGTCGCTGACGGGGCTGATCCCGACGCTGCGCTTCGGACTGGTTGGGTCGGTCAGTACGCGCGGCTGCAGCGAGACTCCGTGCCTCGGGTCGAAACACGCTGCGACCGGGGTCGGTCGCACGACGACAATGCTGCGACCGGGGTCGGTCGCACTACGGCCGACGAGTCGCCCATTCCGCGAACGCCTCGTCCGACATCGGGCCGAGAATCAGCCGGACGTCACGCAGCGAGCCGGACCAGGGACGTGTCCCCTCGACTCCGTCGACCGACGACCCGGCATCGCGGCCGATGTCGATACCGTCGGCAGGGCGACGACGGATCAGACCCACGTCGACCGGATCCCCCACCGCTCGTCCGTCGATCATCAGCACGGCTCGGCCCCGTTCGTCGATTCGCGCCGCCAGATGAGTCGGTAAGCTCGGTTCGAGCGGCGCTCCGACGACTCGTTGCAGACGCCCGTCGAGACGAACGGAAAGAGTCGGACGGCGGTCGCGAACGCCCAGCAGATAGCCGTGCGTTTCTCCGCCATGCGCCAGCAGCGTTCCGTCGTCGCCGCTCCACTCGACCCAGGCGCCGACCGTGAGCGGTCGCTGCGACGGATCGTTCGCCTCGGTCGAATCGTGATGGATCGGGAGCGACACGACCGCGCCGTCGACTCCCTCACGCACCACCGTCTCGGCCGGCAACGAACGACGCCTCGCCGCACTCGGATCGATGACGGAGTCGTCGTCGCGATAATGCTGTCGCAACGCTTCCAGACGCCGTTCGAGATCGGCTCGTACTTCGGCATAGGCCGGATCGGCGTGCACGCTCGTCAGTTCGTGCGGATCCTTTTCCAGGTCGTACAGTTCCCATTCGTCCAACTCGGGGAAACGGATCAGCTTGTGTCGCTCGGTCCGAATCCCGTAGTGCTTGGCGACCATGTGCGGGCCGGGGTACTCGTAGTAGTGGTAGTACACCTCGCGCCGCCAATCGTCCGGAGTCCGCCCTTCGAGAATCGGCACCAGACTGCGCCCCTGCATGTCGTCGGGGATCGGCACTCCGGCCGCTTCCAGGAACGTTTCGGGGAGGTCGAGGTTCATGCAGAGATCGGAGTTGACCGACCCCGGCTCGATCCGTCCGGGCCAGCGAATCAGCAGCGGCGTCCGAAACGACTCTTCGTACATCCAGCGCTTGTCGTACCAGCCATGCTCGCCCAGGTACCAACCCTGGTCGGACGAGTAGACGACGATCGTGTTCTTGGCCAAGCCGGTTTCGTCCAGATGATCGAGCACGCGGCCGACGCTCTCGTCGACCGCCGCGACGCACCGCAGATAGTCGGCGACGTAACGCTGGTAGTTCCAGCGAGTCAGTTCGTCTCCGGAGAGCTTCGCCGCCTCGTACGCCGCGTTCCCGTCCCGGTAGGCAGCGTCCCAGGCGATCCGCTGTTCGGCATCGAGATCATGCGGCGGATCGAGCTTCAGATCGTGGCGAGTCAGATCGCGGGCGATCGTCATCTCCTGACGGGCGGCCGCCGAGCCGCGACCGCGATAGTCGTCGAACAGCGTCTCGGGCTCCGGGAACTCGACTCCGTCGTACAGGTCGAGCTGCTTCGGGCCCGGCTCCCAGTTGCGATGCGGCGCCTTGTGCCAGCAGAGCAGAAAGAACGGCTGCGAACCGTCCTGTCGCGAGAGCCAGTCGAGCGTCAGATCGGTGATGATCTCGGTCACGTAACCGCGGATCGGTCGACGCCCTTCGTGAGTCAGCATCACCGGGTTGTAGTACGGCCCCTGCCCTTGCAGCACCTGCCAGTGATCGAATCCGGTCGGGTCGGTCTCGAGATGCCACTTGCCGATCACTGCCGTCCGATAGCCCGCTTGCTGCAGCAGCTTGCCGATGTGCTGCTGCGAACCGTCGAAGCGATCGCCGTTCTGCGCGAAGCCGTTCAGATGGCTGTACTTGCCGGTCAGCAGCACCGCACGACACGGGCCGCAGNNTGGTGACATACGCTCGATCGAACCGCATCCCGTCGCGGGCGAGCCGATCCATGTTCGGCGTCTCGTTCACGCGACTCCCGTAGCAGCTCATCGCCTGATAGCCGTGATCGTCGCTCATGATGAAGACGATGTTCGGGCGAGCGGCTCGCGTCTCGTTCGGCTCGGCGGCGAACGAAGACGGCGCCAGCACCGACATCGCGCCGACGGCGCCGAGCGACAGGCCAAGGTGTCGGACGGAGTGAGGCAGGACGCGAATCATGATCAGGCTCCTTCAGCTGGGCCTGCGAATTCTAGCCGATTCACCGTGCAGCGCCCTCGATGCGGTCGCCGCGCGTTTCGGAGCGAGGCACGGCGTCTCGNNATCAGCCCCGTCAGCGACGTCGCCCCTACGTAGCCCCGGCTCGTCCCGAGCCGAGGGCGTGCGACATCGACACCGATCACGCTCCGAAGTTTCGCGAACGACTCGACATCGCACGGCCGCGCGTTCGGCTGTTGTGCGACCGACCCCGGTCGCAACGTGTTTCGACCCGAGTCACGGGGACCCCTTGCTGACGCNNGATCAGCCCCGTCAACGACGTCGACACCGATCGAACCTGCCGGCTGCAGGTACGACCCGACATCGCACGGCCGCGCGTCGGGGACGACGCGGGCCCACGTCGAGGCAACGCGTTTCGAACCGAGGCACGGCGCGTTTCGGCGGGGGGGCTCAGGGGGCCTTGACGTTCACCTTCAGGCGGATGCTCTCGGCGACCAGGCGATCGTCGGCGCTCCAGCAGCGCGCCACCAGATGCAGATCGTTCCAGCGCTCGAGCATCGTCTCGGCCGGAAACTCGAGCGGCAACGAGAACGTCGTCTCGCCCGGCGCGAGTTCGATCTCGGGAGTCATGAGCATGTCGGGGAGGCCGTCGAAGGTGACGACCACGACTCCTTCGAGTCCCGGACCGCGCTCGATCGTCCCCTCGATCCGCACCGGCTCGGTCGCCCCCGGAGCGAGCGTCACTTCGAGCGGCGCCGACGGAAGCACCGTCAGGCCGTTCGCGACACCGACCGAAACGATCGGCGACGCGGCCGAGCCGACGACGCTCTGACCGTCAGTCCCGAGACGCTCGGCGACCAGCGCCAGACTCCACGACTGTTCGGCGAGATCGGACGGAATCAGCAACACCACTTCGCCGCTCGAACGATCGGCCGGAATCGTCACCGGCGTTTCGAGTCGGATCGCCTGTTCGATCGCATCGACCTCGCGATCCTGATTGTCCTGCCGGACGATCTTGCGCGGCATGCGCTGACTGGTCACCAGCGACAGGCGGATCGCTCCCTCAGCGCCCTCACCGCGAGCGATCTCGACCGCAACCGGAATCGCGCCGCCGCGATGCAGAATTCGATCGTCGGTCAGTCCGGTCATGCGGATCTCGAACTTCGCTTCGTCTCGCGCCGCGATCGCCAACGTCTCGGCGAGCCAAGGCTGGCGGCGCGAGACGACATCCTCGGCTCGCCGAGCGTACTCGACCACGCCATCCTCTCCGGTCACCTTCAGACGAGTCGTTCCGATCGAGGCACTTCCGGTCGCCTGCCAACGGACCAGGAGTCGATTCTCGGCTCCGCTCGGCGCGGCCGAAACGGTTTCGATGCCGTTCAGCGGCTCGGACGGCTCGGCCGTGACCGCGCCCGAAAGAGCGGTCCGTTCGAGCGGAATCGCGACGATGGTGCCGTTGGGCGAGACGGAGATCGCATCGCGATCGAGCGCCGCCGAGACGCGGCGTCGGTCGGTCGGCGAGATTTCGAGCACATACGATCGCGGGCGGTCCGAGCGGCCGAGCAGGTCGCTCACCACGACTCGAAACTCTCGTGCCTCGTCGGGAAGCGTCACGTCCAGCCGCGGGTCCTTGGTCCCCGGCTGATCGTCGCCGCGTCCCAGGCCACTTCCGTCGATCGCCGCGGCGTCGACCACCGGATCACCCGTCTGTCCCAGGCGAGTCGACCAGAGCTCGATCGTCCAGCGTCCGCCGTGAGGGACTTCGATTCGATAGGTGTCGTTCGGTTCGTCGGCGGCGAGTGCGCCCGAAAGCGTGACCGGAGCGGCGATCGATCGGGAGGAGGGATCGAGTCGTTCCTCGATCGCCAGGTTCCAAGGCGCAACGCGAACGCGCGGCGGGAAGGAAGAGGCAAGCGGCGCTTCGACCGCGGCCGGACGCCACGAGAGGCTTCCGTCAGGTTCGGGAAGACGCGCGGCGATCGGCGCCCCTCCGTCGGCGACGACGACCTGCGCCCGGCGATCGGGAGCTCCGAGACCGATCGCCGTCGGCTGCACGACATCGGCGAACGCGAGATCGCCGATCTTCAGGCGATAGAAACCGGGGTTCGCTCCGCGACGAAGCTGATCCTGCAACTGCAGCCGGTAGCGACCGTCGTGCGGCGCGACGAACACGGCTCGCGAATCACCCAGCAGCATCGGATCGGGGACCGCTGCGGCGACCTGCCGGCCGCTCTCGTCGACGATCCGGACGACCGGATTGAGCATCGCACCGAAACGTCGCGCCTCGACCTCGATCGCCACGCGCTGGCCGGCGACCGCCGGGAAGCTCGTCTCGTCGATCCGGTTCCCTCGAATCTCGCCGAAGAGACCGATCGGCAACGCCGCGACTTCGGCACGCATCGGTTCGGTCACCAGACGATCGACCGCCATCGGGACTCCGCCCGAAACTCCCGAGGGGCCGACGAGCCAGACAAGCGAGGTACCGGCATCGCCCCGAGCGACGACGTCGAGCTCGATCTTCCCCGGCTCGACCGCCACGATCGTCTGTTCGAGCACGCGATCGGACAACAGACGGGTCGCCGCGTCGAAGCCGCCGCCGCGAATCACCAGCCGCTGTGGCTGGTCGATCGCCAACGACCTCGGCTCGACCGAACCGATCTGCGGCTGAGCCGCGACCGGGGCGAGCGGGGCCGCGAGCGCAAGCACCAGGCCGAACAGCAGCGATCGGACAGTGAGCTCAGGTCGACCGGCAGGTCGCTTCGTCCGGCAAGCGACCGGCGTTAGTGTGAGACGCTGCGAGCCTCGCGGCGTGAGAGAAAGGTGCGGCGAGCGGCGCGACAGCGAGAACGGTCGGGAACACGGATCGTCCATCGATCGGTCTCCGAAACGCCGCAAGGACCGTCGACCGGTCGGCAGACGATCCGAGATCGCGACGTCGATGAGGTGGGGCGGGGAGCCGCGGAGATCAGGAGACGGACGATCGCGGTCGGCCGAAAGGACCGAACGCTCAGTTCGTTCCGTCGCCGGCGGGAGCCGGCTTGTCATCCGGGGCGGCGGGGAGTTCGCTCGGTTCGGACGACGGAACCCAGTTCGGGTCGAGCGATTCGAGGGTGGTCGGCTGAACCGTACCGACCGGTTCGTTCGGGAACGGCAGCTTCACGTCGCCGACGACTTCGACCTTCGGTACGGCGACTCCGGCATCTCGCCCTCGCAGCACGCGGCTCTCGGCGGCGACGGTCGCTTCGTAACGAGCTCGCTCGCGAGCGGCCAATCGCTCCTTGGCGATCCGACGCGCTTCGCGCCGCGCCGATTCGATCTGCACGCGGGCATTTCCCTGGACACGAGCGAGCGATTCGGCGATCGGGAAGAACTGATCGGTCGCCGACGTCTCGAGCTCCGCTCCCTTGGCGAAGTCGGCCGAGGCCGCCTGGTCATCGCCCAGACGCAGGTGCGACAGGCCGCGGAAGTAATAGGCGCGGGGATCGCGCGTCCCCTGCTCGATCGCCTCGCTCAACCAACGGACGCTCGTCGCGAAGTCGCGATCGTGGAACGCATGCACCCCCTGGCCGTAAAGATCGTCGAGGATCTGTTGGGCCGGAGCGAGCGCAGCAGCACCGTTCCAAAACCCGAGCAGTCCGAGAATACCGACGACGAGACGCCTTGCCATCCGCAGGCTCCTGAGGGTCGAGTCACGATCCGGTAGCGATTCCGAAGCGAGGAACCGCGGAACGACTCGGCGGAACGATCGAACGAGATGCGGGACCGAAAAGGGGGCCGGCGAGCATCGCCGACGACCGAAATTCAGAATACTTGGGCCGGATTCGGGTCGCAAGCGAAAGCCGTCCGGACCGGGGAACGGGAGGCGAAGCGGTGCGAAATCGCCGGTCGCGCCGTCCGCACCAGCGGGACGGCTCACGCCGCTGTGACCTGCCGACGCGGAAGGTTCATGACCGGAACTCGATCGCCGGGAACTCCCCNNGGATCGGCCGCGCCGTCTCGGTCAGGCGCCGCGGTCCGGTCGGGATCAGTCGAGCGGCTTGATGCGGATGTTCCGGTAACGGATGGTGCTCCCCGGATCATGAGCCTGAAGGGCGATGGTCCCCTCGCTCAGCTTGACCGTCCCTTCGACGTTCTCCGGCTCGGTGTAGTCGACCACGACCTTGTCGTCGACCTTCACCGTCACGTGATTCCCCTGCACGATGATGTGCTGCGTCCACCAGACGTTGTCCTTGGCCGGCGCCTCGAGGACCTTCACCGTGTTGTAGAGACCGGCAGTCTTCTGCGGGTCCCCTTGGGTGTTGTTCACCTGCGATTCGTAGCCGTGAGCCGGCCAACCGTCGTTCTGATACCGCGTGTGGAAGAAGATGCCGCCGTTGCTTCCCGGCGTCGTCATCACCTCGATCTTCAGCTCGAAGTTCTTCAGCGGCTGGTGGTCGCCGACATAGAACAGGTGACTCCGATTGCCGTTGGCGACGAACGCCCCGTCTTCGATCTTCCAGCTCGCTTCGTTCTCGTTGATCTTCCAGCCGTCGTACGAGCTGCCGTCGAAGATCGTGATCCAGCCGTCATCCTCGCCGCGGGCGAAACCGGCCAGGGAGGCGAACAGCAAGAGGGTGGTGAGCATCAGTCGCATCGGTGTCGGACTCCGGTCACGAACGTTGTGGGGAAGCTGCGGAACCACGGCGTCAGACTAATGCCGCCGCCGAGGCCGAACAAGTCGCGCCCCGTCGGCGGGGTCAGTCGCCGATCCTCTCGACGAGCGGTACTTCAGGGGCGCGCCCGATCGCACGGCGGAGCGGTCCGAGTCGTCCGATCGCACATGCGAGCGACTGGCCGGAGCGCCCGCCGAATCGGAGCCGGCGCTTCCGCCTGGCCGATTCGGCCGCTCGGCGCCTGAGGATCGAGTCGAATTCGGTCCCCGAGCGGCGCCGTTCGCTCGGCGGGCGATCCGAGCCGTGTCGAATCGGCACGGCGGGTGCGACGGAGTCCCGTTACCGATCGCCGACGGTCAGAACCTTCGAGCAAGGGGCCGCGGGATGCGAGCGGTCGGCTTCCCGAACTCGCGCCACGAAAGAGCGACTCATGATCCGCAACGTTTCCGGCGACATCCTGTTGTCCAAGGCTCAGGCGATCGCACACGGCGTCGCCCCGAACGACGACTTCAAGCAAGGCTTGGCGCTGGCGATCCGCGAGCGGTACCCGGCGCTGGCCAAGGACTTCCGGCACTGGTGCCACAACACCCATCCGAAGCTCGGCACGCTCTGGGTCTGGGGAACCGCCGGCGGCCCGCGCATCGTTCAGCTCCTGACTCGGGATGCCCCGACCTCGGCCGGTCAGCACCCGGGCAAGGCGCACCTGGACGCGGTGAACCACTCGCTCAAGGCGCTTCACGCGCTCGTCGAGGAAGAGGGGTTCGAGAGCCTTGCGGTTCCGCGTCTGGCGACCGGAGTCGGCGGGCTCGACTGGGATGAGGTCGCGCCGCTGATCACCAAGCACCTCGGCTCGCTGAAGATCCCCGTCTACGTCTACTCGACGTATCAGAAGGGAGTCGCGGCGGAGGAGAGCTGATCGCGAACTCGTTCCGCGGTCGGTCGCGCTATCGGCGACCGACCGCGTCGATTCGTTCGTTCGGCGATTCGGTCCGCAGCGTCGCCGCTGTCGCTCGTCGGCGGCCCCGCGAAACGACTCAATCGGTCAGATGCGTCCGGACTCGCTCGCGCCAGGTCGCGAGATCGAGTTCGCCGAACGCTCCCAAGCGGCCGAGCTGTTGGGTCAGTCGATCGCGCGACGCCCCTTCGCTCGCATCCCGTTCGGCGGCAAGCATCGCGTGCCGCTCGATCACCTGGCCCTTCGCCGTTCGATAGGCCTCGGCCACCGGTTCGGGCCAACCGGCCGCGAGCGTCTCGAACGCCGCCAGGTCGACGTCGCTCCAGCCGACCTCGCTCCCCGACGCCGTCGCGAATCCGCAACAGGTTCCGATCAGGCCGGCGGCCGACAGCGCCCATGCCTCGTCGGCCGGCTGCGCATGTTCGGGACCGACCGGCAGATGCTCGGCCGCCGCTCGCAGATGCGTCAGCGAGTCGTCGTAGCGGCGAGTCAATCCGTTCTGCCAGGCGAGCGCCAATCGCGCCGACGGCTCGTCCGGACGACGCCCTGCGACTCGCTCGAGTAGCCGTCGTGCCTCGGCGGTGCGCGAGTGCTTCAGGTTGACGATGGCGAATGCCAGGTCGGCGTCGGGCTGATCGGCGCAGGCGGCGGCAGCGCGATCGTAGGTGGCGACGAATGCTTCGTCGTACCGCCCCGACTCGGCCGCGGCCAACAGTTCGAGGACCAACGGCGCCGCGTTCGGCTGAAGTCGCGGAGGGCGGGCATCGGGAATGAACCTGGTCGGCGTCGACGACGTGACTCGATGCTCGGTCGCGAGCGAGCCGACGATCTCGGGAAGTCGCGAACCGAGCTCCGCCGCGTCGACCTGTCCGTCGAAGTTCGAGTCGGCGGTCCCTGCAAGGGCGCGGCAGAGCGCGGCGGTGAAGAGCGACGGTCGGTCGCTGCCCAAGCGGACACCCCGTTCCCCCTTGGCATTTCCGGCAAAGACGTCGACGCGCGTCGAGACCGGATGCGCGGGAGAACGCTTCAGCACCTCGACCCACTCGGCAGTCGACGGTTCCAGACGACGATCCTCGCCGGCCGATTCGTGCCCCGTCTCGAGCAACAGCAGCGTCTGACGCGTCGCGATCGCTTCGAGTCGCGACAGCAGTTCGCGCAGCGACAGCCCGGTATCGCTCATCCGCGCCGGTTCGAACTCGGCGGTCGCCATCCACGGCTCGCGCCGCTCGTCGGCAAACCCGTGACCGACGAAGTAGACGATCAGCTGATCTCCCTGAGCGACTCGATTCGCCAGGCGTTCGACCGCATCGAGCACCTCGAGCTTCGTCGGGTTCGTCAGTCGGATTCGACGATCGGAATCGATCCGGTAATCGCCGGTGAGCACCGCGTCGATCGCATCGAGATCGATCAAGGCATGGGGAACGGGCGAGACGCCGGTACCGCCGCTCGAATCGCAACCGATCAGCAGCGCCCAGCGATCGGGGGCGGGAACCGGCGTCAGAATCAGTCGCTCGGCGACCGGGTCGACCAGATCGACCGAGGCATGTCGCACTTCGATTCGGTCTCCGACGCGGACGGCGTCGCGAGTCCGAACGATCGGCGCACCTCCCGACGCGCTCGTCTCTTCGACGACGATCTCGGGACCGACGGTGAAGCGGATCTGAGAATTCCCGTCGTCCCCCTGCACCGTCAGCGACGAGCGATCGGATGCGATCGCGGCGACGATGCCCGCCGTCGACAGCGTGCGGATCACTCGCAGCGAATCGACCTCGGCCGTGTGCGTCGCCGCGACTTCGTCTCCCGCACGAACGTCGGAGAGTCCGAACGTCTTGCCTCCCGGCAGCGTCGCGACCGAATTCAGCGTGAGGGTGGCCTCGGAGGCCAAGCGAAACGGAATCGGCTCCGCTTCTCCGGCGATCCGCAACCAGAGCGTGCGCGAGTCGCCGTCGATCCGCTCGACCTTGCCGGCGGTTTCGGTGATGCGCGACGCGTCGATCGAGACGGCGACGTTCCGTTCTCCCTGGCGATTCCAGGCGACCGTCGCACGGTCACCGTCGGCGAGGTCCTCCAGACGGATCGGTCGTCCGCCGCGCATGTCGCGGCCGTTCAGTCGGAGCGGGATCGAATCGGGGATATCGATCACGAGCGCGCCGCCGGTCGAGTCGGCGAGCTCCAGACGCGAGTTGGTCCGATCGACGCGCACGATCGGGCTCGAGGTCGTGGCGACTTCGGGGCGAGTCGCCTTGAGCATCAGGAAGTCCTTCCCCTCGCGGATCGTCAGTTCGTCGCCGGGGCGAAGATCACCGAGGGACGATGCCGCTCCGTTGAGCGTCAGTTCGTCGCGCTCGCCGATGCGGAGCGCGACCGGCGCGCGGGTCGCGTTCTCGCCGGCGGACGACGCCGCTTCGGTCGTCGCGCCTTCTTCGGGACCGACGATCAGTTCGCCGCGATCGAGATCGATCCGGCGGATCACGGACCGGACCGGCAGACGCGGACCGCTCGCCTCACGCCGCTCGCCCCCCGACGGAATGAAGGCCATCGCGACCGTCGCGCTCAGGCTGATGCCGATGGCGACGAGCGCCCATTTGCGGCGCCGCTGCGCCTGAGCTCGTTCCGCCTGACGCTCGGCTTCCTCGGCAGCGCGGATCGCGTCGGGGTCCTTCCCCTCGTGCCGCGCCTTGAGATCGAACAGGACCTGTTCGGCGTCGCGATAGCGCCGCTTCGGATCCTTCTCGATCATCCGCTGGATCACCTTCGCCAGATCCTCGGGAACCCCCTCGAGCACACGACCGATCTCGGGAAGTCGTCGATCGGAGCTGGTGTGCCACATCATCCAGGCGACCTGCGGGTCGCGACCGAACATCTGCAGCCCGGGAAAGAGCGACTCGAAGTGCTCGCCGCAGAGCAGTTCGTAGGCGGCGAAGCCGAGCGAATAGAGATCGCTGTGCGGACCGACCTGGCCGAACTGATCCGAGATCACTTCGGGAGCCATGTATTTGGTCGTTCCCTTGACGGCCGATCCCTCGTCGTGCGAGAGACGACGTGCGATGCCGAAGTCGCCGAGCTTGACGCGGCGATTCTTGTCGAGCAGCAGGTTGGTCGGCTTCACGTCGCCGTGCACGATGCCGTTCTTCTGCAGGAACTGCAGCGCCTGGCACATGTAGATCAGCGTCAGACGGAGATCTTCGACGTCGATCGGCTTGCCGGCGAGTTGCTGGCGAAGACTGCCGCGAGCCAGTTCGAGGATCAGCCAGCCGCGCTCGCGGACCAGGTCGTAGAGCGTCATCACGTAGGGATGTTCGAGACGCGCAAGCAACTGCGCCTCGCGCCAGAACCGCTCCAGTTCCGCCGGGTTGGCCAGGTACTGCGGATGGATCTGCTTGATGGCGATCTCGCGACCGAGTTCCTGGTCGATGCCCTTGAAGACGGTCGCGAATTCGCCTCGGGCGATTTCGGACACGATCCGGTAGCGGGGGTGCTCGTTCACGGCTGATCTTCCGGGATGAGGATCCGTTCCCTCGGCGCGGCGGGACCGTTGCGATGACTTCGATGCGACGCCGCGCTGCCGGGCTCCAATATCCACGAACCCCGTCCGCTGCTCCAGCGACCGGTCGATCGATGCCCGACGAACTAGAAAAACGACGGCGATCGAACGAAGACCGACCGCCGAGGGCGAGAAGCGGAGTGCCGAGTCGTGCCGGTCGGCAGGGGCGAGCGGGTCGAGAGGGGTGAGGGACAGGATCGAGGGACAAGACCGAGGGACAGGATCGAGGGACAGNNGAGGGACAGGATCGAGGGACAAGCGCGGCGGTCGGCCGCTCGTACGATCACCCCGGTCGCGGATCGCCGACGCCCTTTGCTTTTCCCTGCTGTCGCCTGTCGGCTAGGATGGAGTCGAGGGAGCGGAAGGCCGATGAGCCCAAGCGGGGCTCGCGACCGTTATCCGACAAGACGCGTCCTCCGTGTCGATGCGGCTCCCCTCTCTTCTCTTCTCCACCGCCGGGATCCTTTCGTCATGAGCAGCGACCCCGCCTCCGATCCTCGTCGCAACGTGCCGGCTGCCGGTGCCGTCCGAATCGACCCGACCGCGACGGCGACTCCCGCTCCGGAACCGGAGCCGGAGGAGATGGGGGGAGCGTATCGCTTTCTGGTCTTTGCGCTCCTGCCGAGCTGGCTCGTGAGCATGATCGTTCACGCGATCCTGATCATCCTGCTGGCGCTGATCAACTTCAGCAAACCGGGGCGGGAGCTGATGCAGGTGATCGCCGACAAGGCGCCGGAGGTCGAGGAGCTCGAGGAGTTCGAGCTCGACGAGATCGTGCCGGTCGACGAGCAGGTGCTCGAGAACGAACAGCCGCTCGATACCGAAGCGGTCCCCGATGCGTCGCTCGAAGCCAACGCCGACGTCCCGTTCACCGACGCATTCGAGCAGGCGACGTTCGACGATCAGATGAGTCCGACCGAGAGTCTGGCGCCGAGCGATCTGCTCAAGACGCCGTTCGGTCAACTCGCGACCGCCGCCACCGGCGGACGGAGCGGAGCGCGGCGCGCCGAAATGGTCGCCGAAGCGGGCGGGACCGAAGGGAGCGAGCGGGCGGTCGAACAGGCGCTCCGCTGGCTCGCCGCGCATCAGCGCGAGGACGGAAGCTGGAACTTCAACCATCAGCTCGGTCAGCGCGAACCGAAGACCTCACCCGACCCGGGCGAAGAGACTCAGGCGATCAATGGTGCCACCGGACTGGCGCTGCTGCCGTTCCTGGGAGCCGGTCAGACGCATCTGGAAGGAAAGTACAAGGAGACGGTCCGCAAGGGGCTGAACTATCTGATCGCCCATCAGCGCCCGTCGGGCGGAGCCGGAACGTTCCACGAGCCGGGCGGGAACATGTACTCGCACGGCATCTGCACGATCGCGCTGACCGAAGCGTACGCGATGACCAACGATCGCGACCTGATCGGCCCGGCTCAAGGAGCGATCAACTACATCGTCTACGCTCAGGATCCGGTCGGAGGGGGCTGGCGCTACACGCCTCGGACACCGGGCGATACGTCGGTCGTCGGCTGGCAGCTGATGGGACTCAAGAGCGGACTGATGGGCTACCTGGAAGTCCCGCCCAACACGATCAAGGGAGCCGAGCGGTTCCTCGGTTCGGCTCAGCAGGACTCGGGAGCGTATTACGGCTATACCGGACCGGGGCAAGGGACGGCGACCACCGCGGTCGGACTTCTTTGCCGCATGTACATGGGTTGGGAGAAGGATCATCCCGGGGTCGTGAAGGGGGTCGCGTTCCTCGACGGACTCGGTCCGTCGGTCGCCGGAGGTCGGAACGGCCCGCAGGTCGACATGTACTACAACTACTACGCGACTCAGGTGATGCGCCACTACGGCGGGAGCGAGTGGGAGAAGTGGAACGTCGCCATGCGCGACTTTCTGGTCGAGAGTCAGGTGAAGGAAGGGGAAGCGGCCGGGAGCTGGCACTTCCCGCACGCGTGGTCGGGTCCCGGTGGACGACTGTACAACACCGCGCTCGGCTGCATGATCCTCGAGGTCTATTACCGCCACATGCCGATCTACGGCGCCAAGGCGACCGACGAAGAGTTCCCGCTCTGACGACAAAGCGGTGCGACCGAGGTCGGTCGCACGACGACAAAGCGGTGCGACCGGGGTCCGATAAGTCCCGTTAGGGACGACCGACAATAGCCCG
>DMPQ01000084.1 GCA_003455945.1 Planctomycetaceae bacterium
ACTGGATGCGTCCGTTCTCGTATGTCGACTTCCTGCGGATCGTCGGCAAGAACTTCCCGGTCAACGTGATGCTCGCCAAGGAGTCGGTCCGCAATCGTCTGGAGCGGTCCGATTCGGGACTGAGCTACACGGAGTTCAGCTACATGCTGCTCCAGGCGTACGACTTCGTGCACCTGCATCGCACCTACGGCTGCGAACTGCAGATCGGCGGCAGCGATCAATGGGGCAACGTCACCGCCGGCATCGATCTGGCTCGCCGCATGGACGGCGTTCAGCTGTACGGCATGACGATGCCGCTGCTGACCAAAAGCGACGGAACCAAGATGGGGAAGACCGAGAAGGGAACCCTCTGGCTCGATCCGGCTCGAACCAGTCCCTACGAGTTCTATCAGTACTGGCTGCGGACCGCCGACGATGATGCGGGACGCTGTCTGAGGTTTCTGACCGAGGTGGAGCCGGAAGAGATCGAGGCGCTCGACGCGGCGCAGCGCGAACGGGCTCACGAGCGCCCCTCGCAGAAGCGACTGGCCGAAGCGATGACCGAGCTGATCCACGGTGCCGACGGACTCGAACGGGCGCGTCGAGCGACGTCGGTCCTGTTCGGCGCCGAGATCGATCGGCTGAGCGACGGCGAACTTGCGGAGATCTTCGCGGACGTGCCGAGTCGCGATCTGCCGGCCGAGCGGATCGGCGGCGACGGTCTTCCGGTGCTCGATGCGTTCGTCGAAGCGGGACTCTGCTCGAGCAAGAGCGACGCGCGGCGACTGTTGGGGCAGGGGGGACTGTACGTCAGCAACCGGGTGCTGAGCGAGTCGCGCGGGAACCTGACGTCGGACGATCTGGCGAGTCCGACGACGATGGTGCTGCGGAGCGGCAAGAAGAAGTACGCGCTCCTCCGGTTCGTCGGCTGATCGTTGCCGGTCGCCGGAGTGCGTGCGGAGCCGGCGATCGCACTTTGGTGCGGCGCGGTGCGGCGACGTCGCACCTTGCGCGCCGGTCGACGCGACGATCGGCAGCGACGTCGGCCAACAGCGATGTCGGCCGGCAGCTCAGGCCGAAGCGAGATCAGTTCGCTTCGGCGACCGCCGCCTCGAGCGTTTCGATCAACGCTTCGGGGCGGAACGGCTTGATCACGAAGTCGGCCGCTCCGAGCGCGAAGGCGCGCTTCAGGACCTCCTTCTGGTTCAGGGCGCTGACCAGCACGATGCGGGCATCGGGGAACTCGCCGCGGATCCGCTCCAGCGCCTCGATCCCGCCGTGTCCCGGCATGATCAGATCGAGCGTGACGGCGGTCGGCTGCAGTTCGCGATACATCTCGTAGGCCTTCAGCCCGTCGTCGGTCTCGCCGATGACGTTCCAGCCCGCCTCGGTGGCCGCGTCGACGATCTGGCGGCGGATGATCAGCGCGTCGTCGACGACCAGCAGGGACTTGTCCATGGTTGTGCTTCCGATTCCCGAAGGATGCTCCGAGGTTCCGTGGTGTTTCAGAGGGTGGTCGCCGGGCAGCCGATGATCTCGACGCGGACCTGTCCGGTGCCGCACTCGAAGTGGATCCGGCGTCCCTTGTCGCCGCCGACGTCACGGCCGACGATCGGGATCCCGACCCGCTCGAGTTCGGCCGTACAGGCGGTGATGTTGGCTTGGCCGATCTGCAGTGTCCCGGCTGAAATCTTGAACATGCTCGCCCCGCCGGCGATCTTCGCCTCGACATCTCGAGCCGAAATTCCCTCCTTTCGAAGCAGGTCGAGCAGGTGAGGTACGGCCGTATCGGCCGATTTGCCCGGAGCCGAGTCGCGACCGTGCGAGGCGGGCATCACGACATGGGCGATCGCCCCGACGCCGCGCTGACGCGAGTACAGGCAGATGGCGATGCACGAACCGAGGATCGACGAGAATCGATCCTCGCCTCGGCCGCATTCGGATTGCCCCATCCCGACCATCACGACGGACGGGCGGCGTTCGACCAGGGGTTGCATGGGATTGTCTCTGGGCGGTTGGCGGGGGGAGCAGAGCGAGTTCACAGGGCGCCGTCGCGGAGACGGGGGCCGGAGTCGATCCAGTCGCGCATCGCTCCGTCGGGAATGAAGACCAGCTGCCAATCGAGCGCCTCGCCGTTCCGTTCGAACCGGGTTCGAGTCAGAACGAGCTTCTCGTTGTTGATCGCTTGAGCCATGCAGGCCTGCTCGAGCACGCTGGCGACATAGTCGGTCAGCAGGATCGGCGGGGTCGGCAGGACGAGCAGGACGGTCGCATCCGAAATCGCTCCGGTAAAGGCGCTCGCTAGGATGTTCCCCGTTTCGAGCAACGCCGACTCCTGAAGGGGCGTCCGTTCGCCGGGGAGAACCGGTTCGCCGGTCATCGCGACCAGGAACGCGTCCAGCGAATCGTCGTCGAACAGCAGGACGAGGGTGCCGCCGATCTCTCCTTCGGCCTCGAGCAACACCATGGTCGCCATCCGATCGATCGGACCGAGGTGATCCGAGATCTCATGCAGCTCGGTTTCGGTCAGCCCCTCCAGGCGGAGCGAAATGCTGCCGGCGGTCCAGATCGTCATCCGATCGGCCGTCTCGCGCGTCGCGCAGCGGAAGAGCTCTTCGATCGGATTCGGCATCGATTCGGTCGTGGCGGACATCGGTGCGGGCTCTCTTTCCAAGAGGAGCGGGACGGGTCATCTTGCGAAGGATGCGAATCAGACGCCGACGGTGGCGCGGCGTCGCGAAGCCATATCGATCAGGGCAGGAATGTCGAGGATCAGCGAGACCTGACCGCTGCCGAGGATCGCGGCACCCGCAAGCCCTCGAACGTTCCGGTAGTTCTCGGAGAGCGACTTGATCACGACGTCTTCCTCGCCCAGCAGCGAGTCGACTCGCAGACCGACCTCGTCCCCTTCCTGGCCGATGATGACGAGCGTCGTCTGATCCGAGGTCGTCGCATCGGTCGCGGGATCGTTCCAGCGGAAGACCTCCTGCAGATCGACAACCGAGACGACTCGGCCGCGAATGCGAGCGGTCTGCTGACCGCGGACCGTTCGCATCTCGGTAATCGGGATCGCGACGATCTCGATCACCGACTCGACCGGCATCGCGAAGATCCCCTTGCCGATCACCGCCATCAGGCTCGGCAGGATCGCCATCGTCAGCGGGAGCTTGATGACGAAGGTGGTCCCCTGGCCGAACGTCGAGCTGACTTCGACCGTGCCGTTGATCTCCTCGATCTTCGAGCGGACGATGTCCATCCCCATGCCGCGGCCCGAGATCTCAGTCACCTTCTCGGCCGTGCTGAACCCCGGCTCCCAGATCAGCTGATGGATCTGGTGATCGCTGAGCTTGTCGGCATCGGCCGCCGCGACGAGCCCGCGCTCGATCGCCTTGGCGAGGATCCGATCCCGATTCAGTCCGCGCCCGTCGTCGCGGACTTCGATGTAGATCTGATTGCCGCGATGATAGGCGTCGAGCGTGATCGTTCCCGATTCGGACTTGCCCGACTCGCGCCGGAGTTCGGGGGTCTCGATCCCGTGATCGGCCGAGTTGCGGACCATGTGGATCAGCGGATCGCCGAGCGCGTCGATCATCCGCTTGTCGAGTTCGGTGTTCTCGCCGTGAATCACCAGGTCGATCCGCTTGCCGGTCGACCGAGTCATGTCGCGGACGATGCGGCGGAACCGGGCGAACAGCGGACCGATCGGGACCATGCGGGTATCCATCACCCCTTGCTGGATCCCGTCGGCGACTCGGTCGAGCTGATGCACCGCCTCGAACAGGTCGTTGACGTCGTTGCGCAGCGTGTTGAACCGCGAGAACTCCTTCTCGAGCCAATCGAGATCGGCGGCCAGACGGCGCATCTGACTCTGGAACTGCGGCAGTCGAGTCGCTTCGATCGCGCTGCCGTCCTCGAGCGTCTGCAGGACCTGTCGCCCGATGTTGCGGGCATCGGCAAGCACCTGCGGCGCCTGCTTGTTCATCAGCGATCCCTTGAGCGAGTCGCCGATCTGGACGAAGCGCGCCTTGTTGATCACCAATTGGCCGGCCAGGTTCATCAGCTGATCGAGGCGTTCGATGTCGACTCGAAGCGTCTCGGCCGGCTTGGCGGTCCCGTCGGCTCGTCCCTTGTCGGAACCGTTGGGAGCTGCTCCGGCTTCGGTCGTCACCGGACTCGCCGGCTCGACCGACTCGGGAGTCTCCGCCGCGGCAGCCACGGTCGCTGCCGTCGATCGCGAAGAAGTCGCGGGCGCAGCGACTTCCCGATCTTGTTTCGTTTCCTGGGGAGCGGTCGGCGTCGACACGGCCATCGTCGATACGGGAGTCGGCGCGTGCGTAGCGTCGCAAGGCACGGCGACCTCACAGCTCTTCACCCCGGCGACTCGGCAGCGGTTGGTGATCTCGGCGACGGAAGCGGCGGTCCGCATCGCGAACATCCACTCGCGAAGATCGTCCTGCGCGGTCAGCTCGGCAACATCCGGGTCCGAGATCTCGATCGACCCGAGAGCGCGGAGCTTCTCGACGATCAGCGATGCCTTCATGCCGGCGGCCGGCAGTTCCGGAGCGAACCGGATCGTGACCGTGACCAGGCGCGAGGCGGACGAACCGGTGACGGAACCGCGGGTGGTCGGCGGCGCAGACGAGGCGGCTTCCGCTGCGGTCGGGGGCGATGAAGGGGAAGCGGCGGATGACGCGCCGGATTCGGTCGAGCTGCTCGAGCCGTTCGTCTCGCTGTCCAACTGACGCTTGGCGACTCGAACGGCATGCGCCAGCCCGCTGAAGGTCGACGCGTCGGCATTCCCTTGGCGCAGTCCCTCGACATACGCCTTCAGGGCATCGCAGCAGGCGAACATCGCGTCGATCATCGCGACGTTCATCGCGACTTGGCGTTCGCCGAGGTCCTGGAAGACGTCCTCCATCACGTGCGCGAGCTTCGCCGGGCGATGCAGGCCGACGCTCGCGGCCGAGCCCTTCAGGCGATGCGACGTGACCAGCAGCGCCTCGTTCGCTTCGCCCGGCGTCAGCGAGTCGTAGCCGAGCAGCGCTTCGCCGATCGACTCGATCGTCTCGACCGCCTCGTCGATGAAGATCGCCAGATAGCGAGGAGAGATGTCGACTTCGTCCACGATTCCGGCGAGCAGATCCTCGATCGGTTCGGGAGCGGTCGGGGGAACGGGGCGCGATGCGGCTGATGAGGCCGGAGCGGCCGGAGCGGAAGTCGAGGTGTCCGAGCCGGCGACCGCATCGAACCCGGCCTGGATCTCGGCGGCCGAACGCTGTTCGCGGAAACAACCGGCATCGGTCAGCAGCTGACGGATCTCGGTCGAGAGATCGGAAGCGTCGATGTCCTCGCGCCCCTCGTTGCGAAGCAGATCGATCATTTCGCCGACACGGTCGACCGAGCGGAGCACGACATCGACGCAGCGGACGTCGAGCCCGATCTGCTCCTTGCGAGCCGCATCGAAGACGTTCTCGATCTTGTGCGTCAGCGCGTTGATGTTGCTCAGCCCGAGCATCGCGGAGAGTCCCTTGATGCTGTGAGCGGCGCGGAACATCCGATTCATCATCTCCTCGTCGCAACGGATCGGTCGACCGGCATCGCTGCCGGCGACCAGGCGATCGAGGTCGAGCAGATTCTCGTTCAGCTGCGCCAGCAACTGACTCGACTCGTCGAGAAAGTCCGAGAGCAGATCTTCGGCAAAGGCATCTTGGCTCGTCATGGTCGTTCCTCTCGGCGTTCAGCGCGTTCCGTGGAAGCGGAAGAGCCAGGGGGTAAGTCGTTCGAAGTCGTCGATCAGGGTCGAAACCGCTTCCGAGACGCCGGTGACCAGCAGCGATCCCGGCGCCAGCGTCTGACGGACGTTGTCGAGCACCCGCTGTTTGGTCGGCGCGTCGAAATAGATCATCACGTTCTTCAGAAAGACGACGTCGAACGGTCCCTTGCGGAACGGCTCGAGCAGGTTGTGTCGCTCGAAGCGGACCCAACCGCGAAGCAGTTCGTCGGGACTCCACGTGACGCCGTCGGCGGCGGGACGGAAGAAGCGGCGCTTCAGCGTTTCGGGGACCAGGTGCATCGCCCGCTCGCCGAACTTCGCTTCGCGCGCCTGGCGAAGCGTGTCCATGCCGACGTCGGTCCCGAGGATCTCGATGTTCCAGGTCTGCGGCTGGGTAAGGGCTCCGGCGATCGTCGACGCGATGGTGTACGCCTCGTCGCCGGTGCTCGATGCCGCCGACCAGATTCTCAGGCGTCGCGCCGACGGATCGGTCGCCCCCGCGGCCAGACGCGACGCCAGAAAGTCGTCGCGGAACCAATTCCACTGGACCTGATCGCGGAACAGGTAGGTCTCGTGAGTCGTCACGGCCTGCAGGAAGTGATCCCACTCGGCGGCCGGTCGGTTCGGCGACGAGATCAGCCGGAAATACGAATCGAAGTCGCGCAGTCCGTTTTCGGTCAGACGACGGCGGAGACGATTGCTGAGCATCGCGCGCTTCTGCGACGTGATCCGGACGCCGATCGTCTCGTAGATCAGTTTCGCGAACCGATCCAGTTCGGGATCGGTCAGCTGCAGCGACGCGATTTCGAGGATCCGATCGACCGGCGACATGCTGGCTTCTCCTGAAGAGTCGTTCACTCGGCGACGTCGAGCACGTCGTCGCGATCGAGCATCCGATCGATGTCGAGCACGATCAGCAGGCGCTCGTCGTGATTGACCAGGCCGATCAGATAGTCGTGACCGAGGCCGGCGATGCTCGGCGGCGGCGGGACGATGCCGTCCGACGGAATCCGCATCACCTCGTTCACGCCGTCGACCACCAGGCCGACCGTCTTGCCGCCGATGACGACCACCATCACCCGCGTCTCGTCGGTCCGCTCCGCCTCGTTCATGCCGAACCTCAGGCGGAGATCGACGATCGGGATGACGGTGTTGCGAAGGTTGATCAGTCCCTTGATGTAGTTCGGGCTCTCCGGGATCCGCGTGATGTCGCCCGGCAGGATGATCTCCTGCACGCGCGTGATCTCGATGCCGTACTCCTCCTTGTCCAGCCGAAAGCTGACCAATTGGATGGAGCCGATCGCCTCCTTGGCTTTGACCGAACGACTCTCGACGCTCGCGACGGAAGGGGCGCTGGACATGTCGTTGTTCCTCTGCTCGATGCCTCGAATCGCCGTGCGGAAGCGAGAGGCGTGGGGCGTCCCATCGGCCGACCTCGGAACCGTTTCGCCGTACGCTCGGACGAAACCGGACCCATGAGTCGGGGAACCGAATCGGGCGAAAGTTACGTTGAGCGCGCCGTCGGGCAATGGCGCCGAGCGATGCGCTCTCCCGCTGTTTTGGCCGATACCCGATGCCGCGGAGCGGGTTGCAGGAGCGGTGTGCGGATCGGATCCGGGGAGCGCTGCGGAACGCGCCGATTCTGCGCGGTCGACGCGAGTTCGAGATGCCGGCGGGGCGGGAGCAAGCGAAGCGACTTTCCGCCGCCGGCGAACGACGACGGTACGGCGCGATGCGTCAGGAAGAGAGAGGTGCGCTGAAGAGAGAGCGGTCGGGCCGAATCGAGTCCCCTCGAGCCGCGCGCCGACGGAAGGGATCGCGATCCGATCGCGAACGTGCCGACCGTTCGGTGCCCGGAGACAGTCCACAGGAAGGACACCTTCCGTCGCGAACGCCCGATCGATTGACAGTCTCAGGAGCGGAACTAGCCTTCGTGCGTCGACTTCTCGAGACGGATGCACCTCCGTCCGAACCGACGACCGACGCACCCCGCAGCCACCGACCTACCGAGACGACGATGAGCAAGCGAGTACTCGTGGCGGACGATTCGAGCACCATGCGCAAGATCATCCTGCGTTCCCTGGCCGCCGTCGGCGTTCCGAGCGCCGTCGAAGCGGCGGACGGCGTCGAGGCGCTCGACGCCTTCAAGGCGGGCGAATTCGACCTGGTCCTCACCGACTGGAACATGCCGAACAAGAACGGCCTGGACGTCAACGTCGGGATCCGCGAGATCGACAAGGAAGTCCCGATCATCATGGTGACGACCGAGGCGGAGAAGTCGCAGGTCCTCAAGGCGATCCAGGCCGGCGTATCGGACTATCTGGTCAAGCCGTTCACCGCCGACACGCTCCGCCAGAAGCTCGAGAAGCACGGCTGCTGAGCCCCCAAGGGGCGATCGCTCGCCCCGGGACATCGCACACGACGATCGACGAGCGCAAGAAGCGGAGCTTCTTCGACCCACAGCCGTCGACGGGCCGCCGGTCTCTCACGAGATCGGCGGCCCG
>DMPQ01000123.1 GCA_003455945.1 Planctomycetaceae bacterium
TGAAGCGGTTCGGACCTTTTCGAGAGGCCTCGCGCTGCGAAGTCGAACGCGCCTGGTCTATCGCGTTCCGGAAGGCTATTCCCGTCTGGTCGGCTGGATGGGGATCGACCCCAAGTCGCGACCGCGCGGCGACGTGCTGGTCGTGATCGAAGGTGACGGACGAACGTTGTGGGAAGGGCGGATCACGGGAGCCGACCCCGAACCGGTCCGCTTGGACGTCGAGATCGGCGACATCGCNNGCGCTGGCGGCGACGGTGGCGATCTCTCGAACGCCTTGTGCGGCCGACGAGGCGTTCGATCGAGTCGTCGCCGAACAGTCTCGGCGGATCGAAGTAATCGCTCGGGCTCGCGCCGCGACGGTCGCGATCTTCAGTCGCGACGGGCGCGGCGGCGGTTCGGGAGTCCTGCTCACTCCCGACGGCTTCTGCGTGACGAACTATCACGTCGTGAAGCCGTGCGGCCCGTTCATGAAATGCGGTCTGGACGACGGCCGGATCTACGACGCGGTGATCGTCGGCATCGATGCGACCGGCGACGTGGCGCTCGTGCGGTTGCTCGGACGAGACGACTTTCCGACGGCTCCGCTCGCCGATAGCGATCAGGTCCGGATCGGCGACTCCTGCTTCGCGATCGGCAATCCTTTCCTGCTCGCGACCAATCTTCAGCCGACGGTGACCTGGGGAATCGTGTCGGGAACTCGCCGCTATCAGTACCCGGCCGGCACGCTCCTGGAATACACCGACTGTCTGCAGACCGACGCGTCGATCAANNTTCGATGCCGAAGGAAACGTGATCGGCATCAACGGTCGGATCTCGCTCGAAAAGCGTGCTCGCGTCAACGTCGGCGTCGGCTATGCCATCTCGGCCAATCAGGTGCGCCACTTCTATGGAGTCCTGTCGAGCGGTCGGCTGGTCGATCATGCGACGCTCGGCGCGACGGTCGAAACCGATCGCGAAGGTCGAGTCGCGGTCGACGCGATCCTCGAGGGAACCGACGCCTTTCGTCGCGGACTGCGGTACGGTCATCAGATCGTGTCGTTCGGAGGCCGCTCGATCGACACGGTCAACGGCTTCAAAAACGTGCTCGGCATCTTCCCGGATGGTTGGCGAGTGCCGATCGCCTTCGATACGTCGGACGGTCGAATCGAGACGCGCGTGCGACTCGAGCGACTGCACGGCGAAGAAGAGCTGATCGAACTGGTCCAGGGACCGGCAACCGCGCCATCCCGGCCGGATGGCGAAGAAGGTCCGGATGGCGAAGGTCCCTCTCCGGGCGAAGGCGATCCGCACGGCAGTGACTCGGCGGCAGAAGCCGAAGTGTCACCGAGCGTTGCCGCTTGGTACGAGCCGCGGCGCGGCTTCGCGAACTTCTTCTTCAANNCAACGACGTCGAAGGGGTCGATTTCGGTCAGGATCTGGCGACGCAGCTCGCGCCGTCGAATACCGGATTGCTGCTGGCGATCCATCACTGGCAGCGTCTGATCGTCGGCGAGTTGCGGCGAACGGGCGAGGTGATCTACCTGGGGACGGGGCCCGGCATCGACGACACTTCGTTCGAACTCGCCGCGACGCACGATCGTCTGGCGGCGACGCTCGGTTCGGTCGAGAGCGAGTTCGTGTTCGAAACGGGAACCGGACGCTTGGCGGGGATCGAGTTGCTGGCGGACGATCGCTTCGATCCGTGTCGGCTGATCTTCTCGGACGAGACGGCGTTCGACGGAATGCGTCTGCCGAGTCGCTGGCGTGTGGTAGTCGGCGAGACGACCGTCGGCGACTTTCGCGTCGTCGGCTACCGCTGGAGCGAGGCGCCGCCCGCCGGAGAGCGAGGGAACCCATGAGACGAACCGAACGGACCGACCGCACGATCCGACGACTCGACCGAGCGCGCCTCATGACGTTCGTGTGGGTCGTCGTCGCATCGGCGTTCGTCACGACGGTGCCGAACCTCCTCGTCGCTCAGGAACGCCCTCGACCGATCGTCGAACTGACCGCCTCGGCGCGGACCAAGGTGGTGAAGCTGTTCGGAGCCGGCGGCGCCAAGGGGCTCGAAGCCTATCAGACCGGCGTCCTGATCTCCGACGAGGGACATGTGCTCACGGCATGGAGTCACGTGCTCGACGCCGACACCGTCGCGACCTTCCTGGATGACGGCCAGCGGTACGAAGCGACGTTGCTCGGGTACGACCCGCGGACCGAGATCGCGATCCTGAAGATCGACGCTCAGGGGTTGCCGCACTTCGTGCTCGACGAATCGATGCGCGTGCCGGAGCCGGGCGAGCTGATCCTCGCGCTGACGAATCTCTACGGCGTCGCGACAGGCAACGAACCGGCGAGCGTGCAGCACGGAACGGTGACCGCCGTCCGTTCGCTGGAAGGGGACCGAATCGGCGGGCGATTGCCGTACCGCGGTCCGGTCATCGTCACCGACGCGATCACCAGCAATCCGGGAACTCCGGGAGGGGCGATCGTCGATGCGTCGGGGAATCTCCTCGGGCTGGTCGGAAAGGACCTCAAGGCGGATGACGCCGANNGCAAGCTGCTGCTGGCGTTCGAGGAGGACCGGCCGGAGGTTTCCGAGCCGATGACGCTCGAACTGCTCGGCATGGAACTCGTCCCGGACGTCGTCGGCCGGACGCCGCCGTTCGTCGATCGCGTCGCCCGCGGCAGTGCAGCGGAGCGAGCAGGAGTTCGGCCCGACGACCTGATCCTGTTCGTCGACGATCGGTTGGTCGCTTCGCGCAGCCAGGTCGAAACGGTCCTGTCGCGGATTCATCGGGACGATCTGCTGGTGCTGACGCTGCAACGCGGCACCGCGACGGTCACCGTCGAACTGGAGATCCGATGATGCGATTCGATCGACCGGGGAACGTCGCGATTCGGACGATCTGCGCAGCAGGGTTGCTGTTTGCGCTGCCGGCGTCGATGCCGATCGCCGCTCAGGAAGAGTTCGCGGTCCTGCGACGCGCGGCCGAACAGGTCGCGCCGAGCGTCGTGCAGATCGAAACGATCGGCGGTCGCGAGCGAGTCGGCGACCTGTTCATCGCTGCGGGACCGTCGACCGGCGTCGTCGTTTCGGACCGAGGGCTGATCGTCACGAGTCTTTTTTCGATCGTGCACGAGCCGACGTCGATTCTGGTCCGGCTGCCGAACGGAAATCGCTCACCGGCCCGGATCGTGTCGCGCGATCTGGCTCGCAACCTCGTGCTGCTCGAATGCCCCGACGCGGCCGGCCTGCCGGTACCGATCGCCGCTCCCGAAAGCGAACTGCAGGTCGGTCAGTTCGCGGTCGCGGTCGGTCGAGTGCATGATGCCGAGCGGATCAACACGTCGGTCGGCATCGTCAGTGCGCTCGATCGAGTCTGGGGGAAGGCGATCCAGACCGATGCGAAGATCTCGCCGAGCAACTACGGCGGAGCGCTGGTCGACCTGCAGGGACGAGTGATCGGCATTCCGGTGCCGATCTCGCCGCAGAGCGAGGAGCAGTTGGCCGGTTTCGAGTGGTACGACTCGGGGATCGGATTCGTGATCCCGTTCGAGACGATTCTGGGGCACTTGGATCGCTGGAGCGTCAAGGATCTCCGCCCCGGCAAGCTCGGCGTGACTCCGAAAGCTTCGGACAACTTCACCGAGCCGTTGGAGGTTGCAGCGGTCGGACGTCTGTCACCGGCCGGCGTCGTCGGTCTGATGCCCGGCGATCGGATCGTCGAAATCGACGGACGCCCCATTCGCCGATTCCCCGATCTGAAACATGCGCTCGGTCGTCGCTATGCCGGCGAGACGATCGTTGGGGTGATCGAGCGGCAAGGGGAACGGATGTCGTTCGAGACGGAGTTGGCGGCCGAGATCGAACCGTTTCGAGTCGCGGCGCTCGGCATCGAACCGGCGGCCGTGAGCGATCCGGCGGAGGCTGGAATCGCGGGAGTCGTCGTCGAGCGAATCGACGACGGCGGTCCGGTCGCGGCACTCGGGATCAACGCCGGCGATCGGATCGTCGAGATCGCCGGCGCGGCGATCGCTTCGATCGACGAATTGGCGACGGCGCTGGCGCCGTTCGCTCCGGGAGAGAATGTCGAAATCGGGTGGACGGCGGCCATCGATGGTCCGGCCGGAACGATCCGCCGCGGCACCGCGACGCTCGCTCCGCTGGCCGCGACGCTCCCTCCGCCGCCGATCGAGACGGCAGAGGTGATCGATCCCGAGACGTCCTGCGAGCTGAAGGAACTTCGGCTGGAGCAGTTCCCCGAGACGTGTGATGTCGTGGTACCGAACCGCTTCGCGCCGGACGGTTCGTTCGCGCTGGTGGTTGTCGTCGGTGCGCCGGGGAAGGTCGATGCAGAGAAGCTGCGGGAGCGCTGGGGAGTTGCGGCAGTGCGTGACGGCCTGATCGTCGTCGCACCGCACTCGACCGACGAGCGTCGTTGGCAGCGGACCGACGTCGAACGGATCGCGACTCAGATCGGCCAGGCGATCATCGACTACGGGATCGATCCGCGGCGCGTGGCGATCGTCGGCGAGGGGCCGGGAGCGGCGCTCGCCGCGCTGATCGCGACCGACGCGAGTCGCACGGTGCGAGGCTTGGCGCTGATCGGCTCGGGACTTCCCCCCGGCGTGTCGCTCCCCGAAAACGAACCGCTCCGCCGCCTGTCGATCGGTCTCTGGCTGGCGACCGACGTCGCCGATACCGACCCGGTGAGGCAACTGGTCAAGGCGAACGAGGAACGGGGGATCGCGATCGCGGCCATCCCCTCGCCGAAACCGGGGGAACCCGAGACGCTCCGGGAGATCGGCCGCTGGACCCAGTCGCTCGATCGACATTGAACGAAATGTCTCGGATAATCGCTGCCGATGTGCCGAACCGATCACCGTGGCTCGAGCGAATCGCAGGGAGAATCCGAATGACGATCTTGATGCGTGTTGCGGCCCTGGTCGGAGCGGCACTGCTCGTTCTGATTTTCAACGTCGCAGCGACCGTGCTCTACATGGTCGTCTACGGCCATCTGATCGATCCCGGACATGAGGCGAGCTACTACGAGAAGCATGTGCAGGCCGCTGGGCCGTACTGCAGCATCGTCTTCGGCATACCGCTGATGGCTGCGACCGGTTGGTGGGTTGCGGGTTGGTGGCGTCGTGAGTGGGGGCTTCGCGGTCCGATCGGCGTTTGGTTGGCGTACACGGTCGATCGATCTTGCGATCCTGATCGGTGCCGGTCTGACGGTGATGATCGCCTTGTTGTTCGTCGCTTCGTTCTCGACGAAGCTGGCGGCGATCTGGTGGGGAGCGGTCCGGCGGCTGGGCAGCAAGCCGAGGTCCCCAGGGCTCGTTTCGGAATCGAGCGCGGGCTGAGGGAGATTCCCCGGGGCAGGATGGTCGAGACACTTCGCTGGGAGGTGACCTGAAGCGCATGAACGATTGGCAACGACATGCGCTCGGGCTGTTCGGGATCGGCCTTCTGATCAGCGCGTTCGTACTCGGCACGAACGTCTCGGCGGGGAGTACCAGCGAGTTTGCACGCGGTGCGCTGGTGCGCGTCGGCGTGCTGCTGATCGTGCTCTGGATCGCGCTGCCGAGCGTTCAGTCGCTGTACCGCTACTTTCCGAAGTGGGTCTGGTATGGCGCGGTGGCGGTCCTGGCAGCAGCAGCGTTGCAGGGGCGGATCGTCGTCATCGTCGCGGCGTTCTTCGTCGTGCTGGTCGCGCTGCAGATGATCAGCTGGTTTCTCGGCGGTCTGCGGGAATCGGGGTCCCCGAAACCGAAACGGCACCGCTGACCGGATGCGTTTTGATCGCGGTTCGCGAAGGCATGGACGTTCGAGCGACCGAGGTAAGATCCGAGTCTCAGACCGACCGGGCTCGCCTGACTTCGT
>DMPQ01000242.1 GCA_003455945.1 Planctomycetaceae bacterium
GCGCGGATGCTGACGATCGTGTCGCGCTCGGCGAGTCGACTCGTTCGGCGCGCGAGACTCTGACGATCAACTGGTCGCGACAGGTCACTGCGACTCGATCGATACGGCGACCGCGACCGCTCTGGCAAGTCCGACCGGCGGCGTGATGCGAATCGATCGACGCGGCGACGTTCCGTCTTCGAGTCAGGTCGAATCGGCTCGGCCTCGACCCCCACGAATCGTCTCGGCGCTGAGGCGTCGGGAAACCGACCAGCGAGGATTCCGCGATGGCCCGTACGAAGTCCACCGACAGCAAGTCCGCTCTGATCCGCGCCTACCGAGCCGCTCATCCGAACGCCAAGCCGCGGGCGATCGCCGAGGCGCTGTCGAAGAAGGGACTCGAGATCACGCCGGCCTATGTCAGCGTCATCCTGTCGCTGGATCGGAAGAAGGCGGGAGAACCGCGCCGTCGCCGAGGNNCGTCCACCGAGAGCGCGGCGCGCCGTCCGGTCGGTCGTCCCCGGATCGTGCGGACCGAGCCGACGTTGGTGGCACTCGCGTCGGCCAAGAATCTGCTCGACGTCGCGGGGAGCGTCGCTTCTGCTCGCCGCGCCATCGACGCCTTTGCGCAGCTGATCGGCAAGGCCTGATCGGCGAGCCGAAATCGGGACGGCGCCGAGATCATGTCGGTCGGCGCCGCTCCCCGAGTCGCTGCTTGTCACCCCTCGCGACCGAACCGGAATCGCTGGATCCGGTGGTTGTACGAGTCGAGGACAAAATACCTTCCTCGCGAATCGCGAGCGACGCTCCAGGGCTGGTCGAGCTCTCCCGACCCTCGGCCGGCCCGTCCCCAGATCGCGATCGGTTCTCCGTCGCGCGTCAGCTGCTGCACCCGATGGTTGCCGTACTCCGCGAGCACGACCGTATCGTCGACCAGGATCAGACCGTACGGATAGCGGAGCTCCCCGGGCGCGGTCCCTTCCATGCCCCAGCTGTGCACGAGTTCGACCTTGCCGGACGACAGGTCGAAGAGCTGCACGCGATGGTTGCAGGCGTCGGCGACCCAGACGCGGTCCTGCTCGTCGATCGCCAGACTCTGCGGGCGGAGGAACTTGCCGGGCTCCTTGCCGTGCCCTCCCCACTCGATCACGAACGAGCCGTCGGGGGCGAACTTCTGGATCCGGTCGAACTCGCCGTATTCCGAAACGTATCGACAGCCGGTCGAGTCGACGGCGACATCGGTCACCAGTCCGAACTCCCCCGGAGCGGTTCCGTTCGTGCCGCCGAGCGTCCGCTCGGGGAGCAGCGTGCCGTCGGCGGTGTATTCGAGGATCCGGAAGTAATGCGTGTCGGCGACCCAGAGATGGCCTTCGGGCGAGATGGTCAGGCCGGTCGGCTTTCCCTGGTGGATGTCGGGGGTACGCCACAAGGCGAGCGGTCGGCCGTCGGGATCGAACGACTGGATCCGCCCCGTCATGTCGACGACGAACAGGCGGTCGGTCGAGTCGATCGCCAGGGCGCGCGGCTTCTGGAATCGCCCCGCTCCGATCCCGATCCGTCCGATGATCGCGTCCGCTTCGGTCGAGGAGCGAGGGGAGCAGCCGGCGGTGGCGAGGGTTCCGGAGCCGGCGATCGCGAGTGCTGCGGCAGCGCGATGCAGAAATCGCCGCCGATCGAGCGGCTCCGGCGATATAGGCGAGTCTGCGATAGGCGAGATGGCGGCAGGCGCGGCCCTGGCGAGCTCGCGAGCGACCGGCGAGCAGGCAGCGATGATGTCGATGGCCGTGGAGCCGAGGGCCGAGGAGCCGAGGGCCGAGGTGTCGGGGGAGCGAAGTGGAAGAGAGTCGGGAACCACAGGCTCGCTCCGACGGACACGGCGACTCGGCGGCGGCAGCGAGGCGCGGGAGGGTGTTGACCCTGCGACGTAAGCCTCGGTACCTTAACGTATTACGACGACCGCTCCGAAGCCATCCCCCGGCGAGATCGCATGCCCGCAGTCACGATCGACTTGCGTCAGGCCGAAGACCCTCGCGACATCGTGCACCGGACGGTTCAGGCGCTGGCCGAGAGCAAGCTGGTGGCGCTGCCGACCGAGACGATCTATCTGGCGGCGGCGTCGGCTCTGAGTCCCGACGCGGTGGCGCGACTGATCGCGGCGGTCCCGGAAGTCCCGCTCGAGAAGCGGGCGTTGGCGGTCAAGAGTGCGGACGACGCGCTCGACTACCTTCCCGATCTTTCGCCGATGGGGCGTCGTCTGATGCGGCGCTGCTGGCCGGGTCCGCTGTTGGTGCGAGCGGCGACGCAGCATCCCGAGAGCGTGTTGACTCAGCTGCCGGCCGAGACGCGGCGCAGCGTCGCGCCTCAGGGGGAGGTCGGGTTGCGGGTCCCCCACCACGATGTCATCCTGTCGGTCTTGCGGCTCTCGATCGGCCCGTTGGTGGTCGTACCGGTTCCCGTTCGTCCCTCGTCCGGATCGGCGGCCGGCGGAGCGGGTGGCTGTCCGGTGGCGGTCGAAGCGTCGGAGGTGGTCGAGTCGATCGGCAGTCGGATCGATGTCGTGCTCGACGGCGGGCGGACCAAATACGCTCAGCCGGCGACGATGATCGCTCTCGAACGGGACCGATGGTCGGTGCTCGAGGCGGGGGTGATCGGTGAACTCGCGTTGCAGCGGTTGGCGTCGATGATGATCCTGTTGGTCTGTACGGGAAACACCTGCCGCAGTCCGATGGCCGAGCAGCTGATGCGTCGGCATCTGGCGAAGCGAGTCGGTTGCGACATCGACGAACTCGACCGGCACGGAGTCGTGGTGGCGAGTGCCGGCGTGGCGGCGATGCCCGGCGGGCGTCCGTCGGCCGAGGCGGTGGAGGCGATGGCGCGACTCGGACTGGACCTGACCGAGCACCTGAGCCAGCCGGTCACCGAGCGGCTGGTGCGGCAGGCCGACCTGATCCTGACGATGACTCAGGGGCATCGCCNNGCGCCAGGCGATCCTGAACCAATGGCCCGATTTGGCGTCGCGGGCGTTCGTCGTGTCGCGCGATCGCCGCGACGTCGCCGACCCGATCGGCGGGCCCCTCCCCATGTACGAAGAGTGCGCTCGACAGTTGGACGAGCATCTGGCGGCGTGGGCCGCCGAAGTCCCGCTCCCCGAGCGACCGGAGAAATGACCATGCGGATCGCGATCGGCAACGATCATCGCGGAGTGCAGTTCAAGCGCAAGCTGATCGATCTGTTGCATCGCCTGGGGCACGAGACGGTCGATGTCGGCACCGACTCGGCCGACAGCGTCGACTATCCGGACATCGCGTCGGTGGTCGCCAGGCAGGTGGCGCATCATGAGGCGGACCGCGGGATCCTGATCTGCGGGACCGGGATCGGCATGGCGATCACGGCCAACAAGGTGCCGGGGATCCGCGCGACGACCTGTCACGACGAGGTGACGGCCGAGATCTGTCGGCGGCACAACGACGTCAACGTCCTCTGTCTGTCGGCCGATCTGGTCGGCGAGCAGCGGGTGCAGCGGATGGTGGAGGTCTGGTTGACGACGGAGTTCGACGGCGGTCGTCACGAGCGGCGCTTGTGCAAGATCGCCGACCTCGAACGCCAAGCCTGCCACGAATCGAACCCCAGCCCGTAACCGCGCGGCTCCCAGCCCGCGTCCCCCCAGCCCGCCGCNNCCCTCCACCTCCGCGCCCTCCACCTCCGCGCCCTCAGCCCTCCGCACTCTCCCCGCACCCTCCCCTCTCCCGCGCCCTCCGCCCACCTCCTCGGACCTCGTCACCATGGCTCGCATCGGCATCGTGACCGTCTCGGACCGTGCGTCGCGAGGCGAATACGAGGACCTCGGCGGGCCGGCGATCGAGGCGTATCTGCGTGAGGTGTTGTCGGTCGCGTGGGAACCGGTCCGTCGCTTGGTTCCGGACGAGCGGCCGGCGATCTCGGCGGCGCTGATCGAGCTGATCGATGTCGAGCGGTGTTCGTTGGTGGTGACGACCGGCGGGACCGGCCCGGCTCTGCGCGACGTGACTCCGGAGGGGACTCGCGACGTGATCGAGAAGGAGCTGCCGGGGTTCGGTGAGCTGATGCGATCGGTGTCGCTGCAGTACGTCCCGACGGCGATCCTGTCGCCNNGGCGTTCGAGGGAGCGGACTGATCGTGAATCTGCCGGGGCAACCGCGAGCGATCGCGCAGTGTCTGGATGCGGTGATGCCGGCGATCCCGTACGCGCTCGACCTGATCGGCGGCGCGCGACTGGAAACCGACCCGCAGCGCCTGACCGCCTTTCGCCCCAAGAAGTAGTCGCACCGGATCGTTGTCGTGCGACCGCGTATCGCCGTACTGCGACCGCCCCCGGTC
>DMPQ01000098.1:0-12582 GCA_003455945.1 Planctomycetaceae bacterium
GGAGTGGCCGGGCCCACGCAGGGCGGCGAACGCACTACGGCTTCGACTCGGTCGGTGCCGGCGTCGCTTCGCTCGTCGTCGATCGCTCGACCAAGGCGTCGTATTCCTCGCTCAGCACCGACGGGCAGACCTCCTGCTCGTCGCATTGCCGACAGACGACTCGGATCAGATCCGAGCTGGCGATCTTCAGGTCGTTCTCCTTGCAGAGCTGAAACAGCTGCTGCAGATGGACGCAGGTCATCGTTCGGACTCCGTTCGGGGGCGAGGGAGAGGATCCGGAGCGCCGATCGAACCCGCGCCGGCGGCGGTCGACCGACGATCAAGCCTCGTCTCGATTCTGCCGATCGATCCGTCCGCTGACCAGACTGCTGCCGAAGAGGAATGGCCGAGCGGTGGGCATGAGTCGTCACCTCGGGGGCGCCGAGTCGCCGACGGTTTCGGTCCGGCATGCGACCGGTTACGATCCCGAGCGGCTCCCGCGCGAGCCGACCGAGTCGAACGTTCCGCTTCGGAGTTCCGCCGACGATGACTCGCTCTCCACATCCGCTCCGCCGATTCCGCAACACCCTCCGAGCGCTCGTTCGTTTCGAGTCGTTTGCGGTCGTTGCGGCCCTCGTCCTGTCGACCACTGGTCTCGCCGCTCGGTCCCCGGACGAGCCGCCGTCCTCGAAGGAGACGCTCGACGTGGAGATCGTCGCTCATCGCGGTGCTTCGGCCGATGCTCCGGAGAACACGCTTGCGGCGATTCGCGAAGCCTGGGAACAGGGGGCCGACGCGGTCGAGTTCGACATCCGCCTGACCGCCGACGGCATCGCGATCCTCTGTCATGACGAGACGGCGAAGCGGACGACCGGCGTCGATCGGGCGATCGTCGACGCGACCTTCGACGAACTCCGCCAGCTCGACGCCGGACGATGGAAGGGCGAAGCGTTCGCCGGCGAGCGAATCCCGTCGCTCGATGAAGCCTTGGCCGCGATCCCTGCCGGTCGCCGCGCTCTGATCGAAGTGAAGTGCGGCCCCGAGATCGTTCCCGAACTGCGCCGAGCGATCGACGAAGCGGGGCTGCCGGTCGAGGCGACGGCGATCATCAGCTTCTCGGAAGAGGTCTGTGCCGCCTGCAAGCGCGAGCTCCCCGAGACGCCGGTCTATTGGCTCGCGAGCCTGAAGCGCGATCCCGAAACCGGTCGCTGGAATCGGACGGTCGACGAACTGATCGCCGTCGCGCAGCGTCACGGTCTCGACGGCCTCGATCTGCAGGCGTGCGAGCTGATCGATGCGACGTTCGTGCGCAAGGTGCGCGAAGCGCGTCTGCAGGTCCATTGCTGGACGGTCAACGATCCCGAGCTGGCTCGCCGCATGCTCGGCGCCGGCGTTCAGGGGATCACGACCGATCGCCCCGGCCCGCTGCGCCGCGAGCTGCAGAACGAATCGGAACGCTGAACCGACCGTCTCTCGACCGATCCTGCTCTTCCCGTCGCACCCTGGTCCCGAACCCCTGCGTCGATTCAGATGACCGTTGTCGAGCCGCGCCCGGGTCGCGCGCTCTTCCTTCTCGATCCTAGCCCCGCGAGTCGCGACGACGATGTCTCTGCCGAGCCCCATGCCGCTCCCCGATCTCTTTCGGGTCCGTCAGCGTTTCCAGGGACCGGAGCTGAGCGACGTCGAGGGGGAGACGCATCGTCAGCTGGCACGACTGGATCTCGCTCGACGGATCGCTCCGGGCCAATCGGTGGCGATTACCGCGGGGAGTCGCGGGATCACGTCGATCGACGTCATCCTGCGCGCGGTCGTCGCCCATCTGCGGTCGCTCGGAGCCGAACCGTTCATCGTGCCGGCGATGGGAAGTCACGGCGGAGGGACGGCGGCCGGACAGACCAAGATGCTCGCGCAGCTCGGCATCACCGAAGCGTCGTGCGGCTGTCCGATTCGCGCGTCGATGGAAACGGTGATCGTGTCGCGTGCCCCCGAGGGGTTCGACGTCCACTTCGATCGGATCGCGTCCGAAGCGGATCATGTGCTGGTCGTCGGCCGCGTGAAGCCTCATACCCGCTTCACCGGCGCTCTCGAGAGCGGGCTGATGAAGATGATGCTCATCGGCCTCGGCAAGCACGAAGGAGCGAAGATCTATCATCGCGCGATCGTCGATCACAGCTTCGATCGGATCGTCCGCAGCGTCGCGCGTCAGGTGCTCGAGCGCTGCCGCATCTGCGCCGGTCTGGCGATCGTCGAAAACGCCTACGACCGGACGGCGCTGATCGAGGCGATCGAGCCGGAGCGGTTCGAGACGCGCGAGCCGGAGCTGCTCGATCTGGCTCGTCAGTGGATGGCTCGGCTCCCCTTCGATCGCGCCGACGTGCTGATTCTCGACCGGATCGGCAAGGACGTCAGCGGAGCGGGAATGGACACGAACGTCGTCGGTCGCAAGGCGAGCGATCACGATCCGGGAGAGCACGAGTTTCCGAAGATCAAGCGGATCTGTCTGCGAGGCATCTCGGCCGTGTCGCAGGGGAACGCGACCGGCATCGGCATCGCCGAGTTCTGCCTGACCCGCGCGATCGAGCAGATGGATGTCCGGACGACTCGGATCAACTGCCTGACCGGCAGCCATCCGACCGCCGCGATGCTCCCGCTCGACTACGCGACCGATCGCGAGATGCTCGAGGCGGCCATCCCGACCCTCGGCCTGGTCGAACCCGACGAGACGGCGCTGCTCTGGGTCCGCGACACGCTCCATCTGACCGAACTCGAGTGCAGCCGCGCGTACTGGGATCGCTGCGTCGGGCGCGACGATCTCGAGATCCTGACCGATCCGCGGCCGTTCCCGCTCGATGCTGCCGGCATGCTCCCCGACGATCACTGGAGCTGAAGGCGAATCGTTCGGGACTCGTCCCTTCGGATCGGCGCCGCGAGCGTCGCGATCGGTCGGCCACGCCCGCGCAACGGCGCCTCGGGGCGGGGATCGGGTTATGCTGAGTCGGCGGCGATGCTCGCGCCGCTCCCACCGACTTCCCCGCAGATCGAGTCGAGCCGATGCTCTCGCCCGGAACGATGTCCTCTCGATCGTCTTCCCCTCTCGACGTGCCGGTGCGTCTGACGCTCGTCGCGTTCTTGCTCCTGGTCGCGTCTTCGGTCGGTTCGGCTGACGGCAAGACGATCGACGAACGAGCCGAGGGGACCTTTGCGGTCGCGCCGTTCTCGATCGACGTCACGATCCCGGTGGATCATCGCTGCATGGGGATCCTGCCGACCAAGTCTCGGTCGGTCGCCGATCCGCTCCGAGCCGACGGCTTCGTCCTGCTCGGCGGCGAACGACCGATCGTGATCGTCGCGGTCGATTGGTGCGAGATCCGCAACGGCGCCTATGACCGGATGCGCCGGACGCTCGCCGAGGCAGCCGGCACGACGATCGACCGAGTCGTCCTATCGGCCAATCACCAGCATGATGCTCCGGTCGTCGACAGCGACGCCGAGTCGCTGTTGCGCGAAGTCGGCCTGCCGAACGAACCGCACGATGTCCCGTTCTTCGACGACGTGCTGGAACGTCTCGATCGCGCCGTGCGCGATGCCATGCTGTCGGAGAAACCGATCACCCACCTCGGCCTCGGCCGAGCGACGGTCGAGCGGATCGCTTCGAACCGACGCGTCGTCGAACCGGACGGCAGCATCTCGTTCCGTCGCGGCAGTCGGAGCGCGGCCGATCCGGATCTGGTCGCCGCCGACGAAGGCGAGATCGATCCCGAACTCGTGACGCTCCTGTTCTGCGACGGCGACAGGCCGATCGTCGCCTATCACACGTATGCCGTGCATCCGATGAGTCGCTACGGCGAGGGAATCGTCTCGGCCGACTTCGTCGGGCTGGCTCGCGAGCGGGTTCGACGCGACGACTTTTCGGTTCATCAGATCTACGCTTCGGGATGCAGCGGCGACGTGACCGCAGGGCGCTACAACGACGGCTCGGACGAGGCACGTGAAGGGCTGATCGAACGACTGGCCGACGCGATGCGCCGCTCGATCCGCTCGGCCGAGCGCGTTCCGTTGAGCGGCATCGACTGCCGTTCGGTCGAGATTCGCCTACCGTGGCCCGACGACGAGCGTCTGTCGGCCGAGACGCTCGACATCGAGCGGCGCGATCCGAATCTGCCGACCGAACGACGCATTCTCGCCGCGATGGGACTCGCATCGCTTCGGCGAGTCGAACGCAACGAACCGATCGCGATGATCGGCATCGACCTGGCGACGCGCGACGAGCGGAGCAAATCGGAGATCGGTGAGTCCGAAAGCGGCGTTGAGCGGATCGCCGCGACGCTCCTGCTGTTTCCGGGCGAGAGCTTCGTCGGCCATCAGCTCGCCGCCAAACGTCTCGCGCCGGATCGTCTGATCGCTGCGGTCGGTTACGGCGAGAGTCGGACGGGATACGTGCCGACCGAGGCGGCGTTCGCAGATGGGTTCGATGAAGGGTGGACCTGGACCGGACCGGGGAGCGAAGCGGTTCTGCGTCGCGCGACGGCCGAGCTCTTGCAGGTCGAGCCGGAAGCGATACGAGCCGATGCCCGACATCGCGATGACCGCAATGCCGTCGATGCGATCTCGGACTCCCCATCGTCGACGCTCCATCCGGTTTCGCTCGAGCGCGCCGAACCGGTGTCGATCGACTTCGCTCGCGACATTCGCCCACTGCTCAGCGATCGTTGCTGGCGCTGTCACGGAACCGATGAGGGGACACGCGAAGGGGGCCTGCGACTCGATTCCTTCGACGCAGCGGTGCGCGGCGGCGATTCGGGCCCCGCGATCGTTCCGGGAGATCCTACGGCGAGCCAGCTGCTGCAGCGGATCCGCTCGCATGACGACGATCGGATGCCTCCTGAAGAGGCCGGACCGCCGCTCGCNNGATCGAGTCGGGAGCCGAGTACGCGGAGCATTGGTCGTTTCGGCCGCTCGTCCCCCCTCAGGTCCCCGTCACCGCCGACGACGGTTGGTCGCGCGAACCGCTCGATCCGTTCGTGCTGCGACGACAGCGAGCCGCCGGCCTCTCGCCGAGCGAGAGTGCGGAGCGAAGCGTGCTGGCGCGGCGTCTGTCGCTCGATCTGCTCGGCCTGCCCCCCGACGTCGAATCGGTCGAGCGATTCGAACGGGACGAGCGTCCCGACGCGTGGGAGCGGTTGATCGACCGGACTCTCGCCTCGCCGCACTTCGGCGAACGGTGGGGACGTCATTGGCTCGACCAGGCGCGCTACGCCGACACCAACGGCTATTCGGTCGACGCCGAGCGGACGATGTGGCCGTATCGCGATTGGGTGATCGCCGCGCTGAATGCCGATCTGCCGTTCGACCGCTTCACGATCGAACAACTGGCCGGCGATCTGCTCCCCGATGCCGACGACGGAACCCGGCTGGCCACCGGCTTTCATCGGAACACGCTGATCAATCAGGAGGGAGGGACCGACAACGAGCAGTTTCGCGTCGAGACGGTGGTCGATCGAGTCAACACGACCGGCGCCGTCTGGCTCGGCCTGACCGTCGGCTGTGCTCAGTGCCACTCGCACAAGTACGACCCGGTGACGCTGCACGACTACTATCGACTGTATGCCTTCTTCGATTCGACGCGCGACGTCAACGACGTCGGCCCGACGATCGCGGTCCCCGAGCCGGCTCAGTCCGAGCGATTGGCGCTGGTCGAGGGTCGTCTGGCCGCGGCCAAGTCGCTGCTCGAACGTTTCGATCGGGAGCATCCGCCCGTCGAGATGACCACCGGCGACGACGGCAGCGATGCCTGGATCGTCGCGACATCCGAAACCCCGATGAGCGACGGCGGGACCGAGTTCGTCGCGCAGCAAGACGGCTCCTGGCTCGCTCGCGGTCCGGCGCCGCCGAGCGATCGGTACGTCATCCGTCTGAAGCTGCCGACCGAACTGACGAATCTGTCGGCGATCCGTCTCGAGACGCTGACCGACCCGTCACTCCCGCAGCAGGGACCAGGTCGCGCCGGGAACGGCAACTTCGTCCTGTCCGAGCTCCAGTTGCTTGTCGGGGCTGACGACGTTCGAGTGCCGGTCGCGGCGATCGCCGATCATGCTCAGCCGAACTATCCGGTGACCGCGGCGCTGGACGGCGATCTCGCCACCGGCTGGGCGATCAATCTCGCTCCCGGCGATTCGTCGCACGGCCCTCTCAACTCGCCGCGCACCGCGCTCTTCGCGTTCGCGGAGCCGATCGAGCCGCCTGCCGACGGAGCGGTCGAGCTGGTCCTTCGATTCGGCCCCCAGCCCGCCGGCTACTCGATCGGGCGTTTTCGCGTCTCGGTGACCGATCGCGATCCGCGCGTCCTCGGGCTCCCCGATCCGGAGCGCGAATCGCTGGTCGCCGATGTCGAGCGGTTCGAAACCGAACGGCGTCGCTTGGTCGGCGAGATTCCTCGCTCGATGGTGATGGCCGAACTTGCCGAGCCGCGAGCATCGACCGTCCTGATCCGCGGGGACTTCCTGCGCCGCGGCGATCCGGTCGAACCGGGCACGCCGAATTGGCTCCCGCCGCTGATGCAGCGCGGAGCGCGCGCCGATCGTCTCGACCTGGCCCGATGGCTCGTTTCGGATCGCCAACCGCTGGTGCCACGCGTGGCGACGAATCGGATCTGGATGCGTCTGTTCGGCGAAGGGCTGGTCGAGACGGAGAACGANNTTCGGCTCGCAAGGCTCGCCTCCGACTCATCCCGAACTGCTCGACCATCTGGCGACGACCTTTCGGAACGACGGATGGTCGACGAAACAGCTGCTGCGCCGGATCGTCCGGAGCGCCACCTATCGCCAGTCCTCGCGCCGGCGGGATGAAGTGACCGCCGCGGATCCGACGGGCCGCCTTCTCGCGACGCAGCGTCGCGTTCGCGTCGAGGCCGAGATCGTCCGCGATCTGGCGCTCGCCGTGTCCGATGCGCTCGTGCGTCGGATCGGCGGCCCCGGTGTCCATCCGCCTCAGCCGGCCGGCATCTACGCGTTCACGCAACGCAACGTCGCGTGGCCCGAAAGTCGCGGTGCGGATCGCTATCGACGCGGTCTGTACGTCTTCTTCGTCCGCGGCGCCCCGTACCCGCTGCTGACGACGTTCGACGCTCCGAAGTTCGAGACGACCTGCACGCGTCGCGTCCGCAGCAACACCCCGCTTCAGGCGCTGACATTGGCGAACGATCCCGCCTTTCTGGAACTCGCCGGCATTGCGGGGAGCGCCTGGACCGAGACGACGGCGAGCGACGAGGCAAGGATCGAGACCGCTTGGCGCACCGCCTTGGCTCGCCGACCGTCGGCCGCGGAAGTCGCACGATTCGCTCGGTTCGTCGCTGCCGAACGGACGCTCTGGGCGACCGATCCCGAAGCGAGTTCCGCCTGGCTCGTCGCCCTCGGTCTCGATCCGACGGCGTTCGACGAACGACAGGCGATCGAGAGGGCGACCTGGAGTTCGGTCGCTCGGGCGCTCTTCAATCTCGACGAGTTCATCACGCGCGAATGAGGCTGCCGATGTCCGACCTGCCGAGTTCACGAGCCTCGTTCGGATCGTTCGACCGCCGGTCGCTGCTTCGCGCCGCCGGACTGTCGGTCGGCGCGACGGCGCTCGCCGGATTGCTGTCGCGCGACGCGAAAGGAGAGGGAGGACCGGGGCGAGTCGTCGCTCCGGAATCGATCCCTCGCGCCAAAGCGATCATCTTCCTGTTCATGGCCGGTGGCCCGAGTCAGCTCGACCTGTTCCAGGACAAGCCGGAACTGCGCCGCTATCACGGACAGACTCCGCCGCCGAGCGCGATGGAAGGGAAGCGTTTTGCGTTCCTCAAGGGGAACGAGACGCTGCTCGGTTCGCCTCGCACCTTTCGGCGATGGGGAGAATGCGGGCAGGAGATCTCGGATCTTCTGCCCGAGCATCGCCGTCTGGTCGATCGGGTCTGTTGGCTGCACGGCATGCGGACCGACGTCTTCAATCACGGCCCGGCGAAGATCCTGCTCAATACCGGTGCCCCGCAACCGGGACGACCGTCGATGGGGGCCTGGCTCTCGTACGGCCTGGGAAGCGAAGCGGACGACCTGCCGTCGTTCGTCGTGCTGCAGTCGGGACCGCGCGGGCCGCGCGGCGGATCGGCACTCTGGTCGAGCGGCTTTCTGCCGACCGGTCATCAGGGAGTGCCGCTCCGGAGCGGGACCGAACCGATCCTGCATCTGGCGAGCCCCGCCGGCCGCCGTCGCGACGACGAACGACGCTTCGTCGATCTGCTGAACGAATCGAACGCCGAACGGCGCGAAGCGACCGACGACCCCGAGATCGCGACCCGCATCGCCGCCTACGAGATGGCGTTCCGGATGCAGGCCCGCGCTCCCGAACTGATCGACCTCAGCCGCGAATCGCAACAGGTGCTCGACGACTACGGCGTCGAACCGGGGAAGCCGTCCTATGCGGCGAACTGCCTGATGGCGCGGCGACTGGTGGAGCGAGGCGTCCGCTTCGTGCAGCTGTATCACACCAATTGGGATCATCACGGCGGACCGACCGAGAACCTCGAGAAGCACCTGCCCGAGGTGACTCGCGAGATCGATCGACCGACCGTCGCGCTGCTGGACGATCTCGAGCGACGCGGTCTGCTCGACGAAACGATCGTGGTGTGGGGAGGGGAGTTCGGACGGACGCCGATGGGTGAGGTGCGCGAGTCGACCGGGCGCGATCATCATGTCGACGGCTACACGATGTGGGCCGCCGGAGGAGGCTTTCGTCCGGGGCTGATCCACGGCGCGACCGACGACCTCGGCCTCGGGACCATCGCCGACGGCAAGCATGTGCACGATCTCCAGGCGACGCTGCTGCATCAGCTGGGGATCGATCACAAGAAGCTGACGTTCCGGTTTCAGGGGCGCGACTTCCGACTGACCGATGTCCACGGCGAAGTGGTTCACGAGCTGCTGACCTGAGCCGCCGCGAGTCGATTCGGCGCGATGCTCGGTTCTCGAACGGCGTGCGCGGCGCCGTCAGGTCAGCCCCGGGATCGGATCGCCGTGATAGACCGGCATCGGCCGATCGAGCAGATCGGACCAGGTCGCCTGTCGCGGCAGACCGAGCGCCCGATAGATCGTCGCCGCAAACTGCTCGGGGGTGACGGGCGTATCGATCGGTTCACCGCCGGCGGCATCGGTCGCGCCGATCACTCGACCACCCCGGATCCCTCCACCCGCCAACAGGATCGACTGGGCCCGTCCCCAATGGTCGCGACCGGGAAGTCGATAGTGCTGAGCCAGGTGCGAGATCTTCGGCGTCCGACCGAACTCGCCGGCAACGACGACCAGCGTGTCGTCCAGCCGACCATCGGCCTCGAGCCCTTCGATCAGTGCCGCGACCGCCTGATCCATCGGCGGCAGCAGCAGATCGCGCAGATGCGGGAACGCATTGCCGTGCGTATCCCACGTCTCGTTGTTCCCGAGATTGACCTGCACGAGCGTTGCGCCGGCGTCGACCAGGCGTCGGGCCAGCAGCAACGACCAGCCGAAGGCATGTCGACCGTAGCGATCGAGTGTCCCCTCGTCCGCATCGTCGACCCGAAAGACCCTGGCCATTTCGGGATCGGCGAGCATCGAGAGCGCTCGTCCCGCGAAGCGATCGAACGAATCCGTTTCGGCCAGGCGTTCCAGCGACCGCTGTCGCCGCTGCACTTCGCCGAGCAGATCGACGCGAGCCGAGAAGCGTTCGGGAGTCAGCTCGGGAGGGAGCTCGAGACTCGGCACGCGAAACTTCAGTCCGACGTCGAGCGGGCCGCTCTGATGGTCGAACCCGTAGCGCGGCCATGCGCCGTACGACTCGGGATGGAACGGGACGCAATCCAGAAAGTACGGATCGCGATGCGGTCCCATCGACGCGGCGAACTGCCCCGGGAGGACGCGTCCGGTCCGATGGATGAGCTTCTCGGGGAGAACGATCGCCGACGGCAGATTGTTGCGCGGAGGGAGCATGGCGCCGGCGATCGCCGCGATCGACGGATGATCGGTCTCCTTCGGCCGATTCGGATCGAACCCCAGCGGCAGGTCCGACCTTCCCGAGAGCATCGCCATGTGCCCTTGGGAGTGCTCGTTGAACGAATGAGTCAGACTCCGGACGGCACTCCAGTGATGACTGCAGGCGGCGAGACGAGGGAGATGCTCGCAGATCCGGTAGCCGGGAGTCCGCGTCGCGATCGTGTCGAACTCGCCGCGGATCTCGCTCGACGCCTCGGGCTTCGGATCGAAGCTCTCGTGCTGCGCGAGCCCTCCGGACAGAAAGACGAAGATGACCGAGCGGCCGTTCGTCTCGCCGTTCGTCTCGGCTCTCAGTCGAGCGACATCGGCGAGCGTCAGACCGAGCAGACCGATCCCTCCGGCCTGCAGCCATCGGCGTCGGTCGAGTCGCGGATGTCCCAGCATATCGGTCATCGGTGACTCCCGGAGGGTGGTCCGGGCATTGTCGCCGAGCCGGTCGCGCGGTTCAACGCGAAAGTCGCGCTTCGCGCCGCGGCGTTATCGCTCGGTTCGCGACTCGCCCGGGCGCCCCGCGACTCGCTCCCCCGATTCCGACGACTCGCGGCGCAGCCGCCAGAGCAGTCCGTCGTCGCGGATCGGTTCCAGGCGGAAGTCCATCGGCATGTCGTCGGCGATCAGGTGCGCGTGACGCGGAATCGCGACGATGATCGTCTCGCCTCGTTCCGCCGCGAACCGGCAGAGCTCGGTCACCTGCGATTCGGCGAACCGATGATCGGGGGTCCGTCCCAGATGCATACGGATCGAATCGCCCATCCGTCCGAACCAGACGACCGGCGTCGGATCGTTCTTCGGTCGATTCTGCTCGAGCGTTCCGACCTGTGCGAGCGCTTCGGGGAAGTTCGACCTGAGCGAGGTGCCGTCGCCATAGACGTCATGCGACAGATAGCCGAGCACGATCGGCAGCGAGGCGCCGAGCAGCCCCCATTTCGCGACGAACGGTCCATGCGTCGATCGCAGCACGACGAAGGTGAGCGATGCGGCGAAGGCCATGCCGATCCACTGCCACCAATCGGTCGGCCGGATGTCGGGGACCAACCACGCCTCGACCACTGCCGCCGCGACCGCGACGACGGCAAGCATCGTGACGATCTGCCAGGGGAGCCAGCGCGCCAGATGGCGATGGTATCCCTGGACCAGTCGTCCCGCCTCGGCGCGCCGACTGAGCAACACACGGACGACGAAGCGACCGAGCAGCAGCGACAGCGGAGGAAGAGCAGGGAGGATGTAGGTCGGCAACTTCGAGCTCGAGCAACTGAAGAAGCCGATCGTCCAGAGACCGCAGAGCAACAGGTAGCCGTCGTTGCGGGTGCGAAGACCTCGGAGCGACGGACGACGACTGAACAACCAGATTGCCGCGGACGGAATCAGCAACGACGTCGGGAACATGCCGGCGAAGACGACCGGCACGTAGAACCACCACGCCTCGCGATGATCGAACGCCTGAGTGAACCGCTGCAGATTGTGCTTCAGGAAGAAGTGTTCGAGCTGTCCCGGCTCGCGGATGGCGACCGACAGGAACCAGGGGAGCGGGATCGCGATCATCGGCACGATGATCCACGCAGCGCGCAGCAGATCGCGCCGCCCGAGACTCCGTTCGAGCCAGCTCCAGAGCAGAAACGGCGGCAGGACGAGGACCGGAGCGACCGGCCCCTTGGTCAGCACGCCCAAGCCGAGCGCGATGCCGGCGACGAGCCACCACGCAGTGCGCCATGCGCCCGGCGCACTGCCGCGATGCAGCGATAGCGCCGCCCAGGTGATCCAGCAGGTCAGGAGCGCATCGGTGATCACGAAGCGACCGACGAGCAGAAAGCCGGCACAGCCGGTCAGCAGCAACGCGCCGACGCGCGCCGAGACGACTCCGTAACGCCCGCTGCCGATCAGCAGCACCGCGGCGATCGTTGCGAAACAGGCGAGCGCGACCGGCAGTCGAGCCGACCAGGGAGCGATGCCGAACGAACGGAAGCTGGTCGCCAACGACCAGAAGAGCATCGCCGGCTTGTCCAGGTACGGATCGCCATGACGAGTCGGCAGGACGAAGTCCCCCGACTCCGCCATCTCGATCGCGATCTGCACGTTCCGCGTCTCATCCGGTTCCACGAGCGGGAAGTTGAGTCCGGTCAGGATCAGCAGAGCGAAGCCCAGCAGCATCGCCAGCGAGAGACCGAGAGACCCGAGTCGTGCCGCGGTCTGCTGCGGATTCGCTTCGGCCTCGCGGTCATGTCGCGGAAACGCCAGGTGACTCCAGACGAATCGCATCAGTCGCCCGGCGCGATGCAGCTCGCCGAATCGCCCCTCGGCTCGCTCGGGCATCGCCGGCTCGCCCGTACGGATCGGAACGTCGATCGGATCGATGCCGTCGCTGCGCAGCCAGGCGGCTCGCGCCAGGCGGCGTTCGAAGCCGGTTTCGGTCGCGGGCGTTTCGGCGCCGGGCGTCGGACGAGCGAGCACGCGGCGCCACGCGCGGCGCGACATCCCCTCGACCGCACAGGCGCCGTCGGCGACACCGGTGCCGAGCAGATGACGGGACAGGAACGTGACTGCGCGGCGA
>DMPQ01000098.1:12601-13005 GCA_003455945.1 Planctomycetaceae bacterium
GGATCGAGCGAACGACCGGTCACCCAATCGTGTCGACCGAGCATCTGTTGGACGAGATCGAAATCGGGGCTGTCGGTGATCCGATCGCCGTCGAGCAGGACGATCCGCTCGCACGTGGCGCGGCGAANNAAAGGGGAGAGCCGGAAGAGCCGGAGTCGAGGACGATCCGTCGGAACCGAGTCGGCGGACGACGATCCACGTCGTCGGCGACGAGTCCGAACGGGGCTCGAATTCGGTCGATACGGCACGATTCGCCACGGACCCGCCTCCTTGCTGGCCGTCGTCGTTGTCGGTCGCTGCGCAGCTCGCACCCGGACGGCGAGACCGCTGACCGGGCATTGAACCCCAAATCGCCGAAACGACCAACATCAGTTTCGGCCGCGGTCGCAGCATTCACCGTAGTG
>DMPQ01000481.1 GCA_003455945.1 Planctomycetaceae bacterium
TCAGCGGGCGGTTGTCGAGGGCGCTCGGCAGACGGAAGCCGTGTTCGACGAGCGTCGACTTGCGGCTTCGGTCTCCCGCGTACATCGCGCGGATCTGGGGTACCGTCACGTGCGATTCGTCGATGAAGACGAGAAAGTCCTCGGGGAAGAAGTCGTAGAGCGTCTGAGGCGTCTCGCCGGGGCCGCGTCCCGAGAGCGGGCGACTGTAGTTCTCGATCCCCGGGCAGGTGCCGACCTCGGTCAGCATCTCGAGATCGAAGCGCGTACGGGCATTCAGTCGCTGCGCCTCGAGCAGCTTGCCNNTCCTGCCGCGCGATCACCTCGCCGCTGACCGGATTGACGTACGAGAGCTGATCGATCTCGTCCCCCCAGAACTCGATCCGATACGCGAACTCCTCGTAGCTCGGCCAGAGTTCGACGCAGTCCCCTCGCACCCGGAACTTCCCTCGCTCGAACGCGACGTCGTTCCGGTCGTACTGGATGTCGACGAACTTCGAAAGCATCTCGTCCCGATCGATCGTGCCGCCTCGCGCCAACGCGACGACCATCCGCTTGTAGTCCTCGGGGGAACCGAGGCCGTAGATGCACGANNGAGCCGAGGCCGTAGATGCACGAGACGCTGGCGACGATGATCACGTCGCTCCGGCTGACGAGCGAACTGGTCGAGGCGAGACGCAGGCGGTCGATCTCGGCGTTGATCGACGCATCCTTCTCGATGTAGATGTCCCGCTGCGGAATGTACGCCTCGGGCTGGTAATAGTCGTAATAGCTGACGAAGTAGTGGACCGCGTTCCTCGGAAAGAACTCCTTGAACTCGCCGTACAGCTGCGCCGCGAGCGTCTTGTTGTGGCTGATCACCAGCGTCGGCTTCTGCAGCTGCTGGATGACGTTCGCCATCGTGAAGGTCTTCCCCGAGCCGGTGACGCCCATCAGCGTCTGGCGCTTGCGACCCGAGCGGAGACCGGCCACCAGGGCCTGAATCGCCGCCGGTTGGTCGCCGGCCGGAGCGAAGGGAGCGTCGAGCTCGAACGGAGCCTGACGGAGTTCGCGGGAGTCGATCATCGGCGTCGCCGTTCGGAAGGTTCGGTCCGGATCCAGGGGCGGAGCCGCTCGGCAGTCTTCGGTCCGATTCCCGCCACGCGCTGCAGGTCGTCGAGCGATCGGAACGGTCCCCCTCGCTCCCGCTCGGCGATGATCCGCCGTGCCAGCGAGGGCCCGATCCCCGGAAGTGCCTGCAGTTCGTCGACCGACGCGGCATTCGGGTCGATCGAGCCGTAGGCGGTTCGGGGCTCCAGTCGATCGATTCGCTGCCAGGGGCGGCCGAGCGCCGCGTCCCGCAACGCCGCCCCTCCCCAACACGCCGCCACGAGCGCGAACAGGACGAACGCCGTTCGACGATCACGAGGAGTCAGCGGTTCGAAACCGTGCTCGGGGCGGTCCGAGGGCTTTCGATCACGGGAACGCGAGGCGCATGCCGACATCGTCCGGTTCTCCCGACGAGACTCGACGCAGGCCCGCGCAGCGGCTGATTATCGGGCCCGACCAGGACGAATGCGAGGGGGGCGACGAGACGCGACGGGGAACGACCGGGAGCGACCGACGAGGGGCGGTGTTCTCGATCTCCGTCGCTCCGTACGATGACCGACCGGCTCGTCGGCCTGCGACGATCGACGTCGCACCGATGCCGAGAGCGGTCGTCAGGGCCCAGGGGCGCTTCACGCCATCCGGGCAGCACGAGAGGAACGCATGCGACGCGATTGGCGACAGATCGATTGGGACACCGCGCTCGAGACGCGGACGCGGCAGCTCTTCGAGATCGCTCGGGACGAAGATCTCGGCGAGCGAGGAGACATCACGTCGGCAGCGACCGTGCCGGCCGAGGCGCAGGGGACCGTCGTCTATCGACCGCGGCATTCCGGAACGGTCGCCGGCATCCGCACTCTCGCGATCGCGGCCGCCGTCTACGATCCGGCGCTCCGGGTGACGNNCTCGTTCGATCCTGGCGGTCGAGCGCCCGTCGCTCAATCTGCTCGGGCGGCTCTGCGGTATCGCCACCGCGACTCGTCAGCGCGTCGACCGGATCGCCTCGACCGGCTGCTGGCTGTACGACACCCGCAAGACGACTCCGGGACTCCGTCTGCTCGAGAAGTTCGCGGTTCGATGCGGCGGCGGACACAATCACCGGACCGGACTCTTCGACGGTCTGCTGATCAAGGACAACCATCTGGCGCTCGCCGGCTCGACCGCCGCCGGAGCTTCCCCGGCCGCCGCCGTTCGTCGTGCTCGCAGCTGGCTGGCCGAACGCCCCGATCTAATCGACACGATCCCGATCGAGGTCGAGATCGATTCGTGGGAGCAATTCGTCGAAGCGATCGCGGAACGCCCCGACCTGATCCTGCTGGATAACCTGGGAGCCGATCGGTTGCGCGAAGCGGTCGCCTACCGGGACCGACATGCTCCCGACGTCGAGCTCGAAGCATCGGGAGGGATTACCGATCGGACCCTGCTCGATCTCGCCTCGACCGGCATCGATCGTCTGAGCATGGGAGCGCTGACGCACTCGGCCGTGCAGCTCGACATCGGCCTCGATTGGGTCGCGTGACCGATCGGGTCGCATGATCGTGGCCCGCCGCCGCGCCGGCATTGCTCGCGACGCGGCACGGAAGTTCGATCATCGCAGCAGCGGGAAGGATGCTCCTCGCGTGGTCGACCCGACGGCCGATCGCCTGGCGCGATCTTCCGT
>DMPQ01000197.1 GCA_003455945.1 Planctomycetaceae bacterium
TCGTGCGGCGTTCCTTCAGGCGGACCGCCTTGCCGATGCGGTCGCGGAGGAAGTAGAGCTTGGCTCGTCGGACGACGCCCGACCGCTTCACCTCGACCTTATCGACGCGCGGCGAATGGAGGGGGAACTTGCGCTCGACCCCTTCGCCGGCGACGATGCGGCGGACGGTGAACATCTCCTTGCTCCCTTCGCCGCTCCGAGCGATCACGGTCCCGGTGAAGACCTGGATCCGCTCCTTCTCGCCTTCGAGAATCCTGGTATGGACGTCGACCGTGTCGCCGATCTCGAACTTCGGCGGGTTGGCCTTCAGGGACGACGCTTCGGCGACGGCAATCAGCTTGTGCTTCATGACTCGGGGTCCTTCTCGGTGAACTCGGGAATCCGAGTCCGCTCGAGCGGCGTTTCGGATCCTTGATCGTTGGGCTTCGTTCGCGACGGCCGCTCCGCGTCCGTCCGGCTGTTCGATTCGGTGTCGGCAGGTCGGTCGAGCAGATCGCTCCGCCGCTGCCGGGTCAGGGCTTCGGACTGGCTACGTCGCCATCGGTCGACCTCGGCGTGGTTACCGCCGAAGAGGACCTCGGGGACCGCCAGATCCCGAAAGACCCGAGGTCGCGTGTACTGCGGGGATTCGAGTCCGCGGTTGCCCGACGAGAACGAATCCTCGATCGCGCTCCGCTCGTCGCCGAGAACTCCCGGCACGAGACGCGAGACGCATTCGATCAGGGCCATCGCCGCCACTTCGCCTCCGTTGAGGACGAAGTCGCCGAGCGACAGTTCGAGCGGCTGCAGCAGGTCGACGACCCGCTGATCNNCTGATCGAACCCCTCGTAGCGGCCGCAGAGCAGGATCAGTCCCGGCTGCGCCACCAACTCCTCGACCAGGTTCTGATCGAGCCGTCTCCCGCGAGGCGTCAGGAGAACGACCGGTCCCGCGGTTCGCCCCTCGGCAGTCGCAGCTGCGAGCAGCGATTCGACGCAGCGGACGATGGGCTCGACCATCAGGACCATCCCGGGGCCACCGCCGTAGGGACGATCATCGACTTTCTTGTGCTTGTCCAGCGTCCATTCGCGGAAGTCGTGCAGACGCAGATCGATCAGCCCCCGCTCGATCGCCTTGGCCATCAGGCTCTCGGCGACGAATCCCCGGAAGAGACCGGGGAACAGGGTGCATACGTCGAACCGCATCCGTCGACGACTCCGCCCGAGGTCAGCTCTCGGCGGNNGTACCGGAGCGGCCGTCGCCGGGGCTCCCTTGGCGGGCCCCTTCTTGGCGCGGATCGCCGCAGCGATCGTCACCTGCCGTCGCGCCGCGACCTTGGCCAGGGCAGCCTTCTGGGCTTCCAGATGCGTCCCGTCCTTGCCGTACTTACGGATCAGGACAGTCGCCTTCTCCGACGGCTGAGCGCCGACGCCGAGCCAATACGCGATTCGCTCACCTTCGAGGATCGCGCGAGCGTCGGTGTCGGCCACCATCGGATCGTAGTAGCCGAGTTCCTCGATCACTCGTCCGTCCCGGCCGGTCTTCGCGTCCATCGCGCACAGCCGATAGAAGGGCTTGTGCTTCCGGCCCATCTTCTTGAGTCGAATCCGAACTGCCACGAAACACTCTCCTCGTTGTTCTTTCCCGCACCTTCCGCGACGGGAATGCGAATCGCACAAGATACCCCAGATCGGCCGAGGACCGGAAGAGCCGATCGCTAATTTTTCCGCTTCCCCTTGAGCCGGTCCCGCAGCATCTTGTCCCGCTCCTTCTTCTGCTTCGCCTTTTCGGCGGGCGAGAGTCGCTTTCCGGTCCCCTTCTTGGACTTCATCATCCGAGTCGGGTCCATCATCTGCTGCTGCATCTCGCGGACGACCGACATCTTCTCCTTCAGGCTCCCGCCGCCGGCCATCATCGTGAACATCGGCTTCACGGTCTCGAACTGCTTGATCAGCTCGTTGACCTGCTGCGGAGCGACTCCCGCACCGCGAGAGATCCGGTTGCGGCGCGACTGGTCGATCACCTTCGGATTGCGACGTTCCGCGGGGGTCATCGAGTCGATGATGCCGACCAGCCGACGCGTCTCCTTCGTCGTGTCGACGTCGTTGAGCATCTGCTTGATCTGCCCTCCGCCCGGCAGCAGCCCCATCATCCGCTGCATCAACCCGGGGCGAGCGATCTTGTCGATCTGGTTGCGGAAGTCGTCCAGGGTGAACTCCCCGGCCGCCATCTTCCGCTCGAGCGCCTCGCGTTCCTTCTCGTCGATCAGCCCCTGAGCCTCTTCGACCAGGGCGACGACGTCCCCCATCCCCAGAATCCGGCTCGCCATCCCCTCCGGCCGGAACGGCTCCAGCGATTCCAGCTGCTCGCCCGTGCCGATGAACCGGACCGGCACTCCGGTGACGTGCCGCACGCTCAACAGCGCCCCACCGCGGGCGTCGCCGTCGAGCTTGGTCATGATCACGCCGTCGAGCTCGAGCGCGTCGTTGAACGCCTTGCCCGTGTTGACCGCGTCCTGACCGGTCATCCCGTCGACGACCAGAAAGGCGAGATCGGGCTGCACCTGCTGGTCGATCCGGACCAGCTGATCCATCAGTTCCTTGTCGATCGACAGCCGCCCGGCGGTATCCAGAATGACGACGTCGATCCCTTGCTTGCGAGCCGCAGCGACGGCGTCGCGACAGACGGCGACCGGATCGCTCGCCCCCTCCTGCGAATGAACCGGCACGCCGATCTGTTCGCCGAGAACATGGAGCTGCCGGATCGCCGCGGGACGCTGCAAGTCGGCCGCGACGAGCATCACCTTGCGGTTCTGAGCGGTCAGGAGCTTGGCGAGCTTGCCGCAGGTCGTCGTCTTTCCCGACCCCTGCAGACCGCACATCATCAGGACGTTGGTCCCCGCCTTAAGTCGGAGTCCCGGGTCCTCGCTGCCGAGCACCGCCAGCAGCTCGCGATGGACGATCCCGACCAGCTGCTGCTCGGGGGAGAGGCTACCGAGGACCTTCTCGCCGAGCGCCTCGACCTCGACCCGCTTCATGAAGTCGCGGACCACCTCGTAGCTGACGTCGGCCTGGAGCAGCGCCTGCTCGACCTTCGCCAACCCGTCGCGCATGTTCCCTTCGGTCAACCGAGCCCGGCCGGCGATCGACTTGAAGGCCTCGCGAAGTCCATCCTGCAATGAATCGAACATGAGTCGTTCCGGGAGAAGACGAGAGAGACCCGGTCGCCGTTCCCGAGTCTCGTCGAATCGGATGATTCTAATCGTCCGAGCCGCAGGAAGGTAGAGACGCAAAGAGAGCCCGTGGCCTCCCAGCCCGAAGCGTCAGCGAGGGGCCCCTGTGCCCTTCTCCTCTCCGTGCCTCACAGCCCGAAGCGCCAAGCGCAGGGGTCCCCGTGCTCTAGAGTCCGAGTAGTCCCGCAGGGACGACCGACCATAGCCCGGCGATTCATCGCCGGGTGACGTGCCCCACCTCGTGAGATCCGAAGTCCCTTTCGGGACTTGCTGCGACCGGGGTCGGTCGCACTACGGTGGCCCCGGACACTCCGTGCCCGAGGTCGGTTTCGCTCGAATGCTGCTTACGCTCCGAAGCGTCAGACGCAGCGAGCCGAAGCCCTGCCTCGGCCACGGAGTGGCCGGGCCCACGTTGGTACGCCGCACTCAGTGGACGCGCGTCAGCACTTCGCCCAGGCGGCGCGTGTCGGGGTAATGGACGAGCACGAACGTGTCTCGCCCTTCCATCACCTCGATCGAATGCGTTTCGAGCTGCCCGACGCGGCTCGCCCCCAGGCGCGGTTCCATCGCCAGTTCATGCCGGCCGACCGGCATCTCGAACCGGAGCACCTGGATCTTCTCGGGGAGCAGACCCCAGCAACGCGTGTCGGCATTCTCCGTCGCCTCCCACGCGATCCCGACCAGGTCGATCGCCAACTCGCCGAGCCCCTGCGTCCCCATCGCCGACTTGGTCGCATAGAGCGCCGCCTTCTTCACGGCGCGCCGAGCCACCGCCTTGCCGACGACCAGCGGGAGCGTCGCCTGGTACTGCCGACGAGCCAGCAGGCCGACGTCGGTGATCGTCAACGTCTGGCCGATCGCTCGTCCGTCGCAGGCGATCTGCAGTCGGTCGAGCGGATTGATCGGCGTCCGGATCGCCGGCACCTTGATCGGCGCGATCGTCGGAGTCACCGAGTGCTTGCCGATGATGCTCAGGATCCGATCGGCAACGAACATCGCCTGTGAGGTCGGAACCTCGTCCGCCTCGACCTTGTACGGTCCGCGACCGACGAGCGCGATCACATGCACGACCCCATGCCCCGGAGCCGAATGAACGCCGGACCTCGCTCGTTCCAGATCGATCGGACCGGCCGCGAACTCGGGTTCCCATTCGACGACCCGCTCGTAAGCCCGCTCGGCATCGTCGTAGTCCGTGCCGGTCGTCTCGCGCAGCAATCCGTACAGGTAAGCGCCGAGCGCGATCTGCGTGTAGTCCCCCTTGGGATTCGTCCCGTCCGGCTCCGCCGCCGCATCGATGATCTGCTGCTGCTTCTCGTTGATCTGGTACGCGTACGCACCGGCGTCGTCACCGTCATCCATCAGGTCCGAGATCGCGAGAAAGGCGCGGATCAGCACCTTTTCGTAGTCTTCCCCCTCGTACGCCCGGCGCGTGTCGTCGGTCACCCAGGTCAGAGCCGACTCGCCCAAGTCGCGCTGTTCGAAGTGATCGAACCGATCCCGCACCTCGCGCAGGATCGTCTCGGCCTGATCCGGACGTCCGCGGAGCAGCTCGAGGATCGCCTGGTCGAGCGCCATCACGTCGGCTTCGCGAGGCCGCTTGGCCTTCGCTTCGATCAGCCGCTCGTTGGCCTGAGCGAAATTGCCCTGGTAGAAGTCGCGCCGAGCCGCTTCGACTCGCGATGCGTGCGACGTGCAGCCGGTGGCGAGGAGCACGAACGGCAGCAGCAGCGCGGCCGACGCGAAGCGAGCCGAACGATACGGGGGAGTCGAACGAGGCTCGCGCGCGGCGCTTCTCGCTCGTCGTTCCTCCCCCGTCTCTCGCGACATCTCGCTCTCCGATCGATCAGCGCTCGACCGAGAACGGGTTGTAGATCCGCCACTTGCCCAAGTACGAGCGGTGATAGCCCTTGCGGACCTTGGCCGAATCCTTGGCGTACGTTCCGTCGTGGATGTTGACCAGCTCGAGCGTCAGCAGATAGTCGCGCTGCTTGTCCTTGTTGTTGATCGTCGTCCCGCTGGTAAGCGTCGCGTAGAGCAGATAGTCGAACGGCTGGCCGACCTGCTCCATCGCCGCGACGAACGCTCGCTGGCCGTCCGGAGTCAGCAGCTGCTCGGGGCGCAGATGGCACTGCTGCAGCCCTTGCTCGACATAGCGGCGGCTGATCGGGCGGAAGTTCCCCGAGGTCGAGATCGACGTGTCGATCTCCTGATAGAGCTGCTCCTTGAAGCCCCCCATCTCCTCTTCGCTCTTGTTCTCGATCCCGACGAAGCAGATCCGCCGCGGCCCTTCGTTGCCGTAGCCGGTGAACTCCGGATCGAACGCCTGATCCTGACTGGACAACAGACGCGCGACCGACTCGGCCACCAGGCGGTTGTACGTCTCGGCTCCCGCCGCATGGCTGCCGACCATGTCCGACTGCGAGTCGTCGACGACATGCGCGACCTGGCGGCCTCGACAGCCGGTCAGCATCGACGCGACCGCCGCCAGACTCCCCGCCACGCTTCCCTGCACGAACGCACGCCGATCCATGCGACAGNNGGAGGCGTCAGGTCAAGACGAACTCGCGCCGATGCGCCTCGGATCATCATCGGGCGCCGCAGGGAGTCGGCTTGATGTCGGGCGAAGAGCGACGCCGAGTCCGGAAAGCTCGGCTGGCTGCAGAGAGAACAAGGCCATCGCAAAGCAGGAAAAAGAGGCGGCCTGCGGCAGAGCGGCGGGTAGCCCCCCCCGCGAATCGAACCTCAGCGGCGCCCCGAGTCGCGGATCGACCAGGTCGACGGATCGAACCAGCGAGCCGCGCGCGAGATCGGCCGCGATGCTTCGGAGGCTCGTCGATCGGCTCCCCCACGCGATGCGCCCGACAACCGCGACGCGACGCTCGGCACCGACTCGCCGGCAGACATCGCTTCGCTCGCCGGCGCCGACTCGATGCGGCGACGCAGCGCGGCGCGCGACGCGAGCGAGGTATCGGGAGGAGTCGTCGGCACGAGTCCCGGCTCTTCCATCCGCCGCCGGATCCGGCGACTGAAGTCGGGATCGTCGTAGTAGAGGTCCGACAGGTCGTTGATCCGACTGCGGGCGCGGAGCTGCTCGAACGGAACCGAGCGATCGAGCAGCCCGAGTTCGTAGGCGTCTCGATCCGAGTAGCCGGGGAGAAGCACGCCGATGCTGAACGGGACTCGCCGAGGGGCGATCCGATTGACGTGCTCGACGATGTTCGTCGTGCAGTTGTTGCGGATGGTGTCGTAGAACTCGGGCTTCTCGGCCAGCTGGTTCACGCGCCGCATCACGTCGACGAAGAGCTCGCGCGCCTTCTCCGGCGGCGCCGTCGTCCGATACAGATAGACGTCGGCATCGCGATGATGCGTTCTCAACCGGACCAGATCCCGTTCGTCCGCCACGACGTAGGTCAGTTCGAGCTGCCGGGAAAGGCCGCCGAGCGCCGAGTAGGTCTCCCCCTTTTCCGTCCGCACTTCGGCCGAGACCGCCAGATAACGGCCGTCGTCGAAGCCGAACGAGAGCATCGTGTGCGCGATGAACTCCGCTCCCTGGAACGGCACGACGAAGAAGTCGACCGTCTGCAGGCGACTCAGTTCGTACTCCCGCGTCTCGTACTCGAGGACGAAGTCGGTTTCGGTGACGTACTGACTGTTGCGGACGTTCCTGACGACCACTCGATCGCCGTCGAACTCGGCGGTCGGCAACGTTCCGAACTCGGGAGACCAGTCGCGAAAGTTGCTCGGCAACAGCGCATCCGAGAGGTCGTTCTTCGGGAGCTTCGCGCAGCCGAGCGGCAACAGCGCAAGCAGCGCGATCAGCAGCGTCACCGGCCGGCGCGAGCCCGGAGCATTCGACGATTCGGACCGTTCCGTCGTCGCGCCGCGCCGCTCGGCGACCCGTTTCGGTATTTCCGGATAGGGGACGGTGTGGGTGCCGGCGCGATTGCCGTTGCCGAACGCCGGAGGGGACGAACCGAGAAGTCTCCCCGTGCCGACGAACGACACGCCGACCGCGAACGTCTCGGTCGAACCGAGATCGCGATCGGCATCGTCATCGGCAGGGACTCGGAGCATCGGCATGGGGATCCGCAAGTGGCCGGTCGACGACGCAACGCCCGAAGAGCGGCCGGCGGCGCCGCGATCGATCGGTCGCCGCAGCGCGACGAGCGCGATCCGAAGCGTAAAACGGCGCAAGGCGGTCAGGGGATTACCGATTTCGGCTCATCCGGGCAAGGGCAACCACCCGATACCAGTGAGTTCGTCGCCGGGCCGACGCGACTCGACGCCGCGATTCCCGAGTCGCCCACGGCGCGGGGGCTCGAGCGCAGGTCGTCCGAGCGAAGCGGACTCGAATCCCCCGAAACCCCGGTCGCTCCCTCGGCGATCATCGCGATGACGGCCGCCGAAACTCCGGCCGCCGAGGATCCTCCGTCGGAGCCGAGTCAGCCGTCGGCGCCGAGTCGGCCGAATCGGCCAGCGATCCTGTCGCTCGCTGCCGTTCGTGCGCGGCTCGAATCGTGTCGCCCCTGGCTCGCCGTCGCCGCTCGTTGGTTCGATCGGGCGGTTCGGGGAGCGCGCACGGCGCATGACGCGCTGCTCGACCTGACGATTCCGCCGACCTGCGGACGCTGCGGTGCGGACCTGGCCGATCGCCGGGATCTCGTCGACGAATCCCCTCGCGCTGCTGCGCGCCGAGCCGGCTGGGGCGACATTCCGATCTGGTGCGAGCGGTGTGCCCGGCGTCTCGGACTGGCCGCCGACTCGCGGTTCGCCGCTCCGTACCAGTGCCGTCGCTGCGGCGCGACGCTGTCGTCGATCGCGCACGCCGCTCGCTCCGAGACGACCGGCTGCGGCGCCTGTTTCGGAACTCGCCAGGCTCCCGACTCGGTCGTTGCCCTGGGCGAATATCACGGCGAGCTGCGACGCTGGGTGATCGACGCCAAGCGATTTCCCGATGCCCCGCTCGCCGTCTCGCTGGCGATCGCGTTGGCCCGGCGGATCGAATTGGAACCGCGACTGAGGGGGTGCGATCGGATCCTGGCGGTGCCGGGAAGGCGGGGTCCGAGTCCGCGTCGCGATCCGCAGGCGTATCTGGAATCGCTCCGGGACCGCTTCACCGTCGGGCCTCCCGGAGCGTTACCCCGGCGACTCGCGGAACGCCTCGCCCGACGACTCGCCCTTCCCTTGGCCCTCGATCTCGTACAATATCGTCGCTTCGTGCTCAAACAGGGAAAGCTGCAGCGGATCGATCGGCTGAAGAACGTGTCGGGAGCGATGGGGTGGGTCGAACCGCCCCGCGGGTGGCTCGCTCGGGCTCTCGGCCGGCGTTCGGGACGGCAGGATTCCCTCCCGACCGCTGGTCCTCAGCCGGGCATCGCCGGCCATCGCTGGCTGGTGATCGACGACGTGGCGACGAGCGGAGCGACGTTGACCGAGGTCGGTCGGGTGCTTCGCGAGGCGGGGGCGATCGAGGTGCATGCGGCGGTCCTGGCGCGGGCGGCGTCGTTCGACGATCCGCCGCAGCGCGACGGCCGGCGCGGCTGAGCGATTCGAGCGGGAGCGGCCATGATCGCCGCTCCTGACGAGAGCGATCTCGACGTACGGGCACGGCTCCAGGGAAGAACCGGATAGCATGTCGAACCACGAGACGCCTGCGGCCGCCGTTCCGAAACGCCCTCACGCGCGCCCCTTTCGCCGGGCCGTCTTCAGCGGCCTGGCGGTCGTCATGCCGCCGCTGCTGACGATCGTCCTCTTCCTGTGGGCCTGGAACACGATCGAGAGCTACGTGCTCGCTCCGGCCGAATCGACCGCTCGGATGGTCATCTCGTGGTCGATCGCCGAGATCCGCGATCGGGCTCCCGAAGGGACCTCGTTCGTCGACCCGGACGATCCCGACAAGCATCAGCGCGTCACCGACCGGGACATGCGAACGTGGGTGCGCGTCCGCAACCGCTGGATTCCGGAAGAGGTGTATCGCGAGGTCGAGGAGCATCCGCGAGCGATTCCGCCGGTGACCGCCGCCGGCTACTACGACCAGTACGTCCAGACGAAGTACCTGCGTCGCAGCGTCGTGCTGCCGATCTTTCTGCTCGTCTTCGTGCTGGTGCTGTATCTGCTCGGCAAGTTCGTCGCGCGAGGCGTCGGGCGGATGCTCTGGATCGGCGTCGAGCGAGTCGTGGCGCGACTGCCGATCGTCAGCAACGTCTACTCCTCCGTGAAGCAGGTGACCGACTTCGCGTTCCAGGAGAAGGAGACCGAGATCCAGTTCACCCGAATCGTCGCGGTGCAGTACCCGCGGCAGGGGCTCTGGGCGATCGGCTTCCTGACCGGCGACGGCATTCCGGACGTCGCCTCGGCGATCGGCGAACCGGTGGTGAGCGTGCTCGTGCCGACCTCGCCGATGCCGGCGACCGGCTTTACGATCGTCGTGCCCAGAAAGGACGTGATCGAACTGAGCATTTCGGTCGATCAGGCGATCCAGTTCTGCGTCAGCTGCGGCGTCGTCTGTCCGCTCCCGCCGACCGCTGCCGGCGTTTCCGCGGCGGTGCGAGGGGACCGGACGAGCGAAGCGATCCTGAAGCAGATCGAGCATGTCGCCTCGGCCGCGCCGACCGGCTCCGCGGCCTCGGGCTCGCCTACGTCCGGTGCGGCATCGTCCGGTGCGACTTCGTCCGGATCGTCGTCTTCGCCCGGCGGTTCGGCCTCGCCCCCTGCTTCCCCCGGCCTCCCCACCTCCTCTTCCCCGCCGCCTTCGGAGACCTGATGACCGCTTCGACACCGATCCGTCTCGGCACGCGCGCCAGTCTGCTCGCGCGCTGGCAAGCCGACTGGACCGCCGCTCGACTCCGGGAGCGGGGGCATGAGGTCGAGATCGTCGAGATCGCGACGCGCGGCGACCTGGAGACTCGGCCGCTCGGCGAGATCGGCGGCCAGGGGCTCTTCACCAAGGCGATCCAGACCGCGCTGCTCGAGAACGCGATCGACCTGGCGGTCCACAGTCTGAAGGACCTGCCGACCGACCGGATCGACGGCCTGCGTCTGGGAGCGATCCCGGAGCGTGAGCCGGTCGGGGATCTGCTGATCGGGCGCGAGCCGACCGATCTCGAATCGTTGGCTCCCGGCGCGATCATCGGCACGGGAAGTCTCCGGCGGCGGGCGCAGCTGCTGCACGCTCGCCCCGATCTCGACGTGCGCGACATTCGCGGGAACCTCGACACGCGTCTGCGCAAACTCGATGACGGCGACTACGACGCGATCGTGCTTGCCGCCGCCGGCATCGGTCGCCTCGGCTGGGATCATGTCGCCGCCTGGCCGATTCCGATCGAGCTGATGTTTCCGGCGGTCGGCCAAGGGGCGCTCGGCTGGGAGATCCGTTCCGACGACGCACGGATGGCCGAGGTGCTCGCGCCGCTCGACCATGCTCCGTCTCGTTTCGCCGTCACGGCCGAGCGAGCCCTGCTGCGCGAATTGCGAGCCGGCTGTCTGGCGCCGGTCGGAGCGTACGGACGAGTCGAGGGGACGACGCTCCATCTGGATGCGGTCGTGCTCGATCCGCAAGGGATCGAACGGATCGACCATCGCCTCTGCTGGGCCGACATCACGCTCGACGATGCGACGGCCGAAGAGGCGGGAGAATCGGTCGCTCGCGAGCTGAAGCAGGAAGGGGCGACGCGACTGATCGACCCCGCGCGGCGTCCGAGCGGCGGGGACTGAGTCGCAAAAGCGTCGCACGGTCTCGGTCGCGGTATCGATCGCGGTCGGGCAAGATACCGTGACGTGCGACAGGGCAACGATCGGATCCGAGCGGACACCGACCGGTGCGAGCCGAAGAGACGATCTTTTGGGCCGTCGACGTGACGCAGATCGCGACCGACGGCAGACGAACGGCGGCAACGAGGGCATTCGAGGAGCGGCGGACCATGACGGAAGCGCTGGTGGCATTCCTGTTCCTGGCAGCGATGGAAATCGTGCTGGGGATCGACAACATCGTCTTCATCACGATCCTGACCGGGAAGCTTCCCGAGTCGGAGCGGCCTCGCGCGCGGCAACTCGGACTGATGCTCGCGCTCGGTTCGCGACTGGTCCTGCTCTCGCTGCTGTTCGTCATCCAGAAGGCGGTCGAGCCGATCTTCTTCCTGTCCGACCTGGGGATCGACATCAGCTGGCTCGCTTCCGGCGGGCATCATCTGTCCGAGGCCGATGCGGTCCGCGAGATCGACGGCATCTCGGTCCGCGACCTGATCCTGCTGATCGGCGGCCTCTTCCTGGTCGGCAAGGCGACGATCGAGATCCACGACAAGGTCAACCATGTCGAGCATGGCAAGAAGAACGCCAAGGCGGTGAGCTTCAGCCAGGTGCTCGTGCAGATCGCGATCCTCGACATCGTCTTCTCGCTCGACTCGGTCATCACCGCGGTCGGCATGGCGAAGCAGTTGTGGGTGATGGTCGCGGCGGTCGTCGTATCGATGGCCGTGATGCTCGCGTTCTCGGGGGTCGTCAGCCGCTTCGTCGAGCAGAACCCGACGATCAAGATGCTCGCCCTCAGCTTCCTGATCCTGATCGGCGTCATGCTCCTGACGGAAGGAGCCGGGGCGCATGTCGAGAAGGGGTACATCTACTTCGCGATGACCTTCTCGCTGGTGGTCGAGTTCCTCAACCTGCGCGTCCGGGCTCTGCAGCAGCGCGCCGAAGGCAAGCATTCATGAGCGACGGCGGGCGAGACGACGAGTTCGAACCGAGCGACGGGATTCCGGACGACAGTGGTGCAGGAGAGAGCGAGCGTCCCGAGGGACATTCGCGGCGCGATCCGGCGAGCGGCGGCCGGCCGACCGGTCGACCGATCCGCCCGGACGCTCCTCGTCGCTCCGACGGTCCGATGCGTCACGATGCTCCCTTGCGCCACGAAGCACCGCGCGGCGGTCAGCGGTTCTTCGGCGGGCGCGAGGGGCAGGGAGGGCGCGGTTTCGGCGGCCGCGAGCACGATCGAGGCGAAGGGCGTGGGCGAAGTTCGGATCGGTTCGACGACACCGACCGCTCGTTCCACCGGAGCGCGATGGCGATCGATCCGCTTCCGCTCGTCCCCGACGACCTCTCGCGTCTCCCCAAGGCGATCGTTCGGACGGCGATCCGACATCCGTCGATCTACCGCAAGCGGATCGATCATGTCGATCGCCACGCGCGCCCCGGCGATTGGGTCCGAGTCGAAACGGCCGAAGGGGAACCGCTCGGGTTCGGCCTGTTCAATCCGAAGAGCGAGATCACGATCCGGATCGTCTTCGGTCCCGAACGCGAACTGACCGAAGGGGCGTGGGAACAGTCGCTCGATCGCGCCGTCTCGATGCGCCGCGATCTGCTCCGTCTGGATGCCGACACCGACGCCTATCGCGTCGTGCATGCCGAAGGAGGCGGTCTGCCGGGGCTGGTCGTCGATCGCTTCGGCGACGTGCTCAGCGCCGAGGTGTTCAGCGTCGGCATGTGGCGTCGAATCGATCCGATTCTCCGTCGTCTGGAGTCGATGCTCGGAACGCGCCGACGGATCGCGCGCACCGCGCCGCATGTCCTGGCTCAGGAAGGCTTCGACGCGCCGCCGCTGACCGGAGCGACGACCGATGCGGAGGGGCGCGGAGGAGACGCGCGCGTTTCGGACGTGACGATCCGCGAGTTCGGAACCCGGTTCCGCGTCCGCTTCGCCGAGGCGCACAAGACCGGGTTCTTCTGCGACCAGCGCGACAACCGACGGATGCTCGCCGGATTCTGTCGCGACCGCACCGTGCTCGATCTCTGCTGCTATTCCGGCGGCTTCTCGGTTCAGGCGAAGAAGCTCGGCCAAGCGGCCGACGTGATCGGCGTCGACCTGGATGAGGCGCCGCTGGAGGTCGCGAAGGAGAACGCCAACCTGAATCAGGTTCGCGTCCGCTTCGTCCAGGCCGACGTCTTTCCGTTCATGCGCGACATGCTCCGGAGCGGCCGGCAGTTCGACGTCGTCGTGCTCGACCCGCCGAAGCTGATCCGCTCGCGAGCCGAGCTCGACGAGGGGACGCGCAAGCACTTCGATCTCAATCGTCTGGCGATGCAGCTGGTCGCCCCCGGCGGACTGCTGCTGAGCTGCACGTGCGCGGGGCTCCTCCCGGGCGACGACTTCTATCGACTGCTCTGTTCCGCCGCGCGGCAGGCCGGCGATCCGATCGGCGAAGCGGTCGACGGCGAGTTCCGACGGCGCGGTCCGCGCGGCATGCGTTTCCTGACCAAGACCGGCGCCGCCGCCGATCATCCGGTCGCCTCGAACTGCCCCGAATCGGAGTACCTGCACGCCGCCTGGATGCGATTGGACTGAGACGCGACGCGTCGCTCGTCGTTGCGACTCGCCGAACGATTCGTCGGTCTTGTCAGGGCGCGAGCGAGATTCTCGAGTCGTGTCGACATCGGATTGCGGAGCGTGCGGATCCCCTTCTAGACTCGTCGTCCGAACGGCGCGACGGCGATTCGGGTCGCGAGATCGCGGATCGGACTTCTCCATGGAGGCGCGAGAGGGATGAACTTGGCGACGGAACGAGTCGGGAGACGCGGCAACGAGAGCGGGGATCTGCCCCGACGCTGGCGGTCGGTGATCGGGCGTTTCGTTCCGATCGCTCTCGCGTTTCTGCCCGCGATCGGTTCGGACGGCATCGTCTGCGGGCAAGAGGAGCGGGGAGAGGAAGTCCTGAAGATCGGCGTGTCGGAAGGGACTCGAGAGTCGGATCCGACGTCGGTCGCCTGGCCGGCCGTCGGCTCGATCGAGACGCTCCCGGCGCGAATCGCGTTCGGCAGCTGCGGGCATCAGAGCAAGCCGATGCCGGTGCTCCGGACCGTCGTCGACTCGGCCCCCGACCTCTTTCTGTATCTGGGGGACAACATCTACGGCGACACGCGCGACATGGAGGTGCTGCGCGGCAAGTACGCGATGCTCGGCGCCAAGCCGGAGTTTCGTGCGCTGGCCGAGCGGGTGCCGATCCTGAGCGTCTGGGACGATCACGATTACGGCGAGAACGACGCCGGCAAGGAGTATCCGAAGAAGGCCGAGTCGCGCGAGATCTTCTTCGACTTCTGGCGCGTGCCGGCCGACGATCCGCGGCGCGAGCATGAAGGGATCTACGGCGAGCATCGGTTCGAGGCGAACGGACGCGTGCTCCAGGTCCTGCTGCTCGACACGCGGACGTTTCGCGATCGTCTGGCTCGCAACCCCGGCGACGATGCGGCGTTCAAGAACGACTATCGCCCCGATCCCGATCCGACCAAGACGCTGCTCGGCGAAGTGCAATGGCGCTGGCTCGCGGAACGTCTGAGGTCCAAGGCCGACCTGCGGATCATCGCGTCGAGCATCCAGTTCGGGCACGAGTACAACGGCTACGAGTCGTGGACCAATCTGCCGAGCGAACAGCAGCGGATGATCGACCTGATCCGCGAGACGCGAGCGAACGGCGTCCTGTTCGTCTCGGGCGACGTTCACTGGGGAGAGATCTCGCGGCGCGAGCCATGGGGGGACGAGGGGTACCCGCTGTTCGACGTCACCGCGAGCGGCCTGACCGAGAGCTGGCCGTCGGTCGAACCGAGTCGTTTTCGGGTCGGCGACGTGGTGCGCGAAAATCACTTCGGCCGGATCGTCATCGACTGGACCGTGGCCGATCCGACGGTCCGGTTGCAGATCATCGATCGCGACGGGACGGTCCGCAACGACGTCTCGACCTCGGTCGATGCCCTAAGGTTCCCGACGCCGTAGTCGTCGTGCGACCGCCCCCGGTCGCACTCTGTTTCCGACCGAGACACGGAGCCCCCCGTGCCTCCCAGCCCGCCGCGTCAGCAAGGGGTCCCCGTGCCCCCCAGCCCGTAGCGCAAAGCGCAGGGGCCACTGTGCCTCCGAGTTCCTCAGTGCCTCCGTGAGACAAACTCCGACCGTGCCTCCGGACTTCTCTCGGTGTCGCTCTCGGCGACTCCGTGTCTCCCAGCCCGCCGCGTCAGCAAGGGGTCCCCGTGCCTCACGCCCGCGCCTCGCCCCCGTGACCGGGCTTCGCCCCTCCGTCCCCTTCGCGAAAGATTCCTCGCGCCCTGCACCATTCCTTCCCAAGAAGGACCGGGCTACGATCGAACGTGAAGGGCAAGGTGCTGATGGCGGTCGGGCCGTCGCGACCTGGCAACGGCGGCGCGAAACGGAAGGCGAGCGACAGTCGGGGCATTCGAGCGGCGATGACGACGGAACCCCAGGAACTCGAAAGCTACCGCGGCTATCTGGCGGTCTTGGCGCGAGGTCGGATTCCGACCGAGATGCAGGCGCGTCTCGATGCGTCCGACATCGTGCAGGAGACGCTGCTCGAAGCGCATCGGAAGTGGGATCAGTATCGCGGCGGCGCGGATCGCGGGCGGCTGGCAGCGTGGCTCCGGAGTCTGCTCGCCTGCAATCTGCTCGATCGGATCCGCACCGAAAAGCGATCGCGGCGTGACGTGCGGCGCGAGCGAGCGATGGCCGATGCGCTCGAGGCGTCGTCGCTGCGACTGATCGAGTTGGCGGCCGTCGCCGATTCGACTCCCAGTCTGAAGGTCTCGTTCGACGAACAGGTCGCACAGGTCGCCGACTGGCTCGAAGGACTTCCGGCGACGCAGCGCGAGGCGTTGCGGCTGAGATACTGCGAGAGTCTGCCGGTCGCGCAGATCGCCGAGACGATGGGGACGACTCCGCAGGCGGTCGCCGGCCTTCTCAAGCGAGGCCTCGCCAAGCTCCGTTCGGCGGCCGAGACAGCGGGCGAACTCCCCGAGAACCGTTCGCCGGGAGAGACCGAATGACGGTCCCGGGCGACGCGGGGGAGCGCGAGTCGCGGGTCGACGAGGCGATTGCCGAGTTCCTGATCGCTCAGGATTCGGGCGAGGCGTTCGACCCGATCGCGTGGCTCGAACGGCATGCCGACATCCGCTCGGATCTCGAGCAGTTTCTCGAGGATCAGCAGATCGTCGTCGGTCGAATCGGCGACTCGGGCAACCGGACGCGCGACGAACGGGACGAAGTGCGGAGTGCGGATCCGGACGAGACGCAGGAGTTCGTGCTCGGCCAGGCGACCGGCATCGACGAGCCGCGGCGCGTTCCGGCTCGCTCGCCGGCGTTTTCGCGCCTCGCCGCTCCGGCGCGTATCGGCCACTACCGCCTGGTCCGTCTCCTCGGCACCGGCGGCATGGGGCAGGTGCATGAGGGGATCGACGACGCGGGGAATCGATTCGCGGTGAAGCTGCTCCTGCCGGCCGGCTCCGCCTCGCCCGAGGTGATGGATCGGTTTCGGCAGGAAGGAGCGCTCGCCAGTTCGATCGATCATCCGCGCTGCGTCTTCGTGCGCGAGGCGGACGAGGATGACGGCTGCCCGTACATCGTGATGGAGCTGATGTCGGGACGGACGCTGAAGGATCTGGTGCGCGAGCACGGGGCGCTGCCGTATCGCGATGCGATCGCCAAGATGGTCGACGTCTGCGACGGACTGCTCGAGGCGCATGACCGCGGGCTCGTGCATCGGGACGTGAAGCCGGCGAACTGCTACCTGGAAGCGAACGGCCGGGTGAAGATCGGCGACTTCGGGCTGGCTCGCTCGATGGACGTCGACGCCGGCCTGACGACGACCGGATCGTTCCTCGGTACCCCGCTCTTCGCCTCGCCCGAACAGGTCCGCGGCGAAGCGGTCGATGTCCGCTCGGACGTCTACTCGGTATGTGCGACGCTCTACTATCTGGTCACCGGTCAGGCGCCGTTCGAGAGCACCAATCCGACTCAGGTGATCGCACGCATCGTGTCGGACGATCCGACGCCGCCGTCGAAGCTCGTCCCCGGGTTGCCGCGCGCCATCGATCGTCTGGTCCTCCAGGGGCTGCAGCGCGATCGGGAGCGGCGTTATCAGGATCTGGCGGCGCTTCGCGCGGCGATGGAACCGTTCGTCGGGGAAGGGGAACGGACGGCAGGTCGCGGGCGGCGATTTGCCGCCTACGCGCTCGATTCGCTGCTGTTCGGTCTGATCGGCGGAGCCCAGGCGCTGGCGGTCGGCGGGATCGACGCTCAGCACGTGCCGACGATCGGCCAGTACCTGTCGATCATCGGGCCGATGTACCTGTACCTGGTTCTGACCGAATGGGGTTTCGGCGGCTCGCTCGGCAAGCTGTCGGTCGGGCTGAGAGTGCGCGACGCGATCGACGGCGGAGCGCCGCGATTCTGGCAGATCCTGCTGCGCGTGACGCTGTTCATCTTCTTCACCGGAGCGGCGGTCGACCTGTTCCTCTATCTGTTCGTGTCGCGCGACGATGCGCCGCGCTGGTTCGCGATGCAGTCGATCGGCTACCTGGCGATCGAGTTCCTGTATCTCTCCCCCGGACTGATCCGTCGTCGGCCCAAGTTCCTGCACGATCTCTGGAGTCGGACGCGCGTCGTGCAGCGCGATCGCGCGACGCGGCCGGTACTGGCCGAGGCGGCACCGTCGGTCGGAGAACCGGTGCCGTCGAGCGGCGAGGCGCCGGAGCGGCTGGGGCGATTTCGTCTGGTCGGTCGCCTGGCGATCGCCGGCCGGCGTCTCGGTGACGAAGCGGTGCCCGGCGTGGGGTCTCACNNATCGAGGGCTGCGGCGGCAGGTCTGGATCTCGGTCGTGCCGTGGGGGATGCGGCCGTCGGAGGCGCGTCGCCGCTGTGTCCGCTCGACTCGACTGCGCTGGCTCGATGGAGGTGAGGGTGCGAACTTTCGCTGGGATGCCTATCTGGCTCCGGAAGGGGCGCCGCTGAGTCTCTGGACGCGCGAGCGTGGGGCGCTCGAGTGGAAGTTCGTCCGAAGGATTCTGGGGTCGTTGCTCGACGAGACGATCGCGGGCCGGATCGACGGAACGCGAGTGTCGGTCGACGATCCGTCTCGCATCTGGCTCGATCGACGAGGTCGAGCGGTGCTGATCGATCGGGAAGCGACCTCCGCGTCGGCATCGTCGAGTTCGGCCGAGAGGTCCGATGGCGCGGCCGCATCGCTCGACGGCACCAACGGCGAATCGTCCGAAGTTCCGGCGGCCACCGCTCCGTCGGGCGATTCCGAGGCGTCCGAAGTGCGAGCGTTGGGACGGATGGCGCGCACGTTGACGGTCGGCAGCAACTCGCTCGACGATGCGCGGTCGTACGGAGTGATTCCGCTCCATGCGCGGCGACTGTTGCAGGAGATGAACGGTGCGTCGGACGAGCGCGGGCCGGATCTGCAGCGCGTCGCGGAGCGACTGCGCGAGACGGAGGATCGACCGACCGCGGTGACTCCGGTCGCCCGTTGGATCGCGGTCGGGTTGTTGCTCGCGGCGATCTCGCCGCTGATCGGACTGACGGTCGTCCTGTCGCGCGGCGTGGCGTACCAGGGGATGGCTCGCTTGGCCGGAGCCCTGGCGGCGCTCGAAGTGCTGGATCGTCGCGAGGGGGATCGTTTTCTGGCGGAGCAGTTCGCGACCGGGCTGGCTCCGCCGCTGATCGCGAAGCTCGAGGAGCTGACTCCGGAGCGTCGACGGGAACTGCGCGAGGAGCTGAAGCGGCTTTATCGAAACCGGCTGAACTCGATCGGTTGGATTCAGCGGTCGTTGTTGTCGACCGACGGATTCGATGACGATTACGTGGAGCGACTGCAGCGGAAGAAGTTGGTCTATCAGAGGGAGCGGCCGTTATCGATCGCGCTCGACGAACCGGAGGGGCCGACGTCGATTCGAGTCGGGATCGATGCGACCGACTGGAGTCTGGTGACCGAAATGACTCCGGACCAGGTCGGCGAGCTGACGGTCGGGTCGCTCAATCGAACGCTGCTGACGCTGGTCGGTGTGGTGTGGGGCGCGCTGCTGATCTGGGGGACGTTC
>DMPQ01000349.1 GCA_003455945.1 Planctomycetaceae bacterium
GCTACGCGTTCTTCTTCGCCACGCTGTACATCTTCGTCGACAAGGTCTTCCCGAAGGACGTGCGGACCAGCGCCCAGGGGTTGTTCAACTTCCTGGTCTTCGGAGTCGGCCCGATCGTGTCGCGATTCCTGTGGCGCTCGGTGCAGGCCGGCTTCACCGACGGAGAAGGAGCCACCGCCGTGGTGCGGTACGACTGGGTGCTGCTGATTCCGGCCGGAGCGGCGATCGTCGGAGCGCTGCTGATGCTCTTCGCATTCNNCGCATTCCACCCGCCGAAGTCGATTTCGGTCGAAGGGGAATCGAGCGCCGCAGCGCCTCACTGAGTTGCGGCGCACTGATTTGCCGCACGGTGTTTTGCCGCTTGCTGATTTGCGTCGCGTCGATTGACGGCGCGACGAGGCGGCGGCGAACGGATTGACCGATTCGCGACCGCCGCGAAGCCATGACGACGGACCGGGAAGGAGCTCCTTGCCGGTCCGTTTCCTTTTGCGCGTCGGCAGCAGGGAAGATCGGGCAACACCGCTCGGCGACGCTTCGCAAGAACGCGCACGAGCCGCTTGGACTCGGTCGGCCGCCTGGACTCGGTCGGCCTCACCGTGCGGCGATCACCGCTCGCTCAGAGCGTCCCCTTGGTGCTCGGAATGCCGCTCTCGCGCGGGTCGATCTCGACCGCGATCCGGAGCGCTCGCGCCAGCCCCTTGAANNACCGCCTCGGCGATGTGATGCGAGTTGCGTCCGTAGTGCTTCAGCACGTGCAGATTGCACGGCACGTTCGCCGCGAACGCCTGCCAGAAGTCGATCACCAGTTCGGTGTCGAAGTCGCCGACCTTCGGCGTCGGGAAATCGAGTCGAAACTCCCAGAAGGGGCGTCCCCCCAGATCGACCGCCACCGTCACCAACGTCTCTTCCATCGGCAGGACGAACGAACCGTAGCGACGGATCCCTCGCTTGTCTCCGAGCGCCTCCCCGAGCGCCTTCCCCAGACAGATGCCGACGTCTTCGACCGTGTNNGCGCGCACGGCCATGTCGATCAGCGAATGGCGCGACAATTGTTCGAGCATGTGATCGAAGAAGCCGACACCGGTCGCGATCCGCGCCTTGCCGCTCCCGTCCAGCTCCAGTTCCAGCTCGATCCGCGTCTCGTTCGTTCGGCGTTGCAACGCGGCATGGCGACTCATCGACGGCGACTCGCGAGCTGAGGGAGATTCGTGACCGGAACGGTTCCGACGGCCGTCGCTCAGCCGCGGGCGAGGAGCGATTCGAGGATCGCGAGCAGAGCTCGCTGCTGATCGGGCGTACCGACGCTGATCCTCAGGCCGTCGCCCCACGACGGGTAGTCCATGTATCGAACGAGGATCCCCTGCGCTTTCGCTCCCTCGTAAAGCGCCCGATGTTGGCGGTTGGGATGCGTGCACCAGACGAAGTTCGCGCGACTCGACACGACCCGAAATCCGAGGCGCTCGAGCCCTGCCTCGAGCTCCCCGCGACTCTGCCGGATCTTCGCGACGTTCGCGTCGAGCCATTCCTGATCGGCAAGCGCCGCGGTCGCCGCCGCGATCGAGAGCGAGTCGCAATTGTATGAGTCCTTGACCTTCGTCAGCTGATCGATCGTTTCGGGGCGGGCGATCGCGTAGCCGAAGCGGAGACCGGCCAAGCCGTACGACTTGCTCAGCGTGCGCGTCACGATGACGTTCGGCAGCTCGCGTACCAGCGACACGCAGTTCGTTTCCGCAAAATCCGCATACGCCTCGTCGACCACCAGCGGGCAACTCAATCGCTCCGCCAGCGCCGCGACTCGCGCCGGTTCCAGAATCGTGCCGCTCGGGCTGTTCGGATTGGGGAGAAAGACGAGCTTCAGTCGCGGGTCGGGCCGCACGAACGACTCGCCTAACGACCAATCCGCCTCGAACGGCACCTCTTCGCTGCGCGCCCCCTGGATCTCGGCGAGCGTCCGGTAAAGGACGTAACTCGGCGTCGGAAAGCGGAGCAGGTCCCCTTCGCCGACGTAGGTCCGAGTCAGGATCGTCAGCAGGTCGTCACTCCCGTTGCCGCACAGGAACCACTCCGGTTCCAGCCCCCAGCGCCGCGCCGCCTCCATCCGAAACGACGTCGCCATCGGATCGGGATAGCGCTGCAGACCTCCTTCGGCCGCGACGGCGATCGCGCGAATCGCGGCGGGACTCGGAGGATACGGATTCTCGTTCGTGTTGAGCTTGATCGTCTTGCCGACACGAGGCTGCTCGCCCGGCACATAGCCGCGCATCGACGCGATCGCCGGTCGGACGTTCGGCACCTCGGAGCGTTGGTTCATCGCGGTCGGCCTGCGGATTCGTGAATGGTGGAGGCGTTCGGAATCGATCGGGCGCCCCGCTCGGCGGGACACGATTCAGCGCGCGTCGAGATCGGCCAGACGGACATCGACACTGGCGCGGTGAGCCGTGAGCCCTTCCTTGTCGGCGAGCTGACGGACGTCGGGCGCATCGTTCGCGAGCCCGCGGCGATCGTACTCGATGACGCTCCCGGGTCGGAGAAAGTCGTTCGAGCAGAGACCATGAGCCCAGGTCGCGGTCCCGCTGGTCGGCAGCACGTGACTCGGTCCCGCTACGTAATCACCGAGCGCGACGGGGGTCCAGTTCCCCAGAAAGATCGCCCCGGCATGATGCAGATGCGGGAGCAGTCGGCGCGGATTCTCGATCGCGACATGCAGATGCTCGGGAGCGAGCAGGTTCGTCAGTTCGCACGCCTGAGCTTCGTCGCGCACCAGGATCAGCGCTCCGAAATCACGCAGACTCTGCAGCGTCAACTCGCAGCGCGTCAGGTCTCGAACGCGTCGATCGAGTTGCTCCGCCGTCCGCTCCAGCGTCTCGGCACTCCACGTGATCAGAATGCTCGCCCCGGGAGCGTGCTCGGCTTGAGCGAGCAGGTCGGCCGCGGTGAAATCGGCGCGCGTCGTGGCGTCGGCGATCACCACCACCTCGCTCGGCCCGGCGATCGAGTCGATGTCGACTTCGCCGTAGACGAACTTCTTGGCGAGCGCGACGAACAGGTTGCCGGGNNGGGGCCGACGATCTTGTCGACTCGCTCGACCCCTTCGATCCCGTAGGCGAGCGCCGCCACCGCCTGAGCGCCCCCCATCCGATACACCTCGGTGATCCCCAGCTCGTGACAGGTCGCGAGCACGTCCGGATTGTCGGCTCCGAACGGCGTCGGCGGCGCGACGACGACGATCTGTTCGACGCCGGCAGCGCGAGCCGGCACGGCGGTCATCAGGACGGTCGACGGATACGCCGCCGCACCGCCGGGAACGCAGATGCCGATGCGCCGCAGCGGTACATAGCGCTGCGTCAGCGTGATGCCGGGGGCTCGCTCGATCGAGACGGGGCGATGCAGGATCGCGGACTGAAAGGTGTAGACGTTGTCGCTNNCCAGCCGCTCGGCCGGCACCCGCAGCGTTTCGGCCGTCACGCCGGCCTTGTCCAGCTTCTTGGTCAGCTCGAGCACGGCGCTCCGCCCGCGCTCGCGCACGTCGCGGACGATCCGCTCGACGACCTGTTGCGGCGAGAGCGGTTCGCCGAACACCTCGATCGTCCGCTGACGCCCCGCCTCGCTGACGACATCGCCGCGCGGGCTGAGCCGATCGCGGAGCTGGCCGAGATGAACGAGCGGATCGCCGGTGCGGGCATCGATCCGAGCGACGGTCAGCGGTCGAGGTTCGGACATCGGAGCGTCTCGCGGACTTCAGGAAAGGAGTGATCGCGGCCGGCGGAGAGCGGCAACAAGTCGGTCGACGTGCCTACGCCCTCGACGTTGCGGATCGCCAAGAACGAAGACTTCGCGTCAGCCGCGCAGCGATGGCGGAATCAGCGCATCGCGTCGGCAAAGGCCTTCTGGATCGCGACGAGCGCCGCCTGACCGCAGGCGCCGTCGACCACGACGTTAACCCGCACTTCGCTGGTGTTGATCATCTGCACGTTGATGTTCGCTTCGGCAAGTGCCTTGAACATCCGGATCGCGACTCCCGTGTGACTCCGCAGTCCGATTCCCGAGACGCTGAGCTTGGCGATCGACGGACAGCTCGACAGACCGCCGCACCCGAGTTCGCGCGACAACCGCCGGAGGACCTCGACCGACCGAGTCGCTTCGGTTTCGGGGACGGTGACCGTCAGATCGGCCTGATCGTTCTCGCCGTAGGACTGCACGATCATGTCGACGAAGATGCCGGCATCGGCCAGTTCGTCGAAGACGGTCGCCGCCGCTCCCGGTCGATTCGGTACGTCGAGCAGCGTGACGCGCGCCTGAGTCGTGTCGAGGGTGACGCTGTGGATCATCAGATCCTCCATCCCGACCCCCTGCAGCCGCCGAACGACGTCGACCGCGTCGGGGCGGACACTCGACCGGAGCGCGATCGATTCGGCGACCTTGGCCGGATCGGGCGTCTCGTGCAGACCGAAGGTCTGGTGGACGCTCCGGAGTGCGGCNNGTCCAGCTCATAGGCGGCGTGCAGCGCGCGTACGGCCAGCTCGGTATAGGCGGCGTCGATCAGTACGCTGATCTTGATCTCGCTGGTGGTGATCATCTGGATGTTGATGTCGGACTCGGCCAGCGCCCGGAACATCCGATTGGCGACGCCGGTCTGGTTGGCCATACCGAGGCCGACCGCCGAGATCTTGGCGACCTTGTCGTCCCAGGTCACCTGCCCGGCGCCGAGCACGCCGAGCGCTCCCTGCACCGCGTCGAGCGTCGACTTCAGCTCGCCGCGCGGCACCGTGAAGCTGATGTCGGCTCGCCCGTCCGCGCCGACGTTCTGCACGATCATGTNNGGAGAAGATCTCGTAGCTCGTTCCCGGAACGTCAGGGACGTCGAAGACGCTGATCCGCGCCTCGTCGCGCGTCGTCGCACAGCCGCTGACCGGCTGATCGAGCACTTCCGGCTGAGCGACGATCATGCTCCCCGGGATGTCGGTCATGCTGCTGCGGACATGGATCGCGACGTCGAACTTCTTGGCGAACTCGATCGAGCGGCTGTGCATGACGCCGGCGCCGAGACTCGCGAGTTCGAGCATCTCGTCGTAGCTGACGTGCGCCATGCGACGCGCTTCGGGCAGGACGCGCGGGTCGGTCGTATAGANNCGACGTCGGTGTAGATCTCGCACTCGTCCGCCTGAAGGACCGCGGCCAGCGCGACGGCGGTCGTGTCGCTGCCGCCGCGACCGAGCGTCGTGATGTCGAAGTTCTCGTCGATCCCCTGGAAACCGGCGGCGATGACGATGTACCCCTCGTCGAGCAGCTTCAGCACCCGATCGGTGCTGATCGACATGATCCGCGCCTTGGTGTGCGAGCTGTCGGTGCGGATGCCGATCTGCCCGCCCGTCAGACTCATCGCCTTGTAGCCGAGGCTGTCGATGGCGATCGCCATCAGCGCGACGCTCACCTGCTCGCCGGTGCTCAGGAGCATGTCCATCTCGCGAGCCGGCGGAGACTCCGTGATCTCGGCCGCCAGATCGACCAGATGATCGGTCTGATGCCCCATCGCACTGACGACCATCACGACCCGATTCCCTTCGCGCTGCGCACGAACCGCCTTGCGAGCCGCGGCCAGGATCATCTGCGTCGTCGCGACGCTCGTCCCGCCGAACTTCTGCACGATCAGCTTGGAGCGCTGCGAACCGGGACCGACGGACGACGCTGCGGATTCGGAAGGGGCCGACATGGGAAGGCTCGAAAGGGGGTTTGGTGCGAGACGGATTCGTCGGACGACGAACTCAGGTGAGTTCGCGCGTCGCCGAAGAGCTTACGAACTTCTCGGTGGGAGAATCAGGATGCGTAACGATCCGATGATCGGGAGAGCGGGACGGGAGAACGGTTCGCGATTCGAACGTCGAGACCGGTCAGGAACGTGATGCCGGAAGCGGGCCGCGTGTCGGAGTCGCCGAGTCTCGAGCCGAGCACTCGGTGCCTCAGCACTTCCGCAACTCCGCTCGAACCACTCGACCGATCCCAAGGAGCTTTGCAGCGAACGGCGGGTTCGTGCGGTTCGCCGGGACCGCCGCTCACTCGACCGCGACCGGCCGATCGAGCACGCGCCCCATCAGTTTCCAGCCGTCGTCGTAGACCGATTCGCTGCGGGCGGCCTGTCGCTCGTCGTAGGCGGTTGCCCCGTCGGCGGAAATCCCCGGGCCGGCGAGAGCGAACGGGACGGCGCCGTGGCTGTGGGTCTTGAGTCGGATCGGCGTCGGGTGATCGGGGGTGATCAGAATCCGGACATCTCCGCGTCGCTCGGCCAGTTCGCGCAGCGGCGCGACGATGTCGGCATCGATCCGCTCGAGCGCCTCGATCTTCGCGTCGACTCGCCCCTCGTGGGACGCCTCGTCGGTCGCCTCGACATGCACGCAGACCAGATCGATCTCGTCTCGACCGAGCGCCGCGACCGCCGCTCTCCCCTTGGCCGCATAATCGGTGTCGAGATAACCGGTCGCCCCCGGAACCTCGATCCGCTCCCAGCCGACGAGAGCGGCGAGACCGCGGAGCAGATCGACCGCGGTGATCATCGCACCGCGGACTCCGTACCGCTGCGCGAACGACGGCAGCGCGGGCGTACGGCCGAGTCCCCAGAGCCAGACGTGGGTCGCGGGAAGTTTCCCCGCGGCTCGCCGCGCCACGTTCACCGGGTGATCGGCGAACCAATCCCCCGAGCGTTCCATGATCTCGAGCAGCAGGTCGCTTCCCGGTCCGCGCGGATAGTCGTCGAGGATCGAGCGGTCGGTCAGATCGTGCGGCGGCGTGTAGCGCGTCTCCATCGTGAACGGCGCGCGACGCCCCGCCCCTCGCCAGAGCGCCAGGTTCCGATAACTGACGCCGGGAACGAACTCCCACGGATCGCCAGCCGTCCGTTCCGCCGCCGTCGCCAGCAGCGCTCGCGCCTCGTCCGACGAGATGTGTCCTGCGGTGAACGACCGCATCGTCCCGTCTTCGACCGTCACCAGATTGCAGCGGACCGCCCAGTCGTCGGCGCCGAGCGAGATCCCTTGCGCCGCCGCTTCGAGAGGAGCGCGCCCCGAGAAGTACCGCGTCGGGTCGTAGCCGAGCAGACTCATGTTCGCGACGTCGGAGCCGGCGGGGAGATGCGCCGGGACGTGCGAGGCGCGGCCGACGATTCCGGTGCGAGCGATGGCGTCCATCGCAGGAATCCGTGCCGCCTCGAGCGGCGTCCGACCGCCGAGCGCGTCGAGCGGTTCGTCGGCGCAGCCGTCGGGAATCACGATCACGGTCTTCATGACGTCAGTCCAGGACGCGCATCCGGACGCAGTTCGACCGGACGCTCGGGAGTCGTTGGATTTCGCGGAGCGCCGCCGAGGTCGCTCCTTCATAGGCCTTGTGAGTCATCACGATCAGCGGAACGACCGTCGGGCCGCTCCCGTCGTTGTCGCTGGGGTCGGGAGCATGCTGAATGACCGACGCGATCGAGATCTCGTGTCGCCCCAGGATGCCGGTCACCTGCGACAGGACTCCGGGGGAATCGTGCACGTGCAGCCGCAGGTAGAAGCGACTCTCCGTTCGGCTCGGGTCGGCCATGCCGACGCGCGCCTCCTGATCGCTCCAGAGCTGCAGCGTCTTGAAGGTGATCCGCGTCCTTCCGACCGCCGTGTCGATCATGTCGGCGACGACCGCCGAAGCGGTCGGCATCTGACCGGCTCCGGGACCGTGGAAGAAGACTCGCCCGACCGCATCGCCGACGACGCTGATCGCGTTGTTCGCGCCGCGGACTTCGGCGAGCGGCGTGAACATCCGAACGAGCGTCGGCGAGACGTGAAGTTCGAGACCGCCGTCGGTCAGTCGCGCCACGGCGATCAGCTTGATCCGATAGCCGAGCTGATTGGCGTAACGCAGATCGGCCGATTCGAGACCGTCGATCCCCTGCCGCGGAATCTCGCTCCAGTGAACGCGGGCTCCGAACGCCAGATGAGCGAGAATCGCGAGCTTCTGCGCCGCGTCGCTGCCGTCGACATCGAGGGTCGGATCGGCTTCGGCATACCCCAGTCGCTGCGCTTCGGCGACCGCCGTGGCGAAGTCGGCCTGCGTCTCTTCCATCGACGTGACGATGAAGTTGCTCGTTCCGTTGAGGATCGCGCGCAGCGATTGGATCTGGTTGGCCGACAGCGATTGGCTGAGGGCGTTGATGATCGGGATCCCTCCCGCCACCGATGCCTCGAACGCGATCGAGCGGCCGAGGTCCCGAGCCCGATCGAAGAGTTCGGGCCCGTACTCGGCGAGGAGCGCCTTGTTGGCGGTNNGTGACGACATCCTTCCCCGCCTCGAGCAGCTGGAGCATGATCGTGCGAGCCGGCTCGAGTCCGCCGATCAGCTGCGCCACCACCTCGATCCGCGGATCATCGAGCACCTGCTTCAGATCGGTCGTGAGCACTCCGGCCGGCAGATCGACGCCTCGCGCCTTGGACGGGTCGCGGACGACGACCTTTTCGAGCCAGAGGGTGCGGCCGGCATGACGAGCGGTCCGATCGCCGTGGTCCAGCAACAGCCGAGCGACGCCGGTGCCGACGGTTCCCATCCCGACGATCGCGACTCTGGTCTTGTCCATGTCCATCGAATGCGACATCCGTCGCCGCGGCTCCATCGGTCTCGTTCGCGTCGCTCCCGGTCGGCAGGCACCAGGCCGATCCCCGGAGGACGCTCGGGAGCTCGAGGCAAACCGCTCATGGTAGGAGCCCCCGGAGCTTGCCTCAAGCGGTCGCCTCCGCGGCGAGGGGGGAGGCCGGAGCATGGTTCGGAGCCCGAACCGAGCGCGGTCGCGACCTGTCCGAACGGTCTTTCGTGCGGTGCCGCGGCTGGTTTGACGCGATCGACCCCGAGCGATACAACGGCCGCAGACTGCCGGGCGAACTCCGATTCGACTCCGGTGCCGGACGGATGGCTGAGTGGTCTAAGGCTCTGGTTTTGAAAACCAGCGTACGGCTTGCCGTACCGGGGGTTCGAATCCC
>DMPQ01000425.1:0-2930 GCA_003455945.1 Planctomycetaceae bacterium
CGCTCCGTGATGCGAGGCGACCGAGAGCGGTCGCTCGACTTGTCCGACGCTCCTGATTCCCGCCTTGTTCTCCGTCCGATTCCCACCCGGAGACCCACCTATGTCGATGTTCAGATCGCTGTTCGCTTCNNCTCGGCGGCTCGATCCGCGTCATTGCGGCGAATACCGACGAGATGGAAGCCGCCTTTCACCTGTCGGGGACCGAACTGACCGACGAAGGCCTCGTTCACCTGGCCGACATCCCGCGCCTTCGCTGGCTCAATCTTCGAGGCACGAAGATCACCGATGCGGGGATCGAGGCGATCGCGCGGTGCACCGAGCTGACTCGTCTGCATCTCGAGAAGACGGCGATCACCGATGCGGGACTCGAGAAGCTGATCCCGCTTGCGCAGCTCGAATACCTGAATCTCTACGGGACCGCCGTCTCCGACGCCGGTCTCGAATCGCTCGCCCGCATCCCGTCGCTCCGCAAGCTCTATCTGTGGCAGACGCAGGTGACGGCGGCCGGCGTNNAATTCGCGAGCGACTGCCGGAATGCGAAGTCGTGGTCGGCGACGAACTCGAACCGCCGAAGCCGGCCGAAGCCGAGGGAGAGGCCCCTGCGGACGGCGAAACGCCTCCGCCGGCCGACGGCGGCGGCGACGGCAACTGATCGCTCGCCTGACCGCGTGCTGCGCTCCGGCGGCTTGCCGACCGACATCAATGCGACGGGGGGAGCGGAACCGATCGTTCCGCTCCCCCCGAGTCGTTCCGAGTTCGTAGGACCCGTCCGTCGCGAAGATCACCGCGACATTCGGTTCGACGACGTCTCAGTCGAGCTTCTTCAGCGTGATCTCCTTGAACTGCACGATCATTGCCGGACCGACGTGCAGCTGGAACGCGAGCACGCCGTCGCTCTTCGCCTGTTCCCCTTCGTCGGTGACGTCGACGGTGACATGACCGTTGATCGACTGAGTCAGGTGATTGCCGTTCGCGGTGATGACATAGTCATTCCAGTCCTCGTTCTTCAGCGACGCGAGCAGCGTCTCCTCGTCGCACGTCTTGCCGAGCACCTCGCGGCTGCCGTCCCCCTTGATCAGGACCTTCTCGCCGCGGTTCGCCAGGATGCCGCGCCCTCGCTCCTCGTACAGGATTCCCATGAACCGATTGGTCGCGTCGATGTCGGCCTGATAGCCGCCGACGACGAAGTCACCATGATCGGTGCTCCGGTACTGGATCCCGCTGTTCCCCGCGACGACGCGGAACTTCAGCCGCAGCTCGAAGTTCTCGAGCTTCCCGGCGCGCCAGATCAGGAAGGTGTTCTGAGTGATCGGCGCTTCAGCGGTCGTCCGGCCGGTGATCGCGCCATCCTCGACCGACCAGAGCTTCGGATCTCCTTCCCATCCGGTCAGATCGGTGCCGTTGAAGATCGATTCCTGAGCGGTCGCGACGGACGAGGTCAGGAGCGCCGAGCCGAGCAGCAGTGCGCTCAGGATCAGGTTCGTTCGGATGCGGATCATCGGTACGGTTGCCTCGAAAGGAAGAGTGAACGAGGGACGGATCGCGGTTGTCGGAACGGAGCGATTCGGCGAAGCGAGCGGCGCTCGAGCGCCCGATCGCTCAGCCGCCGATCGGCAGGGCGAAATCGCCGCGCGGATCGCGCCAGACGCTGTGGATGTGCGAGGCGGGGTTGCCGTCGGCATCCGCCTGGGTGTTGTTGAACTCGATCAGGAAGGTCGGCCCCTGCACGCGATAGGCATGGCCGATGCCGGGACGCAGCGCTCCCATCCAGCAGAAGCGGACCTCGTCCCAACCCGCCTCGACGATCTCGCGGCGGCGTTCGGCAGCGACATCGCGCGGCATGTTCGCCAGATACGCCTCGACCAGCCCTTCCAGACGCGACTGCTGCACGACGGTCAGCTCGGCATAGGGAATGCCGGCAGCCGGTTCGCTCGGCGGCTGCGTCTCGCCCGCCGCTCGGATGTCGGCCGGAGCGGTCTCGGCGATCAGTGTCTTGGCCAGCTGCGTTTCGTCGAGCGCCTGGACCAGTTCGAAGGCGAGCAGTTCTTCCTGAGCCAGAATGCGGGCGCCGCGGCGAATGTTCTCGAAGCTTCGGTTGGTGACCGACGGATTGATGCCCAGGAACATCGGCGACATCGCGACGACTCGGTCTCCTTCGACCACGAAGTTCAGCGACAGGTGATGCCCTTCGATGCTGAGACCCCAGCGCCCTTCGGCACCGACGTCACCGAAGAGCGTGAAGTAGTAGCGGATCGAGTCGCGGATGTTGACCCCTCGACCTTGCTCGAGTTCGGCGAGCAGATCCTCGATCGCCATGATCCGCTGCGCCTTGCCGTAGCCGGCCTGGCTGAGGCAACTTCGCAGGAGCGCCCGAGCCGCTTCGCGCTGCGGATCGGTCATGTCGCGCAGCTGGAGTCCCTTGCGCTCCGCCTTGGGAATGAAGTGCCAACCGACTCGCTCGGCCGCATCGAACTCGTAGCGGACCTTCTCGCGCTGAGCGTCGTCGAGCGACGCGAGCCAGGCATCGGCCGCCTGAGTCATCGAGCGGGCGGTCACCGCACGGTTCCCGCCGGCCCCTCCTCGCGACTGCTGCTGGCCGACGAGCGAACCGACGGCGATCAGCGAGACGAGCGAACCGAGCACGAGCAGCAGCGGAGCGAAACGTCGCATGAGGAACTCCTGGGTGCGGGACCGAGTCGATCACCCGCTCGCCGGATCGGACCGAGGGTCGTCGGGAGAACGACCGCTACGATCCGCTGTGCGAGCGATCATCGATCGCCGGCCGATTCGAGGTTGGAGTGGGGGAGGGGAGCGGGGCCGGGGATGCGACCAAGCCGGTCGAGGCGCGGAACGCGCCGTCGAGCGGGTCGACGCACGGTTCGGCATCGGCCATCGCACGGAGCCATCGCACGGAGCCATCGCACGGAGCC
>DMPQ01000425.1:3068-3209 GCA_003455945.1 Planctomycetaceae bacterium
GGGGGGGCCGGCGAGCGACTACCGACAGCGAATGCGCCGGCGACCCCCTACCGGGTCCTGCGAGAGCCGAGCGAGTTGCGAACGGCGGCCGAGCGATCCCACGGCGGCGGCGTCGAGCGGGTCCCGGCCGAGCCGAAACAG
>DMPQ01000422.1 GCA_003455945.1 Planctomycetaceae bacterium
CCAACCTGCCGGCCGCAAGAACGATCGATGTCGCACGGCCGCGCGTCGGGGACGACGCGGGCCCACGCAGGGGCGACGCGTTTGTCGTCGTGCGACCGCCCTCGGTCGCAGCGTTTTCCGAGTCGAGGTCACCAAGGGCCCCTGCGCTTGGCGCTTCGGGCTGGGAGACACAGAGTCCCCTCGCTGACGCTTCGGGCTGGATCGTGCGGCTACGCCAGGATCTCTTCCACGATCCGACTCGGGCGGCCGGCGGTCAGCGTCTGAGGCTGGCCGTTGTGGTGATAGATCAGCTGCTCGTGATCGATCCCGAACAGGCGCAGGATCGTCGCCTGGAGATCGTTCGGAGTCACGACGTTCTCGACGGCGCGATGGCCGACTTCGTCGGTCGAACCGAACGTCATCCCGGGGCGGACGCCGCCTCCCGCGAGCCAGATCGAGAAGCCTTGGCCGTTGTGATCGCGCCCCACCTCGTTCTCGTTCCCGTGCGCTTCGGTCACCGGCAGGCGACCGATCTCTCCGCCCCAGTGCACGAGCGTCGTGTCGAGCAGGCCGCGCTGAGCCAGGTCCTTGACGAGCGCCGCAGCAGGTTGGTCGGTCTTCCGACAGATCGACGGCAGGTTGCTCGCCAAGTGCGAGTGCGTGTCCCACGGCTGTCCGCCCAGGAAGAGCTGCACGAAGCGGACTCCGCGTTCGATCAGACGTCGCGCGATCAGGCAGCGCGTGCCGTACTCGCGCGTCTCGTCTTGATCCAGACCGTACATCCGATGCGTCGCTTCGGTCTCGCGCGAGATATCGAGCGCCTCGGTCGCCGCCGTCTGCATGCGCGACGCCAATTCGTAGCTCGCGATCCGCGCCTCGAGATCCGCCTCGCCCGGATGCCGCTCCTGGAACTCCGCGTTCAGACGTTCGAGCAGCGCCAGATTCTGTCGCTGCAGACGCCCGGCCAGGCGCGGCGGGGGATCGAGATTCAGGATCCGCGGCTCGCGCGCCCGCAGCACCGTTCCCTGAAACAGCGGAGGCATCCAGCCGCTCGACCAGTTGTGCGTCCCGTCGACCGGATGCCCTCCCGGATCGGAAAGGACCAGATAGGCCGGCAGATCCCGCGTCTCGCACCCGAGTCCGTAGGTGATCCAGCTGCCGAGCGTCGGACGTCCGGTGACCGCCGGAATCCCCGAGTGCTGATACCGGATCGATACCTCATGTCCGTTGAAGCCGGTATGCATCGACCGAATGACGCAGGCGCGATCGACGATCCCCGCGAAATGCGGCAGCAGCTCCGAGACTTCGGTCCCCGACTGCCCATGCGCCGCGAACTTCCAGGGGCTCCCGAGGAGCTTCTTCGAGGCGCGATTGACGAAGCTGTATTGGATATCGCCGGCGTACTCCGAGCCGCTCATCCGCTGCAGTTCGGGCTTCGGATCGAGCAGGTCCATGTGAGCCGGACCGCCGTGCATGAAGAGCGAGATCATCGCCTCGGCGCGCGGCGCGATCGCCGGCGCCTTGGCCAGAAGGTCGTAGCTGCGCGGTGCGCGAGGGGCATCGCCGCTGGTGGCGCGAGCCTGTTCCTGATGGAGCATCCAGGCGAGCGCAACGCCGCCGATCCCCATCGCGTTGCGCTGTAGGAACTCGCGTCGGCCGATCGGTCGTCGATCCATCACGCACCTCATTCGACGTACAGGAACTCGTTGCTTCCCAACAGCGTCCGGCACAGGCTGTCGAGCGCCTGATCGATCGCCGCCGAACGGTCGCTCGCCCGATCGTCGAGCGCCACCGTCTCGTGCATCCAAGCGGCGACCGCTTCCAGCTCCTCGCGACTCGGATCGCGCAGCAGCGCGCGACGCCACGCGGCGACGACGCGTCGACCGATGTCGGTCGGCGGAGGGCCATGCAGCGCCGACGACGATTCGAACTCGCGGGGCGCGACCGGAGCGGCTCCCGCGTCGATCGCTTCGCCGCTCGGTTCTCCTCGCAGCGTCACGACCCAGCGGAAACCGTCCGACGTCACGTGTTCTCGCCCGTCGACCACCAGGTCGATCGTCTCTCCGGCGCGCAGCTCGATTCCGCTTGCCGTCGTCGATGTGGTCGAGCCGAACGCCTCGAACGTCGCGACCGCCCCCCGATCAACCAGTACGATCCGTCCGCGGACTCCGTCGCCGTTGCGGCTGTCGTGTTCCAGTTGGCCGTCGATCGACCAGCGACCGTCGAACGGCACGACGAATCGCCGCACGACGGCGCGGCCGGTTCCGGGATGACCTCCCGAGGCATGAATCAGCGACCATTCCAGCTCGGGATCGGGGATTGCCGGGCCCCCTTGCCACTGCGATCCGGACCAGTACGGCAGGTGTCGGAAGGTGGCCGGATCGTAGGCGTTCGCGTCGCCGAGCGGCGCCCAGCCGAACTCCCAGCGCACCTGCGGGTCGGGCCAATCGATGCCGTCCAGCCCAGTCGCGGTCGCGTCGTTCTCGGCCCAAGCCGTTTCGTCGGCCGCTTCGACCGCGATGCTCGCCGCCAATCGAGACGCCTGCCCGCCGATGAAGTCGCTGTTCAGGAGCATCAGCGCCTGAGGGGCGACGGTCGAGAACGAGCGTCGCTCGCAGTTCGTCTCCATGATCGGCGCGTCGAACGCCTGAAGGAACGAGACCGGTTTCGAACGTCGGGCCTGAAGATAGACGCTCCGCCGCGCTTCGACCGACGGCACCACCTGTCCCGTCTCGTCTTCGGTCAGCGGCACCGACGGGCCGAACGACGTCCGATCGAGCGATCCCGAGGCGAACAGGATCCGATCGCGAATCGCCTCGGCCTCGAGCCGTCGCAGCGGATGGCGCCACAGCAACGCCGTTTCGGCATCGATCGACGCGGCTCGCTCGTCGATCGCCGACGATTGGCGATACGTCGCGCTCGTCATGATCAGCCGATGCAGCCGCTTCAGACTCCAGCCGCCGTCCGCAAGCTCGCACGCCAACCAATCGAGCAGCTCGGGATGCGACGGGCGATCGCCCAGATGGCCGAAGTCGGCGACCGACGGGACGATCCCGCGACCGAAGTGGTGCATCCAGACTCGGTTGACGAAGACTCGATTGAAGAGCGGATGGCGTCCCGAGACCAGGTGCCGCGCGAACGCCAATCGCCGGCCGCTTGTCGGCAGCGTCGGGTCGTCGAGCGGCAGATCGAGTCGTGCTCCGTCGAACTCGAGCACCGACAGATCGCCCGGCACGACTTTCGTCGTCGGTTGGCGATAGTCGCCGCGATGGAACACCTTCGTCTCGGGAAGATGTCCCGCCGGTTCGCGCACCACGCTCAGGAATCGCTCGACCGGTTTCCGTGATCGGATTTCAGCGATCTTCGCGTCGTACGTCTTCAGCTCGTCGGCCGCCGCCTGGTCGTACTGATAGAGGACTCCGGGCGAGATGTTGACGCTCGGGTTCGAATCGAGCAGCGCCTGTTGTTCGGCCGTCCGTTCGCCCGCAGCGGTCCGATACGCATCGCTCAGCTGACTCTTCAGCGGCTCGTCGTACTTGCCGAGTTCCTTGTCGAGCGCGGCCGCGAGGAATCCCTCTTCCTTGACGCGCCGCTCTTCGGCCACCGCCGCCGCTTCGGCTTCGACCGCTGCCGCTGCCGCTCGATCGGCCGACGTGTACAGGCTGACCAGACGCTGCGGCGGCGACTGCCAAGCGTCGGCGTCGAGCGCGGGAGCCAGAATCGCTCGCAGTCGAAAATAGTCCTCCTGCAGGATCGGATCGTACCGATGGTCGTGACACTGAGCGCACGCCATCGAGACGCCGAGCAGGCTGGTCGAGACGATCTTGATCGTGTCGGCGATCGACTGGTTGCGAGCGAGCGGCTCGTCGACCCCTCCTTGGCCGGTCCCGTCGGCGGCGGTCCGCAGAAAGCCGGTGGCGATCAGCGGATCGAGCGACGCCGGATCAGGCTCGTTCAGATCTCCGGCGAACAGTTCGTCCCCCGCCAATTGCTCGAGGATGAAGCGATCGATCGGCTTGTCGTCGCGCAGCGAGCGGATGACCCAGTCGCGATAGTGATAGGCCCACGGACGTTCGCGATCCTCGGTCGTGTACCCTTCCGAGTCGGCGTAGCCGGCGACGTCCAGCCAATGTCGCCCCCATCGCTCGCCGTACGCGTCGGTCTCGAGCAGGCGATCGATCAGCCGCTCGTAGGCGTCGACCGCGGGATCGTCGACGAACGCCTGCAACGTCCGGAAGTCGGGCGGGAGGCCGGTCAGATCGAACGACGCTCGAATCGCGAGGGTGCGGCGATCGGCTTCGGGCGACAGATCGAGTCCGGCATCGCGCAGCCGAGCGAGCACGAAGCGATCGATGTCGTTCCGCACGCGAGGATCGTCGATCGCAGGGACCGCCGGACGGTCGAGCGGTCGGAACGACCACCACTCCCGATCCTCGGGCAGGATCCCGATGCCGCTCGACGGGACTTCCGATACGGGGCGAGCGGTCGGAGCGCCGGCAGCGAGCCACGTGATCAGGCGATCCCGTTCGTCGCGAGTCATCTTGACGGAGCCGGGAGGCATCTCGCCCGAATCGATCCGCTCGATCAGCAGACTCGCTTCGGGATGCTCGAGATCGATCGCGGGGCCCGAGTCCCCTCCGGTCTGCATCGTGCGAACCTGCCGCAGGTCGAGTCCCCCTTCCTTCGTTTCGGTCGCCCCGTGACAGTCCAGGCAGTGGGCGCGCAGGATCGGACGGATGTGCCGTTCGAAGGTGAGTGAAGTTCCCGGCGGCTCGTCTCCCGTCGCGCTGACGGCCGTCATCAGAGAGAGAATCGCCGCAGCGGTCAGGCTCGCGCAGCGGCGAAGCCCTCGGCGCAGCGGCGAGGCGAACGGTAGTTTGCCTTCGACGAGCATCGTCATGATCTCTCGTGATGCAGGCGGGGAGGCGCCGAGAACTCGCGACCGCAAGCGGCAGCGAGATTCGGGGCAAGGGAGGGGAGTGGAGGCGGGAGGGGGCCGAACGGAGCGATCGGCACCCTACGAAGATGATACTGCCTCGAACGGCGACAAGCCAGTTTCGGCGGCAATCGGTCTCCGCGTCCCGTGCCCTCCCCAGCCCGCCGCGTCANNCTGCGACCGGGGTCGGTCGCACAGCGACGACTCGCCCTTACGGGCGTTCGTGGTGACGACTATTCTGAGCCCCTTGCGCCCGTCTCATTCCTGTCCGCACGGAACGGCTTGATGTCCGACTCGCGGTTCGTCTTTCTCGTTTGCCAGGTCGATACCGAGCCGTCGATCAAGCGTTGGATCGCCGCGCGGATTCCTTCCGCTCGTTTCGCCTTCTCGCGTCCCGGTCTGCTGACCTACAAGCTGACCGACGATTCGGTCGAGACGCTGTCGGCGTTCGGGCAACTGCCGCTGATCCGNNGTGAGGCTCGCGAAGCTCGCCTCTGGCATCTGTGGCGACGCGATCGGGCGCGCGTCGGGGAGTTCGACTTCGAGCCGTTCGCCGACCCGGCATTGGCCGACCAGGCGCTCGAACTGGCTCGTGATGCCGGTATCGATCCGCTGCCGCGGTGCAACCAGGTGGCGGAACGAGGGGAAGCGGTCTTCGATCTGATCGCCGTCGACGAAGGGAAGTGGCTCCTCGGGACCCATGTCGCTTCGAGCCCGTCGAGTTGTTGGGTCGGAGGGGTTCCGCCGCTGGAACGTCGCGACGTCGTCTCGCGCGCCTACTACAAGCTCGCCGAGGCGCTGCGGTGGAGCGAGCTGCCGATCCGCGTCGGCGATCTGGCGCTCGAGATCGGTTCGGCTCCCGGCGGCGCCTGTCAGATCCTGTTGGAACTCGGCCTGAAGGTGATCGGAGTCGATCCGGCGGCGATGGATCGACGCGTGCTGGATCATCCGAACTTCGAACATGTGCGGATGCGCAGTCGCGATCTGCAGCAGCGGCGGCTGTCGAGAGTCGCCTGGCTGTTCTGCGNNTTCGATCGCCTGGACGATTACGTCGCTCGGATCACGAGCTGGGGTTGGCGACGGGTGCGAGTCCGTCACCGTGCATTCGATCGCCAGGAACTGGCGGTCGTCGCCGAGCGGTAGCACCGCGCCCCGTCACCTCCGCGTCCCCCAGCCCGCCG
>DMPQ01000477.1 GCA_003455945.1 Planctomycetaceae bacterium
CTTCGTAGCGTTTCGAATGACCGTTGTCGCACGGCCGCGCGTCGGGGACGACGCGGGCCCACGTCGAGGCGACTCGTTTGTCGTAGTGCGACCGACCCCGGTCGCAGCGTTCGGCGTACGGCGGCCGACCCCGGTCGCAGTGAATGGAGTTGGAGGGCGCGGAGCCCCCTGGCTGACGCTACGGGCCGGGAGACACGGGGGCAGCGTCGATGGCGCGAACCGCCGGGCGCGGCGGGAGCGGGAGGTATCCCTCTTCGATGACTCCGCGGGCGCGGCGCCAGACCAGCAGCCCTTCGACGATCATCCAGACCTGCAGCAGCAGGACCGCGATGGCGACCGAGGCGAGCAGATACCGACCGCTCGCGAGATAGCCGGTCTCGGGGCGCAGCAGATCGACCGACAGCGCCCAGCCCGGAACGATCAGCATCAGGACCATCGGGATCGCCGCGAAGAGCATCGGTCGCCCGCGTCGCACCAGATGAAAGACGACGACCATCAGCGCCAGCCCCGCGAGCAGCTGATTGATCGCGCCGAACAGCGGCCACAGGATCTGCCCTCCGGTTCCGGCCGGCGCCTTTTCGGCAGCCGGAATCATCGCCATCAGGCCGCCGAGACCGATCGCCAGTCCGGTCGCCAGATACTTGTCGGTCAGCGGTCGGAGACCGATCGATCCGGCGAGCTCCTGGATGACGTAACGCTGCAGTCGAGTGGCGCTGTCGAGCGTCGTCGCGGCGAAACAGGCGACGAGGACCGCGACGATTCCGACTGCCAGTTCGAGCGGAATGCCGAGGGTCGTCAGAAAGTTCGCTCCCCCTTCGATGAACGCGCCGATCATCTTCGGCAAACGAAAGTCGGCCCAGAGCGTCGAGTACTGCCGCTCCCATGCCGCTCGGCCGACCAGCGGCTGATTCGTCTCGGCATCGACGACCGGACGCCAGTAGGGATGATTCGGTCCGTCTTCGGGGACCGTCGCTCCCGCCGCCGCCAGCGCCGCCGGATCGATCCGCTCGAACTTCCCCATCCCGACTCCGGCGCAGCAGGCCAGGATGACGACGACCGCCAGCGCTCCTTCCAGGAGCATCGCGCCGTAACCGACCGACTGCGCATCGGTCTCGGTCCGCAACTGCTTGCTGCTGGTCCCGCTGCTGACCAGGCAGTGGAACCCGCTCACCGCACCGCAGGCGACGGTGATGAACAGGAACGGAATCAGCGGCGGCGCATCGGCCGGCACCTGCTGGGCGACGGCGGGAGCCGAGGCGAGATCGGCCTTCCCCGTCACTCCGGCGACTCCCAGACCGACGACGAGCAGACCGAGCGCGACCAGCAGCTGATGACTGTTGACGTAGTCGCGCGGTTGCAGCAGCAGCCAGACCGGCAGGACCGAGGCAAAGAAGCAGTAGACGAGCAGGATCAGCGTCCAGATCACCGTCGCGTTGAACGGCTCGGCCAACGACGGCATCCGGATCGGCAACCAGTAGACGCCGACCCAGACGCTGACGTAGAGGATGACCAGCGCACCGATCGACGGCCAGAGCAGGTCGGTGCCGCGCCGGCGGCTGAGGATGCCGATGCCGATCGCCAGCGGGAGCGACATCCAGACGGCGAGCACCGATCCGGGATAGAGCGAGAAGATCGTGGCGATCACCAGACCGAAGATCGCCAGCACGACCGTGAGCGCGAGAAAGAGGATCGTCAGAAAGAGCAGCCGAGCGCGCTTCGAGATGACTCGCCCGGCGATCTCGCCGACCGTCTGCCCTCGATTGCGCATCGAGACGACGAGCGTTCCGAAGTCGTGGACCGCGCCGATCAGGATCGAACCGAAGACGACCCACAGGAGCGCCGGCAACCAACCCCAGAAGACGGCGATCGCCGGACCGACGATCGGTCCGGTGCCGGCGATGCTCGTGAAGTGGTGACCGAAGACGACGCTCCGACAGGTCGGCACGTAATCGACGTCGTCGCAGAGTGCCTCGGCCGGAACCGGCGCCTCGGGATCGAGCGCAAAGACCTTGCGGGCGAGCCAACGACCGTAGGTGTGATAGGCCAGGATGAACCCGAAGAACGACCCGACCGCCACCAGCAACGTGCCCATCTTCCGCTCCGACCCCGAACGCCCGCTCGCCGACCGAAACCGGGGAGGCATTGTAGGCGGAAGCGGTTCGGCGAGCGAACGCCGGTTTTCTCGGGCAAGCAGCTTGCGTCGCGGGGACCGAACGAAGCCGCACCGCCGTCATTCGTCGCGACCGCCGAGTCCCCGCAGTCCGTTGGCGATCACCGCCAAGCTGACTCCGGTGTCGGCGAGGATCGCCAACCAGAGGGTCGAATAGCCGGCCAGCGCCAGCGCGAAGAAGAGCCCCTTGGACGCGATCGCGGCGGTCAGGTTCTGGATCAGGATCGAGCGGCCGCGGCGCGCGTGCAGTAGCGCCCAAGGAATGCGACGCAGGTCGTCGTGAGCCAGGACGCCGTCGGCGGCCGAGCGAGCGAGGTCGGTCCCGGAGCGTCCCATGGCGAGCGAGACGTCGGCCGCGGCGAGGGCTGCCGCGTCGTTCGCGCCGTCGCCGACCATCAGCACGACCGCTCCCTGACCGCGCAGCCGCTCGATCGCCTGAACCTTGTCGTCGGGCAACAGATCGCCTCGGGCATCGTCGATCCCGAGTTCGCGACCGATCGACGTGACGACCGAGGCGCGATCGCCCGAGAGGATTCCGGTCCGACCGATGCCGATCGTGGCGAGCCGCCGGACGGCGGCGCGTGCTTCGGGACGGAGCGAATCGCTGAGGTCGATCCGGCCGAGCAGGTCGCTCCCTTTTCCGATCCAGACCGACGTGGCGGCGGCTTCGAGAGTCGTCGCGATCGTCGGATCGATCCGATCGGCGGCGACTTTCGAGGCGAGCATCCGTTCGTTGCCGATCCAGCTCGAATCATCGCCGAGCTGCTCGATGCCGGCTCCCGGCACGATCCGTGTCGAGAGTTGGGGGAGGGGAGCGGGATCGCGGTCCGCTCGATTCCGCTCCTCCGAAACGATCGCCGCGGCGAGCGGATGCGTGCTGCGAACTTCAAGCGACGCTGCGAGTCGAAGCAGGTCTCGCTCGCTCGTACCGCTCGTCGGAACGACTCGCGCCACCCGAGTCGCTCCGGTCGTCAGCGTGCCGGTCTTGTCGAAGACGACCGTATCGACCTTGGCGAGTCGCTCGATCGCTTCTCCTCCGCGCAGGATCAGACCGCGTCGAGCGGCGCCGGCGAGCGACGCGACGATCGTGACGGGGGTCGAGATGACCAGCGCACAGGGACAGGCGGTGACCAGTAACACGAGCGCCACGTAGATCGCGTCGAGCGGTCCGCGACCGGCGAGCGGCAGCAGCAGCGCCGCCAGGAGCGACAATCCCATCACCGTCGGCGTGTAGATCGCGGCGAATCGATCGACCCATCGCTCGGTCCTGCCGCGCCTCTGTTGCGCCTCGCGCAGCGCCGCGGCGACTCGATCCAGATGCGTTTCGCCGGCGACCCGAGTCGTCTCGATCGTCACGTCGCCGGTCAGGTTGACGCTCCCCGCGAGGATCAGATCGCCGACCGAACAGGCGATCGGGCGACTCTCGCCGGTCAGGGCCGAGCGATCGATGTCGGTCGCCCCGGCGACGACTCGACCGTCCAGCGGGACGCGATCCCCCGGCAAGATGTCGATCGCCGTTCCGACCGCGATCCGTCCGATCGGCACCGTCGCGGACGATCCGGCCGGACGAGCGACGGGCGGGGCGAGCGACATCAGCCGTCCGATCGCATCGCGCGCCCGACCGAGGCTGAGTTGTTCGAGGCGCAGGGCGAGGGCGAAGAGCCAGGTGACGATGCCCGCTTCGGCCCACTCGCCGATCGCCAAGGCGCCGGCGACCGCGACCGTCATCAGCACGTTCATGTCGGCTCGGCCGAGTCGAATCGCGGCCCAGGCGCGCGGCAGGAGCGGCAGACCGCAGACGACGATCGCTACCAGGTGCGCAACGAGACTCGGCACGACGACCGACGGCTCGCCGCGAAACGAATCGGCCGAATGAGCCAGAGCGGCGAGCCCTTCGCTCCCGGCAAACAAGGGCCACAGCAGTCCGAACAGGTTGGCCGCGGCGCCGACGATCAGGACGATCGCCGCGCGACGGGCGCGTCGCCGCTCGAAGAGCAGCTCGTCGGCGCCGTCGCCCGAACCGCTGTCGCCGGAATCAGCGCTGCTTGCCGCAGCGAGGATCAGCGGCGAGAGGCCGATGTCGCGAATCAGTCGTGCGAGCTGGGCCGAGTCGGGGCCGCCGTCGGCGACATCGATATCGACGCGTCGATCGAGCAGGTCGAAACGGAGTTCGACGATGCCGGGGCGATCGCCGAGCTGACGCCGGAGCAGGCCGATCTCCTCCTGACAGTCGAGTTCGGCGACGCGGATCCGGTGCGTCGCGACCGTCCGGTCCGAGGGGGAAGAGCCGGCGATCCGGAGCCCGTCGTTACCGTCGCCGCCGAGGGGGGAACGAGGATCGCCGCAGCCGCAGGCGGAACAGGCGGGATCGTGCGGTTCCATGGCCGGCCGCTTCGGGGCAAGGGAAAGGGGTGTCGGGGAAGGGTAGCGGCTGACGGTCCCCAAGCCAAGTTCGTTCGATCGGCTCGACCACTCCGCGGTGCGGTCGGGACGGCGAGCGAGTCACTCGCGCCGGCGCCTCGCGGGGCTCATTTCGGATGACGCAGGACGGCCCGCTCCTCCGGCTCCTGGCGAAGCGACGGCGCCTGATCTACGATGGCCCGATTCGGTCGCGGATGGGGTCCCTCGCCGGGGACGACGCGGCTCGTACCTGCTCGGCGGTGTCGGCCGCTCGGATGGTGACGGATTGTCTGGCCCGATGGTACTGCTGGTCTATTGTGCGGCGATCGCAGCCGCGTCGATCGGCGGCGGCGTGCTGACGCAGCGTCTGCGCGTGACGCATCTCGGCATGCAGCTGCTGATGAGTCTGGTCGGCGGGCTGATTCTCGGCGTCGCGATCCTGCACATGCTCCCGCATGCGGTCGCTGCCGCTCCCGGTTCGCTCGGGACGATCACCGTCGCGATGCTGCTGGGCGTGCTCGGCATGCTCCTGCTGATGCGACTGTTTCATGTCCATCAGCACCAGCCGGACGAGATCGCCGAAACGCATGTCGGCTGCGGCCATGACCACGGAAGTCATGACCACGGCGATCACGATCACTCGCATCACGATCATTCGCATCACGGGGTTCGCCACGAGCCGGCAGGGATCGTTGCGCCGCTGGTGTCGATCGCCGATCCGCGCGGCGGTGGTGAGCGAGTCGTCGCGGGCGAGTCCGCTGCGGCTCGATCGACCGCGGCGACGCCGGCCGAACGAGCGGCGATCCATGCGGCGACGATGCGGTGGTTCGGATTGGCGATCGGGATGACGGTCCACAGCCTGCTCGACGGCATCGCGGTCGCCGCGTACGTCGCGGCCGATCGCCATGATCACGCGTCGACCGATTGGCATTGGCCGGGCCTCGGCATCTTCCTGGCGATCCTCCTCCATAAGCCGCTCGACGCCAGCTCGATCGTCTGGCTGATGCGCAGCGACGGTTGGAGTCGCGGGGCGATGGTGGCGGTCAATCTGGGCTTCGCGGCGATGACGCCGATCGGCGTGTTGCTGTTCCACTGGGGTGTGCTCGGCAGCAGTCTGGCGAGCGAGACGATGCTGGCGGCGACCCTCGGTTTTTCCGCCGGCGTCTTTCTCTGCATCTCGCTGTCGGACATTCTTCCCGAGGTGCAGTTCCACTCGCACGACCGCGTGAAGCTGACCACCGCGCTGTTGGTCGGAGTCCTGCTCGCCTGGGCGATCGGGCTGGCCGAACCGAAGTCGGCGCATTCGATCGCGCCGGCCGAAGTGCACGGAACGGACGACGTTCACGCGCATCCCTGACCGCGTCCGCCGCAACGCGCTCCGCGTCTTTCCGCCTCCTACCGCGCCTCCCAGCCCGCAGCCTCAGCAAGGGGTCTCCGCGCCCTCCAGCCCCATTCGCTGCGACCGAGGTCAGTCGCACTACGACGAACGAGTCGCATCGACGTGGTGAGCGCGTCGTCCCCGACGCGCGGCCGTGCGATGTCGAGTCG
>DMPQ01000195.1:0-16276 GCA_003455945.1 Planctomycetaceae bacterium
CGGCGTCGCAGCGGGTGGCGTCAGCGCACGCGGCGGAACTTCTCGATCCGCTCCGCATCACCGAGGGCCAAGAGGATCTGGTCGGGCTGCAGCACGAATTCGGTCGACGGGAGCAGATTCATCTTGCCGGTCAGCGTCTCCTTGACCCCCATGATCCAGATGCCGTGGCGTCGCTTCAGCTCCGCCTGACCCAACGTCTTGCCGATCATCGAATCCGGAACGGCGATCTCGACGATGCTGAATCGATCANNACTCGAGCGGAATCAGATCGAGCACGTTGGGGAACGCGAGTTGTCGGCCGAGATGCTCCGCGAACTCCCGCTCCGGAAAGACGACCCGTTCGACCCCCATCATCCGCAGCAGTCGTCCGTGTTCTTCGGAGATCCCCTTGACGATCAGGTTGCGTGCCTTGTTCTCGCGGCAGTGCAGGACCGCCAGCATCGAGGCGGTCAGATCTTCGCCCAGCGACACGATCACGCCGTCGGCGCCGCTCAGATCGAGCTGAGCAAGGATCTCGCCCGATCGAGCATCGCCGACGACCGCCTCATACAGTTCGTCCTTCAGTGCCTCGACGTACTGTCGATTGCGATCGACGCCGGTGACGCGACAACCATCTCGATGGAGCCGACGAGCGACCGACGATCCGAACGAACCGAGGCCNNCGTCGTGCGACCGATGATCCGAACGAACCGAGGCCGATGACGACAAAACGACGCTGAGCCATGGGGCGTGAACTCCGATGGTCGGCCGCTCATCCGAGCAGCGGTTCCTCGTGGGCATACTCCAATTGTCGTCCGCCTCGCGGAAGCGAGACCCCGGAAAAGACGACGATCGGACCGACTCGACCGAGGAACATCAGGACGATCACCAACAACTTTCCCGTCGTCGAGAGCTCGGCCGTCGCGCCGATCGAGAGACCAACGGTACCGAGCGCCGATACCACCTCGAACGCGTCGACCAGGAACGTCGAATCGTCCGGATAGGCTCCGCCGGCGCGCGGTAACGAAAGCAGGGCCGTCAGACAGATGCCGGCAATGACCAGAAAGACCATCGTCGACGCGAGGGCCCGTTCCATCAGCCCTCCCGAAATCGTCCGGCGGAAGAGATTCAGATGACGCCGTCCGCGCAATCGGGCCAGGGAGTGTCCGAGCAGAACCATCACGGTCGACACCTTCACGCCTCCGCCGCACGAACACGAACCGGCTCCGATCGTCATCAGGATCATCGAGACCAGCAGCGACGCGGGAGCCATCGTCGTCAGATCGACCGTGTTGAAGCCGGCAGTCCGACACGAGACGCTGTGGAAGGCGGCGGCCATCAGACGATCGCTGGGAGCGAGATGCGCCAAGGCACCTCGCCATTCGAACCAGGCGGTCGCCCCGAAACCGATCGCGAAGAAGATCGCGTAGCCCAGCAAGGTCAGCTTCGTATGGAGCTGCAGCTCGGGACGCCGGCGGCGTCGGACGTCCCGATAGGCTCGCAGCAGATCGAGCTGCACCGGAAACCCGATCCCGCCGACGACGATCAGTCCGGCGACGACCGTGTTGCACCATGGGGAGTTCGCGTACGCGACCAAGCTGTCGTCCTGAAGCGCGAAGCCCGCGTTGCAGTAGGCCGAGACGGCGTGAAAGACGGCATGCCATGCGGCGTCGGCCACACCATGCCGCGTCAGGAAGACAGGGAATAAGGCCGCGGCACCGATCCCCTCGCAGACGAGCGTGCCGAGCACGACCGTACGCAGGACCCAGCCGAGATCGGTCATGCCCTTGACCCCGAGCGTCTCGCCGACGATCGCCTGATGTCGCAGACTCGCCCGCTCCCGGAGCTGAAAGACGACGAACGTCGTCAGCGTCATGATCCCGATCCCGCCGATCTGGATCAGCGTCAGGATCACCAACTGCCCGAACCACGAGAAATCGTTGCGCGTACTGACGACGCCCAATCCCGTGACGCTGACGGCGCTCGTCGCGGTGAACAGACAATCGATCGCGGCAAGCGGCTCTTCCTTCGCGCGCGACATGGGGAGCGCCAACAGCAAGCCCCCGCCGATCATCAGCAGCAGGTAGCAGAGGCTCGACACGCGAGCCGGATAGATCGGCAGACTGCCGGCGAGTCGCAACATTGCTGACCGCAGGGGTTCGAGGACGAGAAGGAAGGATTATCCGATCGATCGAGAGGATTCGACAGTCCCGGTCGACCGAGTTTGCTGATCCTTGCTCGAGCTTCGTTCGACGGCGGTGCGCGCAAGGACGGTCGCAAGCCGCCGAGACGCGAGCGGGCACCGGCCGGAAGTTATCTCACCGTGACGCTGCGGCGGATGAGGGACAGGCGCGCGTGCGTCGAGGTGACTCGTCGAAGTTCCTTCTGACGGCGAACGCGAGTCCGCTTTGCGATCGAGTCGAGTCGGTTTAGACTTTGCGACCAGAGTCAGGTGGTTCGAGAGGCCCTTGCGAGGCGCTTTCGGACGTAACAGGGAACCCGGTGCGAAACCGGGGCGGCCCCGCCGCTGTGACTCGGCGACCATGTCGCGCCGATTCTCGAGGACGCTTCCTCGAAACCCATTGACGATCGTTCGCGCCGGGCCAGGCGGACCGATCGACGAGAAGGGGGGCGCGAACAGCCGAGAAGCCAGAAGACCTACCGGCTCGAGGAGGAAGCGAGTCGATCGTCGACCGACGATCGCATCGCCTGCGCGGGCAGGCCCTTCCGCCGCGGATCGTCGTACGGGCGTGCGGAGACCGTCGGTCTCGGCTCGGCGACGATCGCCCGACGTCGTCTCGAAACCGGTAGCCGTCGCGCCGACGCTGCGCGCGGATCGGACGAGAGACGCTCGGATCTCGAGTCGTGTCGCGGAGTTCGTTCCGTGTCGCGACGGGAAAGGAAAGTCATGGCCCGTCTCTCTTGCCCGCCGGCGGCGCGGTTCGTTTCGCGCGCTGCCTTCACGTTGGTCGAACTGCTGGTGGTGATCGCGATCATCGGCGTTCTCATGGCGCTGCTCCTGCCGGCAGTCCAGGCGGCTCGCAGTGCCGCAGCACGCGTCCAGTGCGCCAATCATCTGCGCCAGAACGTGCTGGCCGTTCATCTGTATCACGACGTGCACGCCAAGATTCCGCCGGCCAATCTAGTCTCGTCCTGGCCGACTCAGGTCACCTGGTTCGCGACGGTCGACTTCGGAACGGCCTCGGCCGATCCGCGCCGCGGCTTGCTCGCGCCGTGGATCGAGGGGAATGCGGCGGTGCAGCGCTGCCCGCTGCTGGATGCCGGCGAGATCGCGCCGCTCTACGACGGCGCCAGCGGCGGCTACGGCTACAACCTGAATCTCGGCCAGACCCGTTGGACGGAATCGGGAGGCATCTGGACCGAGGCGCAGGTCGAGACGACGTTCGCTTCGTTTCCGGCCACCAGCCGCACGATCGTGATGTCCGATGCCGCGCGGATCGAGCTCCCCTACGGTTCGGTCACGACGCCGCGCGGGACGCAGAACTTCTATCTGTGGGGCCCCGACGATCCGTTCGCGGCACCCAATACCCAGTTTCGACATCTCGGCCGGACGGCGAACGTCGCGCTGCTCGATGGGCATGTCGAGACGCGGACCGAAGTGACGGTCCCCTACCCGGTCCACTGGGATACCGCAGCTCGCGCCTTGGCTCATCGACTGAAGATCGGCTATCTGGCGCCGACGAGCGTCGAGAGCTATCGCCCCTGGTGAGCGAGCTTCCCGAATCGATGCGAGAGCACCTTCGCGTTCCGTTTCGAGTGGTCGATCGGCGCGGCGTCGCGCTGCGCGATGAACCGAGAGGAGCCGGCGGCGCGAGGCGATTCGTCGCTCGCGTTGCCGACTCCGATCAGGTCAGGCGAATCCGAAGGCGCGATCGAGATCGGCGATCACGTGATCGGGCATCGCATGCAGTCGACCGATCGCGCGCGTCCGGATCGATGCCTCGGCGGTCGCTTCGAGCACTTCCAGGCGGTCGAACGCGTCGAGCGGGCTGGAGCCGAGGACAAGACAGCCGTCGTTCGCCAGCAGGGAGGCCGGACGACTCATCGAAACCCGCTCGGCGAGCTGAGCGACGTCGCGATAGGGAATCCCGTACTCGAGCTTCTCGACTTCGCGCAGCACGATGTAGCTCTCGGGAATCGTCCGCGCGTCGAGCGGCTGGTCGGTAACGCTGAACGCGGTGGCGTGGACCGGATGCGCGAACAGGATCGCCTGGACGTCGGGGTGGCGACGATAGATCGCCCGATGGGCCGGTGCGGCTCGGCTGGGCATCTTCCCCGCCTCGCACGTCTCGCCTCGGACCGCCACGATGTCGGTCGGCGAGAGCGAATGGCGATCGCGCTGCGACGGAGTGATCAGGAAGGCGTCGTCATCCAGTCGCGCCGAGAAGCTCCCTTCGGTGCTGATCAACAGACGCTGCCGGACGCCGCGGCGAACGAATTCGCACAGCGTCCGTCGCAGTTCCCGTTCGGCGGTCCCGGCGGGGCGCGGCGGCAACGGCGTCAGATCGACTCGACGGGACCGAGCGATCTCGAGCTGCGCATCGTCGAGCAGTCGCACCTCGCCCAGGTGCCTTGCCTGAATGGCGGTCATCGCCGCGAACTCCAGCGCTTCGAACCGCTGAAACGCCTCCAGCAGGTCGCGCCCGGCGACGACGACGCCGTGATTCTCGAGCAGGATACAGTCGACGCCGCTCTTGGCGGTCGCGGCGATGCTGTCGCCGAGCATCGTGCTCCCCGGCAACGCGTACGGCGCGATCCGAACGTCGCCGCAGACCTGATGCGCCTGATGGAACAGACGAGTCGGCGGAACGACGCTGCACATGCTGAACGCGACCAGCGCCACCGGATGCGCGTGAACGATCGCCTGAACGTCGGGGCGGATCCGGTAGATCGCTTGGTGAAACGGCAACTCGCTCGACGGACGATGCAGTCCCCGAGTCGATCCGTCCGAGAGGACCTGGACGATGTCCTCGCGACGCAGGCTCCCCTTGTCGACGCGCGCCGGCGTGATCCAAAGATCGCTGCCGTCGCGGACCGACAGGTTGCCGCCGCTGGTGGTCGTCATCCGATAGCGATAGATCCGATCCATCGCTTCGAGAATCTGGTCGCGCGGAGGGGCGAGGGCGTCCATGCGAAGGCTCGCTGCCGAGAACGGTCGAAGGCGTCATCAACGGACGCTCATCCTACCCGCAGTCGCAGTGGCCCGGCGAGACGGCTCGTCGTGATCGCAACTCGTCGCTCTTGCGACCAGGCGATCAGAAGCGTCGGTCGAGTCGAACGGTGTCGGCCGCGTCGACCGGAGGAACGGCCGGATCGACATCCAGCAGGTCGCAGCGTTCCATCACGACCTTGCAGTAATCGGTCAGCCAGGCCTGAGCCTTACCGTTGTCGCCGATCAGACACGCCTCGACCTTGACGCGGCTGGCGCCGCCGACATGCAGGCCGCTCCGCCCGTTGCCGCGGAGCGTGGCTCCGACGATCGTCGCGTTGCGGACATCGTCACGAGCGTCGATCCCGTCCGCTGCGAACCCCTGCACGATCAGATCGGAAATCTCGACGCCGTCGACCCCATCGATCAGGATGCCGGTTTCGAGTCCGCAATAGGCGAGCGAGTACGAGTCGGGGAGGCGATCGGTTTCGACTCGAAAGTGAATCCGCCCGTCGACCCAAGCCCATTCGAGCGGCTGGAGTTCGGACAGCTGATCGGCGCCGGCGATGCGAGCTCGTTTCAGCGGGCGACCGTCACGATAGAGCAGCTGATGTCCGACCAGATGCGGACGGAAGCTGAAGACCTCGCCCGTTTCGTGACGCCAGGCATCGGGATGCACGGCGACCGTTCCGTCGAGCACCGCGTTGTTGCCGATGATGCGAAAGGGGCGGACATCGTCGGTCCCGTGACGCCCGCCGATCAGCGCCAGCGACTCGCGATACGGCTCTCCGGTCGCCGCGATGATGATCCGATCTCCCGGACCGGCCGCCTTCAGGGCGCGGACGATCGTTCGCATCGGGCCGACTCGATCCGAGCCCTGTTCCGGCACGCTACCGTCGTTCCGGTCATCGCCGGCAATGTTGTCGACGTGAAAGTCGCGCGCCGCGAGATCGAGCCTCGGCAGGGCGAGCAGCGACAGACCGAAAACGGCCACGGCGACCAGTGCGGGAATCGAGCGGCGGATCATGCGGCAACCTCGAGGCGAGCGGCGTCCGATCGGGGCCCCGGGGGACGTCCTCCCCCGTCTCACGATCGACGCCCCTCATGATAACATGCGGCGGTTCCGTTCCCGAAATTCCGCCGTGCCGTCGACGGTCGATCGTCTCGCCGGAAGCGTCCCGCCGCCCCTCGCGACGGCGTCGACGAACCGAGTCGGCGAGCGACGCGTAGGACGACCGGTGCGATCGTCGCGACCGTTCCTGATCGCCGCTCGCGGGCTGCGACCGAGACGCTTGCCGACGATCGCGGCACTCGGCGGCCGGTGCGGACTCGGGTTCCGAAGCCGTTCGCGGTCGGTTCGCGTTGCGAGTCGTTCGTGCGGCAGGTCGCGTGTCTCCTTCGCCCGCCCCGTTTCTCATCCCCTTCGTCACCTGACGGTCCACTTCACCTCGGCTCGATCCGGTCCGCAGTCGGCCGGCGCCGGAAAGGGAGTTCCTCGGATGAATCGTCCCGCGCTCGTCGAGCGGATGGTCGATCTGCTCGATCCCCAGGCGAACCAGATCCTGAACATGACGGTCGCCGAGGCGATCGAACGTGTCGGCTCGGGAGACCCTCAGCGGGTTCGCGAGATCGACGGTCAGTTCGCGCTCGTGCACAAGCAGGGAACGGTCATTCGGATGGCGCGGTCGATCGGTCGACCGATGCGGTTCTTTCTGGCGAAGAAGGCGGACGGACCGCTGCTGGTGATCGCCGAGCGGATCGATCAGATCCGGCGCCTGCTCGAACAGGAAGGGCTCGATGATCAGTTCCATCCGAGCTACACGCGAATGGTGCCGGCGCATCACCTGAGCGAACTCCGTCTGGTCGGCTGCCCCGATCCGAATCCGAAGCACACGCGGTTTCTGGAGTCGCGGCGCGACGTGCTGAGCACCGACCTGGACGAGATCGGTCGCGCCTATATCGAGGCTCTGGCGAACGAGATCGATCGCTGGCTCGATTCGATCGACGCGAAGGAGCCGATCGGCGTGATGTTCTCGGGAGGGGTCGACAGCGGCGCACTCTTCCTGACCACCTACGATCGTCTGCTGAAGCGAGGCCAGTCGCCGGCACGGCTGAAGGCGTTCACGTTGTCGATCGATGCCGAGGGGCGCGATCTGGAGCAGGCTCGCGAGTTTCTGCACGCGGTCGACTTGGAGTTCTTCCTCGAGTCGATCGAGATGCCTCGCGAGGCGATCGATCTGGCCGAGACGATCCGCATCATCGAGGACTACAAGCCGCTCGACGTCCAGGCGGCGGCGATGGGACTGGCGCTCTGCAAGGGGATCCGCGCTCGGTATCCCGACTGGCGCTGGCTGCTCGACGGCGACGGGGGGGACGAGAACCTGCGCGACTATCCGATCGAGGAGAACACCGAGCTGACGATCCGCAGCGTGCTCAACAATCCGTTCTTCTATCACGAAGGATGGGGCGTCGACGCCGTGAAGCACTCGCTGACCTACACCGGCGGTCAGAGTCGCGGGCACGTGCGGACCTATGCTCCGGCCGCGGCCTGCGGCTTCCGAGGTTTCAGTCCGTTCGCGACGCCGAACGTCATCGATGTCGCCGAGGGAATTCCGTTCCACGCCCTGACCGAGTGGAGTCACGAACGGTTGTATGCCCTCAAGGGAGAAGTGGTCCGGCGAGGCGTCGAGCAGGTGACCGGCATCACGATGCCGGTCTACGAGAAGCGACGCTTCCAGCGCGGAGCCCTGAGCGACCCGAACGGCTTCGAGTCGCTCTTCCCGGCCGATCAGCGTGCCTATCGCCGGATCTTCCAGCAGGTCTGCGGAGCGTGAGTCGCCGTCGACCGACCGATCGAGCCGCCGAGGTGCGAGCGGCTCGCGGACCCAAGGCGTCGCTCGATCCTCTGCGGCCGTCGGCCATGATGGTCGAGAGCGAGCTCGATCGCGATCGGTGCTGGGAACCGGTCCGTACGCTCTTCCTGACCGGAGCCGAGTGTCCGCTGACCTGCACGATGTGCGATCTTTGGCGGTACACGCTTGACGTGCCGACGGCGGTCGGAGCGATTCCGGCGCAGATCGACGCGGCGCACCGGGAACTCCCGCCGGCGCCGCACATCAAGCTGTACAACGCGGGGAACTTCTTCGATCCTCGCGCGATTCCGGTCGCCGATCTCGATCCGATCTTCGAACGGACTCGCGACTACCGAACGGTGATCGTCGAGAACCATCCGAGCTTCTGCGTCGAGCGCTGCCTCGCCTTTGCGCGCCGCTGCGAAGGGAGACTCGAGGTGGCGATCGGGCTCGAGACGATCGATCCGCTGGCGCTCGCATGGCTCGACAAGCGCGCCTCGCTCGATCAGGTCGCCGCCGCGATCGATCGATTGCTTGAAGCGACCGCGACGGTCCGCGCGTTCGTGCTGCTGCAACCACCCGGGCACGCCGACGGCGATTCGGTCGAGTGGAGCGCCCGCACCGTCGAATGGGCGTGGCGACGAGGAGTCGATTGCTGCGCCGTCATTCCGGTCCGAGGGGGCAACGGCTGGCTCGATCGCGAGGCGGCAGCGGGACGCTGGTCGCCGCCGACCCTCGCTCAACTCGAGCAGGTACTCGACGCCGTGCCGACCGGGTTCGATCGCCGACTGCAACTCGATCTGTGGGATGTCGAGCGATTGGTCGGCTGCGACATCTGTCGCACGGCGCGAATCGCCCGGATCGAGGCGTTTCATCGGACGCAGGTCGTTTCCGAGCCAGTGCGCTGCAGCGTCTGTTCGCCGCCGTAGCGTCGGTCGAACGATTCGACGACGCTGCACGAAGCCCCTTCAATCGATCCTGACGCTTCAGGCCGGCCATCGCGCGATCAGCGCCCTTCGCCGTGAGCCGAGGCATCGGCGGGATCGCTCTTTCGCTCGGCCAGATAGGCGACCAAGTCGCGCAGTTCGGACCGAGTCAGGTATTTCGTCAGGTCGTCCGGCATGCTCGACTTGCCGGGGACGATCTCTTCGACATCCTCCTGCAGGATCGTCACCAGATTCCCTTCGGCGGTCAGCAGCACCAGCTTCTCGTCATCCTGTTGTCGCACGATTCCCGAGACGACGGTCCCGTCGATCGTCTGGACGAGAATCCCTTCGAAGCCTTGGGCGATCGCCTTGTTCGGAACGACGATCGCCTCGAGCAGGTACTCGGGATTCTTGTCGAGACCGATGCGACTGAGGTCGGGACCGACTTGGCCACCGACACCGTCGATCGTGTGGCAGCGGACGCACGACAGAGTGGCACGTTCGAAGAAGAGTTGACGCCCGCGAGTCGGATCGCCGCCGAGCATCGACGGCCGCCATTCGGCGAGCGGATCGTCGGCCGAGAAGCCGGCTCGATACTCCTTCAGAAAGAACTTCGCCTGTTCGCCGTCGTGCGCTTCGAGCGCTTCGACCACTTCCAGCGTCAGCTCGGCCGGCAGGCGACCGCCCGCGAGTTCTTCTCCTTGCGTCATCAGGACCTGGCTCGCCCCGCCGCTCCGGCAGCGACCGAGCGATACGATCGCCGCCCGACGTTCGGCCAACGATTCGGATCGGACGCCTGCCATCAGAGCGGTGACGGCGGCGACTTCATCCAGATCGACCAGCAGGTCGGCAGCGGCAGCGCGAAGTTCGGGCGCATCGGACGCGAGCGCCGTGTCGATGCGGGCTCGCAAGTCGTCGGCTTGCAGTTGAGCCAGAGCGCGAAGTGCCGCGGCGCGGATCGGCCCGGCGACCGAAGAATCGGTCAGCCGTTCGGCCAGTCGCGGGACGATCGCTTCGATCCCCAGTCGACTCGCGATGTCGGTCGCTCGCTCGGCGATCGAGCCTCCGCGCCCCAGGATCGTAGCCAAGTGGCGATCGAGAGCGGATCGAGCGTCGTCGATCGGCCGGGCTTCGATCGGACGATACATGCCGAGAACTCGATCGCGCGAACTCGGTTCGGACCAGGCCCCGAGCATGTCGAGCGCTTCGAGAGAAGCGGCTTCGTCGGCATCGGGGCGCGCCGCGTGGGCGGCCAGCAACTCCGCTCGCTCAGCACCTCCCAGACGATACGCGGCGGCGAGCACGCGATGTCGGTAAGGAGCCGAATCGCCGGCTCGTTCGAGCGAAGCCGCGAGCTCCGGCAGCGCAGCGATCAGCGGCAGATCGTAGACCGCACGAGCCGCTTCGGTGCCGACCAGCGGATCGGCATCGTCCAGAAAGACGGCTGCCGCCGCATCGTTGTTCTTCCGCAATGCGACGACCGCCGCCAATCGCACGGCCGCCGACGCATGCGATTCCAGTCCGACCACCGCGTTCCGATCGTTGCTGCCGATGCCGGTCAGCGCCATGATGCCGGCGTGACGCAGGTACGGATCGGCATCCGCGTTCGCGGCAAGCAATTCGAGCACCCCATCGAGGGCTCGCAGATAACGCAGACGACCGACGGCATACGCCGCGTAGGCCCGAACGCGAGGGGAAGGATCGGCGAGCGCTCGGATCAGCGAGTCGCCGTAGGTCAGATCGTCCAGCTCGCCCATCACCGCGCAGGACTGGGCTCGCACCTCAGGATCCCGATCGCGAATCGTCTCGGCGATCGTCTCGGAAATGTCGTCTCGCCGCGCGTCGCGGCGAGCCATCTGGCCGAGTCCCCAGATCGCATGCACGCGCGAAAGCGTCGAGCCTCGACTGCGAGCCACGCCGTCGAGCGCCTCGAAGTTGCCGCGGCGAACCAGTTCGAACTGCGCTTCCTGGCGAAGACGGCGATCGGCATGGCCGAGCAGCGCCGTCAGTCGCTCCTCGTCCAGCGCCTCGAGCCCTTCGTTCAGCAGACGCTGCATTTCGGCGATCTCCGCCGAACCGTCGAGCTCCGGATTCGAGAAGCGATAGATCCGCCCCTTGCCGAGCCCTTCCCAACCGTGAACCCAGTCGGCGACGTAGAGCGCGCCGTCCGGTCCGAAGTCGGCATCGGTCGCCAGGATGTTCCAGAACGGCTGATCCTCATCCGCCATCTCGAAGCCAGCCCCCTTCGGAACCACGCGGAACGAGCGGATGCCGCTGTTCGATGCCTGGCCGCGAAAGTCGCACAGCAGGAACCGCCCCTTGAAGTCGTCCGACAATCCGGTCCCCGGGTAATAAGTCAGTCCCGAGGGTCCGTCGGCGAAGTTGCGGATGCACGGCACGATGTAGGCAGGCTGCCCCGGATGCGGCGGCTGCCAGAGCTTCTCGCGATTGAACGGTCCGCGATCGGGCAGGTACTGGTACGACATCCGCCAGCCGGTATCCCCTCCGGGAAGCACCAGAACCCATCGCGCCTGGTCGCCGCTGTCGGAGTTGTTGTCGCCGGTGAAGAGATTGCCGAAGTCGTCGAACGCGAGTTCCTGCGGGTTGCGCAGTCCCATCGCGACGACCTCGAGGTGCGATCCGTCGAGTTCGCAGCGAAAGACCGCTCCCGATTCCGGATTGATGCCGCGGCCGTCCTCGGTGACGACGTTGTACCCTCGGTCGCCGATGCTGAAGTACAGCCGCCCGTCGGGGCCGATCGTCAGCCCGTGCATATCGTGGCCGCGAAAGGCGAAGCGGACGCCGAAACCGTAATGCAGACTCGTCCGCTCGTCGGCGACGCCGTCACCGTCCGCATCGCGCAGCCGCCACAGATCCGGGATGCAGGTGTAGAAGACGTCGCCGCGATACGACAGGACTCCGGCGCCGGTACCGGCAACGACCTCGTTGAAGCGATCGGCAAAGACCGTCGCGCGATCGACGACATGGTCGCCATCCTGGTCGATCAGCAGACGGATCCGATCGTCGTGCGCCGTGTAGGTCTGCGGCGCCTCGGGGACATGCTTCAGGATGTAGTCGTACCGATCCTGAACGGTCTGCGCCGACAGGTCGTCATCAAGCCATCGATCGTTGCCTCGGTTGTCTTCGATCCCGCGACTCTGCCGGAACGTCTCGCACGCCCAGACTTGCCCCTGATGATCGATGTGGATCGCGACGACGTTCGCGACATCCGGTTCGGCGGCGAAGACCGATCCGCTCAGGCCGGCCGGGATCCGAAAGGTCCGCAGTGCCTCGACCCCTTCCTCGCTTGCGGCCGCGATCTCGGGCTGTTGCGGCTTNNGGCGGCCACGACGGGCGCTCCTGAGCCGACGACGAGGGAATGAACGACGGCAGGGAAAGCGACAGTGCGGGGGCGGCGACCGAGAAAGAGGCAAGCAGACTCGAGACCAGACGACGCCTCATCGGAACAACCTCGTGTCGAGCAGGACGGAGAGTCGGAGAGAGAGGGCGAAGCAGACCCAACCGGTGCGGACCGCAGGGTTGCCGATCGCTTAACGCCGCCGGCGTCAGGATAGTCGATCGCCCGGCGCGAGCGAAGTCACCGAACGGCAGGTCGGGCATCGCACGGACTGTTCGAGACCATGCGGCATACGCAGACTCGATCGGTCTCGTTCAGGGCATTTCCGGCGAGCCGCTCGGCAAGGCGTCGCGCAACTGCCGCAGTTGCTGCATTTCGCCGACCAGTCGCGGGTCGTCCCGATAGAAGACCAGCAGCGCGTCGATCCTTCGTCGCACCTGGTCGACCTCCGCAGGCTCGACTTCCGCAGGATCGGTCCCCTTCGCCTCGTCGATCACGGTCGCGATTTCGGCTCGCCGCTGATCGAGCTGAGTCGCGAGGACTTCACCGAGGCCGCGTCGGCGGACGCGGATCGCATCGCGAATCCCCTCGGTCTGCGCATCGGGTCGGATCGAGATCAGTTCGTCGAGCGCGGCGAGTCGACGGTCCGCCTCATCCGGTCGTGTCTCGCTCAGACGGAGCGCATCGAGCAGCAGACGTTCGTTTTCGGTCAGCGCTTCGGGGCCGCGCCAGCGGAGATCCCGTTCCAGCCGCCTCGGCAGTCGTTCGGCATCGAGTTCGTCGAGCGCGTGACGCAGCGGGGCCGTGCGCGGATCGTCGGGATACATCTCGACGAATCGCCCCAGCACCTCCTCGAGTTCCGCCGGGCTTCTCCCTTCCGCGATCGCCGAGGCGATCTGTTCATGCATCCGATCGGCGCTGGGACGGCGATAGAGGACGGCCCAAAGACCGACGAACATCAGCAACAGAACGGTGATCAGCGCGACGATGTACGGCCAGATCGGACCGGTCGAAACGGTTTCGGTGCGCCACGAATCGGCGTGTCGTTCCTCATCGGTCACCGTCGCGAAGTAGTCCCCTCGGGTTCGCTGACCGGTCGACGTGGCGGCTCGCGGATCGGCGAGCGTCGCCTTGCCGGTTCGCGGCTCCCGCGGTTCGCCGATCGGTGCCGGTGCGACAGGGATCGGCGGCGAGGGATCGGTCGGTTGCCGGTCCTCGGGAGGGCGCCGCGCGGCGGGAGGTGGTCCGACCTCGGTGCGTTGCAGATGGATCTCGTCGTCGGCCAAACGGAACTCGTCGTCGATCGGATCGGGCTCATCGGCACCGTCGACGCTTTCGGCGGCGCCCGGGGTCTTGGGATGGAAGTCCGAGTCCCCTTCGATGATCTCGTTCAGTCGCCGCGCCACCGCCTCGGCCGAACCGTAGCGCGATTGCGGCGCCCGCTCGAGCAGTCGCATCACGACACGTTCCAGCCGCGGCGGGAGATCGGGAACGAGCGTTCCGATCGGCGTCACCTCGGCGGTTCGCAGCGTGACGATCGCATCGGCAACGTTCTTGAACGCGAACGGGGTGCGTCCCGACAACAGGACATACATGACGACGCCGAGCGAATAGAGATCCGAACGGATCGTCGCCGGTTCGCCGCGCAGCTGTTCGGGGGCCATGTAGTCGAGGGTACCGACGACTCCCCCCGGCGCCGTGATCGCTTCGCGCAGATCGTCCCGTTCGACGCCGCCGTAGCGGGCGATACCGAAATCGGTCAACTTGACTCGCCCCTTGGGATCGAGCAGCAGGTTGCCGAGCTTCAGGTCGCGATGGATGAAGCCACGATCGTGAGCGAACTTCAGTCCCTTGCAGACGTCGAGCACGTAGCCGACCACCTCGGCCCACGAGAGCGTCCGCTTCTTGCGATAGTATTCGTACAGGCTCGGTCCCTCGACCAGCTCCATCGCCAGGAACAGATGCCCCTGATCGCGTCCGTGACCGAGAATGTGGACGATGTTCGGATGATCGAGCGGAATGAGGGTCGCGATCTCGGACTCGAATCGCCGCGCAAAGACTTCGTCGTTCGACTTGGCCGACGGCAGCGCCTTGACGGCGACCCGTTTTCCGTCACGTTCGTCGATCCCCTCGTAGACCGCTCCCATCCCTCCTTGGCCGATCAGGCGGACGAGTCGGTAGGGGCCGAGTTTCTGCAGCGCCATCAGCGGGCTCCGCCGGAACGGTTGGGATGAGGAGTGTCGCGATCGATCGGCGGCAAGCCGCGGACGAATCGCGAATCGAAGCGTGACAAGGGGANNTCGGACCGAGTCGCGACGACGAACGGAGCAGCGGAGCGAAGCGTGAGCGAACGATCGAACGACGAACGGCATCGACCCGGCTCGGACGAAGCGTCCGCGGAGAGCGTTGCCGCGTCCTCTCCCGCTCCCGGAACGCACCCGGCGATGCTCGATCCCGAGCGTCTGGCGGTCGACTGTTCGCAGCGGGCGACCCGCCGCGGCGGGCCGGGCGGACAGCATCGAAACAAGGTCGAGACGGCCGTCATTCTAACCCACGAGCCGACCGGAATCCTCGCCGAGGCATCGGAGCGGCGCAGTCGCGCGGACAACCATCGCGTCGCGCTGCAGCGGCTGAGAGTCCGTCTGGCGCTCGGCGTTCGGCATATCGCGTCGGAACCGACCGATCGCTGGCGGTCGCGGACGCGCGGCGGACGGATCGCCGTCTCGGTCGAGCATGACGACTTTCCGGCGCTGCTGGCCGAGCTGCTCGATCATTGGGCGTCGCTCGATGACGACTGGCAGCGACTGGCGGAACGTCTCGGGACGAGCGCGTCGCAGCTCGTCAAGCTGCTGGCGCGCGAGCCGCGGGCGCTGGAACTCGTCAACCGGCGCCGAGCCGAACTCGGCCGCCGGCCGCTCAGATGATCGGCACCGTCGCTTCGAGTCCCTCGGCGACGACCGACACGAGCACGTTCTTGAACGAGGGCGTGCGCGACTTGGGGTCGACCTGCCGCGACACGAGTACGTTCGCCTCGGGATAGTACATCGCGCAGTTTCCGGCGCGGATGTCTTCGTAGGCGCGAGCGATGACGCCGGTCATCCGTCCGGTCGCACTGGTGACGGTGACCGGAGAATCGGGCTGGATGCGGCGCGCCGCGAGATCGCTCGGATGCATCAGGATCGCATGGCGAGTCGATTGCCCGCGATACAGATCCTCTTCTTCATAGACGACCGTGTTGAACTGCCCTTCGCTGCGGATCGTCATCAGGCGCAGTTCGCCGTCGGCCGCGAGCAGCGGCGGAATCTCATGGCAATGCACGATCGCCCGGCCGTCGGCAGTCGGGAACTTCGGGACATGCAGGACTCGCCCCGGAATCGCGAACTCGCGCTTCGTCCGGTCGATGTCGGCGACCCCTTCGTATCCGGGGACGACCTTGGCGATCATCTCGCGGATCCGACCGGTATGCCGCATCGAACGCCAATCGATCGGCGTCGAATCGCCGAGCAGACCTTCGCCCAGCTCGGCGATGACCTGCACTTCGGACCGAGGTCCCTGATGTCGGACCGGTCCGCCGGAGCTGAGTCGCACGAAGTTGAACATCGACTCCTGAGTCGTCGGTTCGGGTTCTTCGTCGCGAGCGAGCACGGGAAGGATGTACGTCTCGCGTCCGGTTCCCCAGGCGTGTCCGGTGTTGAGCGTCGTACTCAGATAGACGGCCAGATCGAGCTTTTCCATCGTCNNCCAGCTTCTCCATCGCTCGCCCGGCGAAGGTCGCGTCGGGGTTCGAGCCGTAGAGGTTGCCTCCCAGGCAGACCGCGGCGCGGATCGTCCCCTGATCAGCCCGCTCCATGCAGGCAAGGGTATCGAGTCCCGGCGTCGTCGGCAGCGTCAGGCCGTAATGCTGCACGAGTCGCTGATAGATCGTCTCCTGCAGCTTCGGCGTCACGCCGACCGAACCGATCCCCTGGACGTTCGAGTGGCCGCGGATCGG
>DMPQ01000195.1:16380-16613 GCA_003455945.1 Planctomycetaceae bacterium
TCCAGCACCCGTTTGGCGACGGCGGTCAGCAGCGCGAGGTCGCCGCCGATATGCAGCTGCACGTACTGCGAGGCGATCTTCGATCCGAAGAGCAGGCTGCGCGGATTGCTCGGAATCCGGAAACGGACCAGCCCGAGTTCGACCATCGGATTGATGACGATCACTTCGCCGCCGCGGCGACGAACCTGATTGAGTGCGCTGATCAGCCGCGGATGATTGCTCGCCGGATTGCC
>DMPQ01000436.1 GCA_003455945.1 Planctomycetaceae bacterium
GGGAGCGATTGCCTTCGGCGTCGGACGACGGTCATCGACCGTTCTCTCTTCCGAGACGAACTCGATCGACCCTTCGACATCCGACGACTCTCCGTTCGAACCTCGCCTCCATCTTCGCCCGCGATCGTTCGTCGCCGGTGATGCCCATCCGTTCTTTCACGACGGCCAGTGGCATCTGTTCTTTCTCGGGGATCGGTTCGAGGTGCATCGTGCGTTGTCGGACGATCTGCTCCACTGGCGCTTGGACGACCCGATCCACGTCGATCGCGAACAGGGAGCGGAGATNNCGGACTGTTTCGGACCTGGTACGGACGTCGCGGCACGATGGTCGCTCAGGAGAGTGACGACCTAAAACATTGGCGCCGTTCCGACTCGCGTTACGACATCGCGCCGCAAGCGCGCTACGCACAGCAACGCGATCCGTACGTGATGTGGAATACCGATGAGGCGTGCTGGTGGTGCGTGATGACGAGCAAGGTCGCGGGAATGCCGGACGAAAAGAGCGGTGCGGTCGCCTTCGCCTCATCCGCCGATCTGCGCGACTGGACGCCGCGCGGCGACCTCTACCATCCGGGCACGATCGGTGCCCCCGAGGTGCCTCAGATCGAGAAGATCGGCGATCGCTGGTATCTGTTCGCGTCGTTCCTGTCGCCGCGGCGAGTCGGTCCGACGTCGGTGCTGATCGCCGATCGCTGCACCGGACCGTGGACGGCCCCCGATCCGCCGAACTTGGACGGCGAGGATCTGGCGGCAATGAACTGGGGAACCGACGGTCACCGCCGCATCGGCATCGGCTGGATTCCCGATCATGATCTCGAGACTCATGGGCGCGACACGTGGGGAGGGGCGTTCGGCCTGCCGCGCGAACTCGTGACGATGGCCGACGGCCGCTTGGGGACGACGCTACCCGATGAGATTGCCCGAGCGATCATCGGCGAAACGCTCGACGAACCGACGGCATTTCAGACCGAACTGCCGAACGGTTGGATGCGCGAGTCGGAGTCGATTGTCGCCAAGCAAAGCGGCTCGATCACGACGACCGAGCGGGTACGCGCGGGCGTCGTCGAACTTTCGTCGACGCTGCGTGCCGGAGCATCGATCGTTCGATGGATCGACGAGAGCGAGCGCGTCGCCTTGGAACTGAAGCATGCCGGTCGTCGCTGGACGTTCCGAGGACGGCGCGAGGTCGATGGTACGAGTCGCCTGGTCGATCTCGCATCGATGGACGAAGGAGTCGCCGTCGCCGGATCGGACGACGTCGCTGACGAGCAACGTTGCCGGATCGTCTTCGAGCGAGATATCGCCGAGGCGTTCATCGGTGCATCTCGATCGCTCGCGGCGCGACTGCCGCAGGACCTCGAACCGTGTCGCATCGAGGTCGTTGCCGAAGAGACGACCGACGGCGCAGAGATCGACCTGCGAATCGATTCGTTCGTCCTACGACGCCTCGTCTCGCCGCGCAGTTGATCGCCTTGTCGTACGCGACCGACTTGGGAGACCGTCTGGGTGACCGCTCTCTTCAGTGCGACTTGCGCAGCAGGATCATCATCTTCAGGTTGATGACCGCGAAGCGAAACAACTGCCAGATCAGCGAGTTGCGGCGGTAGCGGGTGAACCAGGTCGGCACGGGCGGGTAGTAGGCCTGCTCGTACGGCAGCTGGTTCGCGGGGAGAGGTTCCGGTTCGGTCATGGTGCATCTCCTATTCCGGAATGAGGTACCAGCCTGGCTTGAGCTTGGCCTTGTACAGGAACATCCGATGCAGGATGTACTTGATCCAATGTCCGGCGAGGCCGATCTCGCCGAACGTCAGGTTCAGGTCGCGGCCGTATTTGGGATACTTCCGAAAGTCGGGAACGATCGGAAAGACGGTCATCGATACGGCCGAGCCCTTCAGAAAACTGCTGCCGGTCGACGCGACACAGGCAGCTCCGATCTCGGCCATCGACGAAGTGTGCTCAGGCCGCTCGGTTCCCTTCCTGATCATCGCGACGATGTTTGGCGCGACGAGCTTTCCCATCATTGCCGACGGCATTCCGGTGCGAGGTGGCGTCGGGCTGATCGGCGTTCCCTTGACGCTCTTCATCGGCTTCGAGATCGGATGCGGCGGCGCAAAGGCGATACCGCAGGCGAACAGATGCGGATACAGGGGCGACTGGTAGGTCTTCGGCCAGTCGTCGGCACTCCACTGGTCGTACGGCTTGCCCGTATAGTCCGCGTCGACCCTCATGAAGCCGTTGGGCGCGAAGAGTTTCTCGCTGATGTCGCTTCCGTCCTTCGCGAACGCCCGAAGTCCGACACCCGAGAAGGGAGGAATGAGCATCGTGAAGTCGTACGTCAGCGAGCCTTCGGTTCCGTCGAGCAGTTCGTAGAAGATCTCGCGCTCGGTGACTCGGCTGACGTGCGCCCGCGTGATCCAGCGCACGCCCCGTTCCGCCATCAGCGACTCGGTGAAGATCTTCGTGTTGGTGATGAAGCCTCCTTGCTTCAGATGGGCTCCCCCCATGCCGAAGTCACCGAGCTCGTACTCGTTCGAAAGCCAGATGAGATCGGCCTGCTCGCGCACCCCTCGTTCGCGAAGTACGTAGTCGATGTTGAACAGGTACTCGAAGGCGGCTCCCTGACACGTGCAGGTCCCGTGTCCGGTGCCGATGACGAACGTCTTCCGTTCGCCTCGTTTCATCGCGTCGATCAGGCGTTCGAGATGCTCGGCGCCATGGGCGGCATGGTCGGCCGTGCAGACCGATTCGGAAAAGCCGCCGGGCCCGAGCCCTTCGGTCGCCTCGAACTTCAGCTTCGGGCCGGTCGCGTTGACCAGATAGTCGAAGGGGATCCGAGTTCGTTCTCCTTCGCGCCCTTGACCGGTGTACTCCACCTCGACGAACGGGCCGGCGCCCTCGGCGTCTCCTTCGGGATGGATGGCGAGCCCCTTGGCCTGTTCGTACTCGATACCGACCTTGCGATAGACCGGAGCGAGATCGAAGAGGACCTGCTCCTTCTTCATCTTGCCGACGCCGACCCAGATGTTGGACGGAATCCAGTTCCAGCGCGCGTTCGGCGTGACCACCGTCACGCGATGCTGCTTGCCGAGCCAGCGTTTCAGGAACGCTGCCGCGGTATGCCCCGAAACGCCCCCTCCCAGAACCACGACGTTCGCCATCGGATCACCTCCAGGCCGTCATGAGGTCGGACAGGTGATGCGCACGAGGCGCGACTTGTCCGAGCGAGCGACTCTCTTCGTCTCGTCCTACTGACGATTCGGGGCGAGCGTCCCTGACGGCCGCACGCGGTCGGAACTGGGGAATCGCTCCCAGAACCGCAGTTGCCGTACCCATGAGACGAGGCGACGCAAAGAACGTGCCGCCGATATCGACGACCGATCGGGATGAGGGGAAACCATCCTCCGCTGCGGGACGACTAGGGAGAGTCGCGTCCCGCAACATCGCGACACGAGCGAAGCGGCTCACGAGCGCGCCCCCGAGCCGCTTCGCACATCCATTTTCGACAAGTCCGAAACGCGCCTAGTCCGACCAGCGCAGCAGCAGCAGCGCGAATGCGGGGAGCAGGACGAACAGCAGCACGCCGGCGCAGCCGCGCGGATCGTCGGCCGGCAGACCATGCAGCGCCGCCAGTCGCTCGACCGCACTCTTGCTGTCGCGGAGCGACATGCCGGTCCGCTCCATGAAGTACTTCACCGCCTGGATCTTTCCCGTCGACTTCAGTCGCTGCATCGTTTCGCGTTCGATCTCGGCCTCGTCCGCCGACTCGCCCCGTCCGCCGGAATCGCCGCGAGCCTCCGAGGCGCTCGACGCTCGACGTTCGAGCTCCTCGACCGCTTCCTTCGCTTCGGCCAAGCCGGCTCCGGTCAGCTCCATGTAGAGCTTCACGGCCCGGATCTTGCCGTCGGTCCGGAACTTCTCGAGCACCCGCTCCGCCAGTTCCCGATCGTTCGGTCGTTCACCACGCTCGTCCATCGCGGACCTTTCTCGGTCGTCTCGGGGAATCGATCGAACCTGGGTCAACCGAAGGCTTCGGCAATTCGCGCTGCGAGTCCGTTGTCCGGCGCCGAGGTCGGAGTCAGCAGTCTCAGCCCTCCGGCGATCAGCCGAGCGCGGCGCGACGGCGCCGCGAGCGTCGCCTCCTCGAACAGCGCTTCGCCGTACTTGTAGTCGTGCGAGTCGTTTCCCTTGAGCAGGATCTGATCGCGCGCATGGGCCAACAATCGCGATGCATCGCCACCCGATTCGAGATAGCCGAGCGCCGCTCGCGAAGCGGCTGTACCATCCGAACCGAGACGTTCGAGAATCTCGCCGGGCTCGGTCATCTTCTCTTCGTCCGCCGTCATCGCGAGCAGATCGGTCTCGGGGAGCGTCCCTCGGCCCGCCGCCGCCTGACGGAAGTGAGCGACGAACGACGCGTTCTGCAGCAACAACCAACGGCGCAGACGTTCGTCCGCGACCGAGCGATGCAGGTAGTGGAGGGCATGAGTCGACGTCATCGCATGGAGCGGAACGATCGCCGGTTGTCGCGTCACGAGTTCGGCGGCCGCCAGACGAATCGCATCGAACGCGGTCGCCGGCGCGATCCCGTCGCGAAGTCCGTTCGCCGTCAGCTCGGCGAGCCCCTCCGGCGACTCGGTCCGCGCCCCGGCCATCCATTCGGCCACCCAGCCATCGTCGTCTCGCTGCGGCCGATCCGAGATCGAGCGTTCGGCTCGCGCCACGTTATTGCGCCCCGCTCGATCCGCCTCGAGATCGGCATCGGCCGGATTCGGCTGACCGGAATGGTTGAGTGCGGCGTAGGCCAAGCTCCGCATCACCGGCTCCGCGTGCTCCCAGCCGATCGCCTCCAGCGTCCGGAAAGCCCCCGCGACCCAGATCGCCTTATGCCCGATGTTGCGGAAGTCGCGCGAACCGAAGCGAGCGAAGAACTCGAGCAATCGCGACGACGGGATCTCGGCTACGGCCGCCGGAATCGCCGCATCGGCGCGCTCGACATCCCACCGTTCCATCGCCTCACGCAGCTCGACCATCGCTCGCTCGCCGCCGAGCGCCGCGCGAGTCGGATCGCGCATCGTCCAATCCCCTTCGTTCCGATCCTGCTCCTGACACCGCTTGAAGTAGTCCATCGACCAGAAGAGCGGCAGCCAGCGATGCTCGTCGCGCGCCGCAAGCGTCGCCTGGTGCGCCGCATGCACCACCATCACGCAGTGGAACTTGAAGCCGACATCAGGGCGAGGCTGCACGTTGCGGATCCCTGCCAACAGCGTCGCCGCGAGCAGCGGAACGTACGGCGTGCCGTTGCGAATCGTTTCGGCGATCACCGGAAAGAGACGCTCGCGCGGCGTCGTCTCGAGGAGCCGCACGAGCGGTTCGATCTCGGGGCGAAAGCGGACCGCATCCGGCGGCAACTCCACCTCGGCAGCACTCAACGGACTGAGCCAAGGAGCGACCATCAGAGAGGCTCCGCCGAATAGGAGCGTTCGTCGAGCGAGGCGAATGGCGGTCATCGGTTCGGTCTCCGTGCGGCGAGGTGGGGGAGGCTCGGTTCACCGTAACGCACCCAGGGCCGAGAAGGAACCGTTCGAGGGTAGGGGATGCGCAACCACGGAGCTCACGAAGGACACGAAGCATGACCGCTGCGCAGTCATGGTGATCTCGGAAGGCGAGAGAGAGGAGATCAGAGCATTTCAGTAGCCGTTGACGACACGCCGAATACCGTCGACCAAGCGGCTTTCGTGGAAATTGATCAGCAACCCGAGTCGGATCCGGGTCAGGCGAAGGTACGACAACACCTGGGCAACGTCGACCGGATGGATGGCGGACTTGGCCTTCAGTTCCACGATGACTTGCCTCTCGACGATCAGGTCGGCGCGGAAACCGCAGTCCAACTTGACTCCGTCGTAGACCACCGGGATCGGTTGTTCCGAAACGAACCGAAGGCCGCGTTTGCGTAGTTCATGAGCCACACAGACCTGATAGGCCGATTCCAGAAGGCCGGGTCCGAGTTGCCGATGCACGTCGATTGCGGCTCCGATGACCGTATGACTGATCTCTTCGGCCGACATGGGCAGACCTTTCGCGCAGAACGACGTTTCTCCGGATTCGAGAGAACGTCGGACGATCGGCCCGCTCGAGTTGATTTACGGAAACTCAGTGTCGGACGCCCGACGTCGTGTGTCGAGTACGTCGACTCTCTTTGACCACGAAGCTCACGAAGGACGTGAAGAGAACGACTTCGTGTCCTTCGTGAGCTTCGTGGTTAAGAATGGACTTCTGCGATTTCGATCGATTTCCTTCGGCACAACCTCACGCTTGCGAGCACTCTGATGTCGTTCGACGACTTCGATCTCTCGACCGCGCCGCCACTTCCGACCGGTCTGCGCGGCATCGATCTGCTCGCGCCGGTGATCCGCGGGAGCGAACTGCTGATCAGCGGCGAACCGCGGTCGGGAGTCCGTCTGCTCGGCAACGAGATTGCCCATCGTTTCGTCGTTCGCCGTTCGTGCGACGTACGAATCGTCGTACTGCTCGATCCTCAACTGGCCGAAGTGCAGGGAGTGCCGGAAGAGCTGCGTGAGGCGTTGCCGACGACCGAGGCGATCTACGTGCGGGAGCGGATCGAGTCGAGCGACATCGAGTCGATTCGTCGATCGTCGATCGAATCGGGAGGCTGCGTCGCGTTCGGCTTCACGAACGACGAACGCTGCGCGCGAGGCTTTCTGGATACCATCGCCGCTTGTCGTGCCGCGAGCGATTCGAGCGTGCCGCTGACGGCGATCCTGGTCGGCGAGCTCCCCGAGACGCTCGCCCGCGACGGCCTGGTCTGGTGCTCGCGCACGATGGCGAGTCGNNAGTCGCGGGGTCTTCCCGGCGGTCGATCCGTTGCGCTCGCGCTGCTCGTCGGCCGCCTCGCGTTCGTCGGCGCAGCGCTGCACGGCCGAGCGACTGATCGCCGCGACGCGCGCCCTGCCGACTGACGGTTCGGCTCCTTCACCGTCGCTTGTCCCGGCGCTTCAGGCGGTCATGTATCTGAGTCAGGGGCTGTATGTCGGCGAACCGTACACCGGACTCCCCGGCTCCCTCGCGCCGCTCGATCGATCGTTGACGGATTTCGAGACGATTCTCGACGGCCGCCTGGCAACGATCGATCCGAGTCGATTTCGGTTTCGAGCCGAACTGCCGACCGAGTAGGACGGCGGTCGACCGTGGCAGTCGACCGACTCGTNNGTGCTACCGAGTTCGCCGAAAGTCTGCGATCGAGAATCGCCGTGCGATCCCCCGGTCAGTCCAGATCGAACAGCAGGATCTCCGACTCGGTCGTACCTATCACCTCGAGGTCGCTTTCGTCGCTGACCGCCAGTCCGTCACCCGCCGCGAGTTCGAGGTCTCCCGAGCGAACCGAGCCGCGGAGCACCTGGAGCCACGCATGTCGTCCCGGCGCGAGCCGATGCGTTACGCTCTTGTCCGGTCCGAGGGTGGCGAGCCAGATGCGGGCATCCTGGCGAATCGCGAGCGAACCGTCGGCGGCATCGGGGGACGCGACCAGTCGCAACCGATCGCGGCGTTCCTCTTCCGGAAATCGCTTCTGCTCGTAGCTCGGCTCGAGCCCTCGCGCCTCGGGGAGCAGCCAGATCTGATACAGGTGAGTCGGCTCGTCGGCGGACGGGTTGAACTCGCTGTGAGTGATCCCGGACCCGGCGGTCATCCGCTGGAACTCACCCGGGCGAAGCACCTCGCCGTTCCCCATCGAGTCGCGATGTTCGAGCGCACCGCTCAGGACATAGGTGACGATCTCCATGTCCCGATGCGGATGCGTACCGAAGCCTCGTCCCGGCGCCACGAAATCCTCGTTCATCACGCGCAGCGTCCGGAATCGGACATGGCGAGGATCGTGATAGTCGGCAAACGAGAAGGTATGCCAGGTCTTCAGCCAACCATGGTCGAAATGACCTCGTTCCGTCGCTCGTCGTACCTGTCGCATGACTCGACTCCCTGAAAGCCGCTCGACGACCGGATCGGTCGTCGTTCGTTCGATTCGCGCCGTTCGCCGCGGATGCCGCCGAAACGTCCTGCCGAATCGTTGCGGGGAACGGATGACGCTCCGGTCCGACTTTCCCTTACGCCCGCTCGAATCCCGCCGTCGACAGGCNNAGTCATCCGATCGCTGGCCGTTTCGCCCCTGATGCCGATCGAACCCGCCGAGCCGCCTCATGACCGATCACCTTTCGATCAATCGAGCCAACTGGGACAGTCGCGTACCGCAGCACCTGCTCGGCTATGACCTGGATCGATTCCGAGCCGATCCGAGCTTTCTGTCCGGAGTCGTTCGATTCGATCGACCGCGTCTGGGAGAGATCAGCGGTCGCCGCGGCATCCATCTGCAGTGCCACATCGGGACCGACACGGTTTCGCTGGCACGATTGGGGGCCCGCATGACGGGACTCGACCTCTCGCCCGCTTCGCTCGCGGCGGCTCGCTCGATCGCCGAGGAACTGGGGCATGATATCGAGTATGTCGAAAGCGACGTCGATCGTGCGGTCGAAGCGCTCGGAGCGGAACGGTTCGAGTTCGTCTATACCGGCATCGGCGCGCTCTGCTGGGTACCGAACGTTCGACACTGGGCCAGAACCGTCGCAGCGCTCCTGGTTCCCGGCGGACGACTCTTCCTTCGGGACGCCCATCCGATGGTCTACACGCTCTGCGACCCTCGCGCCGACGGACTGCTGACGGTCGAGTTCCCCTATTTCGAGACGCCGGGAATCGTCTTCGAGGAATCGCAGACCTACGCGGGGGACGGCACGCCGATCGCCAGCCCGCGTTCGATCTCGTTCAACCACGGCATCTCGGAGCTGCTGAACGCCGTCATCGATGCGGGCTTGGACCTCGTCTCGTTCGAAGAGCACGACTCGGTGCCGTGGAATCCGTTCGGTGACTTCGCGGAGTTCGATCCTGCCACCGGCGAGTATCGACTGCGTGATCGCCCGGCGCGAGTCCCGACCAGCTTCACGCTCCGTGCGGTTCGCCCACGAACGCCGCGAACCGGTTCGCCGGTCGATCGTTGGCGGGAATGGGAGTGCTGAGCGGCGGCCCGAATCACTCCGCCGAGACCGACGGTCGTGTTCTTCCGGCGTCGATCAGTCGCTGGAGTTCGGCGTCGAGCTCCGCGACCTTCTCCGGAAACTCGCCGCTCAGATCGGTCCGCTCGCTCGGATCGGTCGAGAGGCGAAAGAGCTGGAGCGGCGGGAGCGGAGTCGGAACCAAACGGAGTTCGACGTTGCTGGCGCGCTGCGAGCGACTGCGGATCAGCTTCCAGTCGCCGACTCGAAATCCGAGGTTGTTTCCCGGTCCGTTGTCCTGCTGGATCAGATGCGGCCGTCCGACGGCGTTCGGTTCGCCGAGCAGCGCCGGCAGCAGATCGAAGCTGTCGAGCAGAGCGTCATCCGGAAGCGGAACTCCGGCCAGCGCCGCGAGACTTGCGGGGAGGTCGATCGTGCAGACCAACTGGTCCGATTCGCCGACCGGCACGCGCTCCGGCCAGCGGACGATCAGCGGCGTTCGGGTTCCTCCCTCGAAGACGTTGTACTTGCCGCCGCGAAAGGGACCGGCCGGTCGATGTTCGCCCAGCCGTTCGATCGCCTGATCGACATAGCCGTCGTCGAGAACCGGCCCGTTGTCGCTGCAGAAGATGACCAGCGTCCGGTCGTCGATCTCGAGACGCTCGAGCGCTTCGAGGAGCGCGCCGACCGACCAGTCGAGTTCGGCGATCGCATCGCCTCGCGGGCCGAGCGACGTGGCGCCGCGAAACCGTTCATGCACGACGCGCGGCACATGCAGGTCGTGCGATGCGAAGAACAGGAAGAACGGCGTTCGAGGATCCTGTTCGATCCAGTCGATCGAGTGCTCGACCCAATGGTCGGCGAGATCCTGATCGCGGAACCGAGCCGCTTCGCCTCCGGTATAGAAGCCGATCCGACTGACTCCGTTGTGGATCGTCGCGTTATGGCCGTGCGACCAGTCCATCGCGAGCGAATCGCGATGCGTGAGGCCGGTCGGATGATCGTCGCTCGGCTTCGTGTCGCCCACCCAGAGCGGATCGTTCGGATCGAGGCCGCGGACTCGATGATCTTCGACGAAGACCTGCGGGACTCGATCGTTCGTCGTCGGCAGGAGAAAGGCGTGATCGAAACCGATCTCGAGCGGTCCCGGCTTCAGTTCGCCGTTCCAATCCGGCCCCGGTGCTTCGCCGAGCCCCAGGTGCCACTTGCCGACCACTGCCGTCCGATAGCCGGCCTGCTTCAATAGCGAGGCGACGGTCGGCGTGCCGGCCGGAATCAGCGCCGGACTGTTCGGCGGCGCGACGCCGGTCCCGGGGCGCCGAAAGGCGTAGGTTCCGGTCAGGAACGAATATCGAGTCGGCGTGCAGGTCGACGCGGAACAGTAGCCCGACGTGAAGCGCAGTCCCTCTGCCGCCAGACGATCGATGTTCGGTGTCTCGAGCGAGGTGGCGCCGTAGCACGACAGGTCTCCCCAACCGAGATCGTCCGCCATGATGACGACGATGTTCGGCGGATCGTCGGCACGTATCGGCGTGATCGGCAACGACAACAGCGCAGCGACGAAGACGAGCGATCGACTCGCCGAACCGCAACGTCGCATCGACCGAACGATGTTCATGCTCCTCGCCTCATTCTCCGTGGTCGTCGATCTCGTTCCGCCAGCGGCGCTTTTCCGCTTCGGTCAACGTGCGCCAGTCGTCGCCGCGCAGCCCGGCGATCAGACTCCAGAGCAGATTCAGCGTCGCGCGCGGTTGATGTTGCCGGACGATCCGGTAGGCAAGCCCCGGCCCGAGGCGTTCGAGTTCCTCGATCGTCGCGATTCCCGCCGCTCGCAACCACCGGGCTGCGGTCGGCCCCAGATTGCGCAGCGACTCGATCGGGCGCGTCTCGTCCATGGCGATCCTGCTGCTGCCCCCTTCGTTCCCCTCGGTCCAACTGCGTTCCGTGACGTTCCGCGCTCGTACGGCGACACTCGAACAACGGGACGGAGTTCCATGAAGCGTCGGTTCGATGCGGGCCCGGAATCGGTGTTCGATTCGATCGGCCGGACGGGTCGCTTGCAACCGCAGCGCCGAGATGGCGCCGCTCGGCGACGTGACCGACTAGAATCCCGGTCACGCCGTCGATCAGCAGAAGGGGCTGCTGCTTCCCGGCCGCTGGCCCCCGCATGCTCGCGTTTCGATCGATTGCCTCTTACCGCCGGATACCGTCGCATGTCGCTGACTCGCTCGTGCCTGATCGTTGCTCTGCTGCTGGGAGCCGACTCGCTGCTGTTCGGCCAGGAAACACCGCCCGAGCCGACTCCGCCGGCCGACCTGCCAGCCGAAGAGAATCCCGTCGAGACGACCGAAGCGGAGGCGGACGAGGCCGAGAAGTTGATCGACGTGATCGAGTTCGGCGAGGGGTTCGTCGCGCGAGTCGACACGACCGAGGTGCCGGATCTGCGCCCCTGGGTGAACGAGCGACTGAAGCCGGTGATCGTCGAATGGTATCCGAAGCTGGTCGAGATGCTGCCGAGCGACGACTTCCAGGCCCCTCGCGAGTTCACGATCGTCTTTCGCAAGGACATGGACGGCGTCGCGTATGCTTCCGGCAACTCGATCACCTGTGCCGGACCGTGGTATCGCCGCAATCTGGACGGCGAGGCACTCGGATCGATCGTGCACGAGATGGTACATGTCGTGCAGCAGTATCGAGGGGGTCGCCGTCGCAATCGCAATCCGGGCTGGATGGTCGAGGGACTGGCGGACTACCTGCGTTGGTTCCTGTACGAGCCGGAGGCGAATCGGCCGCGAGTCGATCCGCGTCGNNCGCTACTCGGACGACCTGTGGAAGGAGTTCACCGGCAAGGAGCCGGCGGAGATCTGGTCGGAGTACGTCGCGACGCTGAAGCAGTAGACGATCGGTCGAGCGAGTCCGAGGGGGTGGACCGGATCGTCCGATCGGTGGCGAGCGGGATCGGGACCGCGCATACTCGAGCGGCCTCTTTCGGACGATTCGATGTGCTGCGCGATCGGAGACTCGAACATGATCCGCCGTCACCTGCTCTCGATCCTCTTCGGTGCGATCGTCGTTACCGGTTCGTCGTTCGCGTCGGCCGATGACGACGGCAAGGTTCGGGTCTTCGTACTCGCCGGTCAGTCGAACATGGAAGGGCATGGCATCGTCGCCGCCGATCCGGCTCGAAACGAAGGGAAGGGGAGTCTCGCCTACGTCGCCGAACATCAACCCGAATCGCCGATCGCCGCATGGCGAGCCGGAGACGGATCGTGGCGAGAACGGGACGACGTCCTGATCTCGTATCTGGATCGCCACGGGCGATTGCGGCCGGGATTCGGCGCGAATGAAGATCGGATCGGCCCCGAACTCGGCTTCGGAACGGTCGTCGGCGATCGGTTCGACGCTCCGGTGCTGCTGGTGAAGTTGGCGTGGGGCGGGAAGAGCCTGGGAGCCGACTTTCGCCCGCCGTCCGCCGGCGGCGAAGCGCCGGGGCCCTACTACGTCGAACTGGTCGAGCGCACGAAGAAGCTGCTCGCGAACCTCGACGAGACCTTTCCGGAGCTGGCAGGTCGAGAGATCGAACTGGCGGGGATCGGCTGGCATCAGGGGTGGAACGACCGAGTCAATCAGGCGTTCAACGACGAGTACGAGAAGAACCTCGCCTGCCTGATCCGCGACCTGCGACGCGAGTTCGATTCGCCGCGACTCCCGTTCGTCATCGCCGAAACGGGGATGAGCGGCGAGAGCGAGACGCATCCGCGAGCGTTGTCGTTGATGCGAGCTCAAGCGGCCGTCGCCGAGTACGACGAGTTCCGCGGTACCGTCGCCTTCGTCGGCACGCGCGCCTTCTATCGCCCGGCCGAAGAGTCCCCTTCGGGGCAGGCCTATCACTGGAACACGAACGCCGAGACCTATTGGCTGATCGGCGAAGGGATGGGAACGGCGATGCTCAGCCTGCTCGACGAAGCGGCGAAGTAGTACGCAGCGGAGCGAGCGGGCACCGCGTGCTTCAAGGCAGGGATCTCCCTGCGTCGCCGCTCCGATTCATTCCCCGCTCGAGTCGGTCATTCGACGATCGAACGGTTTCGCCCGGTCGTTTCTCTTTGCTTCCGACTCCACGACTTGGCTACGATGCGGTCGAGGAGCGTGCTCGGTCGAGTGCGGTGCTCGCGGGAAGATGGCCGGTCGGGGCTTTCGTCCTCCGAGAGGCGATCTTCGGTTCGTCCGAATTCCGCATCGCACGGAACCGAACATGTCGCAACGTGTCGCCTGCCCCTGCGGCGAACGCTTCGTCGTCGACTCGACCGAAGCCACGACTCAGTGCCCCTCCTGTCGCCGACAGTTACGGCTCTCGCGATCCGCGCCGGCGACTGCAGCCGCTGCGGCTCCGGCCGCGAGTCGATCCGCCGCTGAAGGCACGGCGGCCTTGGGCGTTCGCCGGATCGCCTGTCCCTGCGGCCACGAGATCCGCTTTCGCGGCGAGCGAGGGACGCTCGAATGCCCGCGTTGCGGCGTTCGGTTGACCGTCTCGGGTGAATCGACCGGTCGTCTCGAACAGCCGCCGATCGGAACCGACCGCGACACGCTCCCCGATCCGCTCGGTTCCTTCGCCACGCAAGAGCATCTGCCGAGCACGCAACTCGGCCAACGGCCGAGCGGGACCACGCGACGGCTTTCGTCGCTCCCCGTCAGCAATCTTGGGTCACCCCCTCGCTCCGGCTCGTCCGGCCACGGTCGAACGGGGTGGATCATCGGCGGAATCGCTGCCGGTGTCGTCGCGATGATCGGACTGGTCGCCGTCGTCCTGGTGATGCTGCTGGGGGTCAACCGTACCCCGGTCGATGACGGCAATCGCGTCGCGGACTCGTCGCCATTGTCGGTCGTTCCGGCGGACGAAGTTTCCGGCATACCGACGTCGAATCCTGCCGTGACGCCCGGTGATGCCTCTGCTTCATCCGCGAACGTTGATGATCCGGGCGATCGAGTCCGTATCGGTACCTATCCCGCCGGACCGCGACTCCCGGTGACGACCGAGTTCGTCGCACGGCAGTTGATCGATGAACACGGCTCGCTGATCGAGTCGGTGGTTCGGCCGATTCCGCCCGAGACGAATGCGGCTCCGTCGTATCTGATGACGCTTGCGAAGCTCTCACCCGACCTGACGACGCAGCTCGGCCTCGGCGGATCGGAGTCCGCAGCGTGGCGGTCCGCTACGGATCGGCAGGCCGAGATTGCGAGGATGTCCTCGATCCTGACCGAGCGAGGTGCAGGCCCCGAGACGGCATCGTTCGCGATTACCTTCGATCCGATCATCGCCGAGATTCTCGCGGCTCAGCGAGCGCACTCGGACTGCTCCTTCATGATCCTCGGCGACTGGGAGATGCTGCTCCCTCACCTTCAGGCATTGAGGGAACTGACGCGAATCATGCAGGTCAGGCTGGCGAGTTGGCCTGCCGACCGACCTGTCTCGCAAGCGGTCGACGAGTACCTGGCGCTGCTTCGACTTTGCGAGGAGTTTTCGCGCGACAACCTGATCGGGCGTCTGACCGCCTTGGCCAGCGAGAGCGCCGTGCAGGCTCAGGCGATGCGTCTGTTCATGGAAGACCGAGCGTCCGACGAGGATCGTCGACGCATCATCGCCGGTCTGCGTCGCCGCGATGCTGCGGCAAGCCTATCGGGCTTTCGGCAGGCGATGAACGGCGAACGACTGGTCTTCGTCCTGACCTTGAGAGGGATCACTCCGGGCGACCGGGACTTCGGGCGAAAGCTGGCATCGCTCCTTTCGGCGATCGCGACCAAGCCGCTCGACGAAAACGAACCCCAGTTCAAGATCCTCGCTTCGGCCGCCAATGCGTTGACGGCTGACGATCGGATGCGAGCCTTGTCGCTCTGGGACGACTTCGACTCGCTGTTGCTCGATCGGTTCGCCGACGACGAGCGCGACCTCGACAAGATTCGGGATGAGCGAAGCCGACTCGCGAAACGACGCATGGATGAGCTTCAGAAAGCGATCCGAGAGGCGGGAACGATTTCGCGTGAGGTCTTTCCCGAGATCCTGGTCGGCCTGCTGCGCCCGGCCGACGCTTCGGCGTTCGAGTCCGAAATCCGCGTGATGGCCAGGCGGCGCATCGCTTGGGCCACGCTTGCGATGCGAGTCGGCGATCTGGACTCGACCGCCGGCCCCCTGGCGATCGAGCCGTCCGAATCGATGGGAATCGATCCCTACGGTGGCGAACCGTTGCGTTGCGTCCTTCGATCGTCGGGGCCGTTCGTCTACTCGATCGGTCCCGATCGGATCGATGATGGGGCCGAATCCGTATCGAGCGGCACGTCGAACGGTGATCTGACGATCGATGGGTGTCTCGATCGATGAATCGGCAAGGCAGGCTTCCATGTCGGTGAACTGTCCCGCATGCGGTCGAGGATCGAGCTCGGCTGACGTGACCTGCTGCGAGCACTGCGGCGCGACGGTCGGCTCCGACGCGATCGCGCCGACGCTCCGTCTGGCAGTCGACGGAGAGCGGTCGCTCGCCGAGGTCTCATCGGTCGAACCGACGGATTCAACCGCCCCGGAAGAGGTCGAGTATCGGATCGGGCGATACCGATTGACCAAGGGACTCGGCAAGGGAACCTTCGGAGCCGTCTGGCAGGCGCATGACGAATCTCTCGATCGGGTCGTCGCGATCAAGCTCCCTCGAAGTTCGATGATCGGAGCGGATCGGGTCGAGGGGTTCCTGGCGGAAGCACGTGCCGTCGCGAAGCTGAATCATCCGGGCATCGTTCGGGTGATCGAAGTCGGCAAGACCAGCCGCGGTCTCTTCATCGTTTCGGAGTTCGTTCGCGGGAGCGACTTTCGCCGATACCTGGATGACCACGCCCTCTCGGTCGCCGACTCGGTCGAGTTCGCACGCCAGTTGTCACAGGCGCTTCAGCACGCGCATGAGAACGGCATCGTGCATCGCGATCTGAAGCCCGCCAACGTGATGATCGACGAGCAGCGTCGATTGCACGTGATGGACTTCGGACTGGCCAAGCGACTGTCGTCCGACGACACGCGCACGGTCGACGGCCTGATCATGGGAACGCCGGCCTACATGTCTCCGGAGCAGGCACGGGGCGAATCGCGGAATGTGGATGCGCGCAGCGACGTCTACTCGATCGGAGTGATGCTGTTCGAAATGGCGACCGGCGGACTTCCGTTCCGCGGCCGGGAACGTCGCCTGCTGGAACAGGTGATCCATGAGGAACCTCCTTCGTTGCGTCGTCTGAATGCGGCGATCCCAGCGGACCTCGAGAACATCTGCCTCAAGTGCCTGGCGAAGGATCCGGCTTCCAGGTACGAAAGCGCTGCCGCTCTCGACGCCGACCTTCAGGCGTTTCAGGAAGGGCGAGAAGTCTCAGCAAAGAGCCTGTCGAGATTCGAGAAGACGGTGCGCTGGTGTCGTCGCAATCCGGTCGTTGCCGGGTTCCTGGCCGCCACGACTCTGCTGACGCTCACCACGATCGGCTCGACCGGCGCCTATCTCGTTCGAGAACGAGGTTATCGGCGCGAGCAACAGGGAACGCTCGACCGACTGGAAGAACTACTGGAGGAGAAGAACGATGCGATCGTGACGGTCGAAAAGGAACGTCGCCGAGTGCTCGAGACTCTTCGCATCGCCGAGGTGGACCGTGATGCGGCGATCGCCTCGCAGCGACTGGCCTCGACCGCCCAGCAGCGAAGCCTGAAGATCGCCCTGGGGACCGATCTGAAGCGAGCCGACGATCTCTTCGCGGCCGGTCGCTGGCATGAGGCAAGAAGCCTGCTCGACCTGCCTCGGTCCGAAGGACTGACCGAAGTCGAAGACCGCTCCTGGGCCCGCCGTTATCAGAGCGCACGACTCGAACGACTGGTCTCGTTCGGTCAAAGCAACTCCGTCCGGAGCGGTATCCGTCGCATCGTTCATGATCGTCGCAACGCGAGACTCGTCATGCTCGGCGACGACGGACGACTGCTGGCGCTCCCCGAGGGGACGATCGACAGCGATCCGGGACCGATGCGTCATGACGTCTTGGACTTCGATCTCGACGCGACGAGCGGCCACCTCGCTGCAGCGGACCGATCGGGCGGGGTCCGGCTTCGAGCAGCCGGCGCATCCGAGTGGCGTTCGATCGAGATCAGCGGCTCGTCCGAAGTCACCCGGGTCCGGCTTGATCCCGTGAAACCGCGGCTTGCCTGGTCCGATTCGTCGGGCACTTTCGGAGTCACGTCGTTCGATGGGGCGACGATTCGATCCCCCGAAGCGGTTCCGAGTCCGCGGGACCTCTGCTGGAATCCGGACGGCACGGAACTGGCGATCGTCGATGCCGATGGTCGAGTGCGATTCTGGAGACCGTCGGACGGCGAGGTGCTGCGCAAGCTCGATTCGATCGAACAGGTCCTGACGCTCGGGTGGAATGCCGGCGGCAAACAGCTCTTGGCCGCTTGTACGAACGGACTGGCGATGATCGACGTCGCATCTGATGCGCTCGTCGAGTTCGATGAGTCACTGGCCAATGGTCGTCAGGTCGTGGGACTGGGAGAGCCGGGGCACTACGTGATCGTCCTGTCGGACGGTCGCATTCGCGAACGGAGTCGGAGCAGCCCGCACGGTCGGCTGCTCGATATTCTTCCCTCCGGTGTGACATCGGTCGCCTGGGCCGAGGAAGGGGAGGCCCTGTTCGTCGGCGGTCAGCGAGGGGAATGGGCTGCGGTCCGTCTTTCCCCGACGGCGCGACTGGAACCGACTCGCCTGGATCAGGGTGCCCCTGTCCGGCGGATCGCGTTCGACTCGACCGGCACCCGCGTCGCGTCGGCGGGGTGGGATGGTCGAGTCGTGATCTGGGACGCGGTGACTCGACAACCGATCCGTGAGCTTCACGTCTTCGATTCCGGGAAGCAGGCGGAACAGCCGCTTTGGAGCCCCGATGATCGGATTCTGGCCGTCAGCGGCACCGACGGCACCATCAGGTTTCTCGAACCGAACAGCGGCAGCGAGATCGGCAGAACGAAGGAAGTCGTCGGGGGTCTCTGGAGCATTGCCTGGCATTCGCGTCTGCCGCGCATCGCGAGCAGCAGCCCCGACGGCGTCGTCAGAATCTGGGATACCGAGACGTTTGCCGAAGTTCGTTCGCTTCCTCAGGGTTACGTCGTCGAGCAGGTCGACTGGCATCCGACCGAGGACCTGCTGGCCATGGCCAAAGGCGATGTCGGAATCATCGATCCGTTCGCGAACGAGTATCGCTCGCACCTCGAGGGACGGAGCGGTCTGTTCTTCGATTGCCGATTCCATCCGACGGAACCGTGGATCGCCGGAGCGGAAAGCAACGGCTTCGTGAAGGTGTGGAACTATCGGGAGCGGAAGGTCGAAGGGGAGCTGCGGGACTTTCGCGAACCGGCTCGCGGAATCGCCTGGACTCCGAACCACGAGAGCCTGGCGATCGCCTATGGCGACGGAAAGATCCGGATCTGGCACCTGCCTTCGAAGAGCGTCGTGCTGACGCTCGACAATCCGCATCAGTCCGGCGCCGCGGCCTCGCTGTGGTGGCTCGCGTTCTCGCCCGACGGAAACGAACTGTGGGCTTCGAACCATGGCGGATCGATTCTGATCTATGACCTCGGCGAACAGCCGACCGACGGTCGAGCGCCGAGCGCTTCGGCACTCCCGTCGTCCCCTCACTCAACGGTCGGAACGACCGTCGACCGCGCTTTCGAACCGAACCTCACGGCAGGTCTCCAGCGCCATGCGACGAAGATCGCGAGAGAACGGGTCGTCGGTCAGTCCGATCGGTAGCGCCGACGGCTCGTGATCGAACAGCCACGCATGCAACGTGACGGCGGTCACGGCCGCGCCGATCCGGTTCGAATGATTGCCGTCCGCATCGTGCAGTCGGACGTCGGGATGCGTTGCGAGTACGCGTTCCCAAACGCGACCGATCGGCACCACGTCGATCCGCTCGGCGAGTTCCGGTCGGCGCTCGATCGCCTCGTCGCGGATCTGCCGGTAGATCGTCTCGATCCGCTCGCGCTCGCCGTCGACGTCGTGACGGGCCCACTCGGCGAACAGCAGGACGCGAGCGCCGCGTCCGGCGAAGGCGATCGTCAGATCGACTGCCGTATCGCGAGGGTGATCGAACTGCCCCGACATGCTGATCTTCTGCCCCTGGAGCACGACGACTTCGGGGAGCGACGACGTCGATTCGCTCCAGGCATCGACGCGCGGCGCAAACGAATCAAGAAAGGGACCCGAGAACGATTGCATCTCGACCGTCGGCCGATCCGGCTCCGCCTCGATCAGTCGTCGCAACTGACCGAACGGATCGCCGACCGACGAATGGCTGTTCCCCAGACTCCAGACCGATCGATCGGCCTGACTCGTTGCGGGTTGACCGACATCCGAGCGCGCGACAGTGGAGTTCTCGGACGACGGCTCGCCGGAACAGCCGATGATGATCGCCAGCAGCGGAGCGATCGCGAATCGAATCGGCTTCTTCATCGTTATTTCGTCTCTCGTTTGCCGGTCAACGCGCCGGACAGATGATCGCATCGGCGGGACCGAACGACGATACCATGCATGAGCCGAGCGGCGGATCGGGCCGAGCGGAGTGCGGTCGATAGGTTCCGCGCCTGCGAGATCGCCGCGCAGTTCCTCGAGTCGTTCGAGTTCGGAGCGTACGAGCCGACATCGACGGCAGGATCGGTCGGCCCCGAGTTCGCCATGAGTGCCGACACGGACCGTCGACTGCTCTACGGACCGACCACCGATAGGAATTAGACGCTGAACAGAGTCTCGGCGGGTTCGTATCGAGTTCGCTGGCTCGATACCGCAACCGGTGAGGAGTTCGAATCGGAGTTGTCGGTCGGTCTCCGGACGGACTCGATCGAGATGACAGTTCCAAAGCGCATCGATTCCGAAGCGGTGCTGCTGATCGAACCTTCGCGACTGAAATGAACTCGGCCGACCTAGGTCGAATCGACGCGAGCGATTAGTCGGCGCCGTAGGAGATCCGAACGGTCAACTCCCCCGGCGAGTCGACATGCAGCAACAGCAGGTAGTCGGTCGCCAAGAGCGTCTGGGGCAGAGCGAGCTTTCCTCGCGAAACGGCGGTGACCGCATCGATCGGATCGGCAGGAGCGATTGGNNGAGCGATTCCCTCAGCGAGCCCCTCGGTCAGTTCCTGCATACGACTCACTTCGCTCGGATCGGTCGGCTCGAACGGCAATAGGTACGCGTCGACCTTACCGCTTCCGACCGCGAACTCGAGTCTTCGAGGGGCGTGGCGCCGTCGACCGGAGAACTTCGGCGAGACGATGACTCGGCGCACGTCTCCGGCCGAGACGGCAAACATTCGGACCTCCGTCCCCGGGGCTCCTCGCGACGGAAGTAGCCACACCAGACCGAGCAGCACGACGACGATTCCGGCGGCCGCACCGATCTGCAGACGAGTCATTCGTTCGGCTCCACGGTGATTTCCCAGGCGAGCGACGAGCGAGCCTCTCGGACGCGAACGACCGCGGTCATCGATCGACAAGCCGCGTCGGACAACAGCCTAGAAACACCGGAAGCCGAACGGGACCGCCCGGTGGACTTGTCGCTCGATTTCGATCGTGAAATCCGGTCGCGATTCCCTCCGACGGACCGTCCAATAAGTGACGGTCGGCGACGAACCATCGGTTCGATCGCAGGGCGCGATTGCGCTGCGTCGTGGCTGGCCGTCGATCTCCAAGGATCCTTGTCATGAACTTCCGTCCGACCGGTCGATTCCTGATCGTCCCGTTGTTGCTCGCGAATCCGATGGCGGTACCGATCCTGTTGCCCCTCGGCTCGCTCGCCGCGATGCCCCAGGAGGCTGCCGTTCAGGACCATGCCGTTCAGGACGAAGCCGCTCCGACCGACGAAGCGACTCGCACGCGACTCGCCGAGATGCTCCGCCGCGATCAGGAGATCCGCGAGAAGATCACGCCGCTCTTCGCCAAGACCGATCGGGATCAGGCGGAGTTCCTGCGGTTGGCTCAGGAGATGGCGGCGATCGACGAGGAGAATCTGAAGGAACTGGAGCGGATCATCGAACGAGTCGGCTGGCCGACCTCGGATCGGTTCGGAGAGGACGGGAGTCGGGCGGCGTTCCTGATCGTCCAGCACGCGCCGTTCGAGGCGCAGCAGAAGTATCTGCCGTTGCTGCGCGAGGCGGTAGCGAAAGGGGGCGCGCGCGGCTCCGACCTGGCGTTGCTCGAGGATCGCGTGCTCGTTCGTGAAGGGAAGAAGCAGCGTTACGGTTCGCAAGTCTCGTTCGGCGCCGACGGTACGCCGCGCCTCGATCCGGTCGAGGATCCCGCCTCGCTCGACGAGCGCCGCAAGTCGGTCGGATTGCCGCCGATCGCCGATTACCTGAAGCTTCTCGAGGAGCAGATCGGCAAGCCGATCGATCGTTCGGTGCTGGACGAACGGTGAGGGGGCGCGGCGGGGCTGCGCCGTTCGTTCGACTTGACGGAGCCGGGTAACGATGGTCTGCGAACATCTGGCAGGGCTCGAACAGGCCATCGCGGCGCAAGGATTGACCGAAACCTATCGAGGTCGAGCCTGGTCGGCGAACTGTCGCGAGTGGGTCTACTACGACGCCTATCTCGACACCTCGCGGATCCGTCGCTCGATGCCGCTCCCCGACTGCGTCGTCGATCACGCGCATCGGGGAACGCACGACGGCCAGGAACGCGGCTTCGTCTGCACCCGTTGTCACGATGCGATCATGGGGCATTACGCCCCGTCGCCGGCGGTGCCGACCTTCGAGGGAACGAAGGGCTGAAAGGATCGATCGGAGCGTCTCGGCGGTCGGTCGACGCCGAGTCAGCCGTCGATGTCGGTCGTCGGTCGCGGGCGGTTCGACCAGTGGCCGCTCGGATCGGTCCCTCGGACATGGACCCCCTTTTCGTTCCAGCCGAGATGGGCTCGAACGTCGGCCGGAGCGTAGCGAAGGGTCAGCCCGCAGCGACGGCGATCCGAATCGTTGGCGTCGGAGCCGTGAAGCAGCAGATCCGAGTGGATCGAGATCTCGCCGGCTCGCAGTTCGTCCACCGCAGGCGTGCCGAACTGCTCGGGTCGTTCGACCGTCTGGTTCAGCACGTTGTGTTCGCTCGGATCGCTCGGTCGATAGGTCAGGTGACCGAAGCGATGCGAGCCGGCGATGAAACGCATGCAACCGTTCTCGAGATCGGCGTCGTCGATCGCCAACCAGACGGTGACCGCCTTGGACGGCGTCAGCGGCCAGTAGCTCGAGTCCTGATGAAAGGCGACTCGCCGGCCGTCGTGCGGCAGCTTGCAGAAGAAGTGTGAACCCCAGCCGACGACGTTCTCGCCGACAAGATCCGAGACTCGATCGACGATCCGTGGCTCGGCCAGGATGTCCCAGACTCGCCCGTACTTCAGATGGGCCGAGCTGATCGAGTAGCTGTTTCCCCCTTCGGCGGTCACGTGCTCCAGCAGGCGATCGAAGTAGGCGCGGATCTCGTCGATCTCGGCGTCGTCGAAGATCCGGATCCCGCGTACGAACCCATCACGATCGAACTGTGCGACCTGCTCGGCCGAAAGCGATCGCGGAGAGGGATTGTTGACCGGGTAGTAGGTGAGATCGCGTGGAATCTCGGCAAGGTCGTCTCGGTCGGGAACCGCCTTGAAATCGGTACGCGGCGTCGAGTTCATCGAACGTCTCCGGGACGGCAAACGGGGGCCCCGACACTTCCCGGAACCGAGACCGACGGCGGCGGGGTAGTCGAAGGAGCAGCGCGAGTCCAAACTGACGAGAGTCCGGATCAAGGGGACCGCCCCACGTCTCGCGACGAGACGCTCGGCCACAATGATCCGACGACGCAACGCCCCGTCCGCTCACCTTTCGGAACTCCCGAATGCCAGTCTCACGTTACCCGATCCTCGCGGTCTTCACGATGGTCGTCGGGTCGGCGATCGGACTTCCGTCGACGGCACCGTCTCAGGACGACCCTCCGGCGACTCGTCGCCCGAAGTTGCAGGTGATCAACGGAAGCGACGGACCGATCGAGATCTTCTGGCTCGACGGCGACGGTCGCCGCGTCTCGAACGGCACCGTGGCGGCTCGCGACCAGACGACGATCGAGACGTCGATCGGCCACCGCTTCGCCATCGTCGACGGGGAAGGGGACGAGGTCGTCGTCGAGAGCAAGGTGCCGATCCAGGCGTTCCGATTCGAGTCGGACGATCCGACCGGGATTCCGCGTTTCTATACCCAGCGGATCGACGTCGACGGCTTTCCGATCGTCGCGTCGGACAAGGTCGACAAGCACGCGCTCGACGAGGCGGCTTATCTGGTCCGGATGATGCTCGCCAAGCGCCCCGACGTCCGCGATGCGATGATCGCCAGCGGCGCCCGGATGTGCATCATGGCTCACGACGAGTTCACGACCGAACTCCCCGAATTCGCCTGGATGCGACCGAAGGATTACTGGGATGCACGTGCCCGAGGACTCGGTGGGAGCGAAACCGATCCGCTCTGCACCTGCGCCGAAGAGAATCTGCTCGCCTATCCCGGCGATCCGTACTCGACCGAGTGCATCCTGATCCACGAGTTCGCGCACAACATCCATCTGCGAGGCATGACGAACGTCGATCCGACTTTCGATACGCGTCTGCAGCAGACGTACGAACGAGCGATGGCGGCCGGGTTATGGAAGGGGAAGTACGCGTCGGTCAATCGTCACGAGTACTTCGCCGAAGGAGTCCAGTCGTGGTTCGACGACAATCGCGAGAACGACCACGACCACAATCACGTCGATACGCGCGAGGAGCTGGTCGCGTACGACCCGGGGCTCGCGGACCTCTGTCGTGAAGTCTTCGGCGATACCGAACTGAAGTACGTCAAACCGACCGAGCGATTGGAAGGGCATCTGGCGACCTACGATCCCTCTCAGGCTCCGCGTTTCGAATGGCCCGAACGAGTTCGTGAAGCCCAGCGCCGAATCCGGCGCGAAGCCGAAGCGCGCAATGACGAAGCGAACGGGAACCGCTGAACGGTACGCGACGCGATGCAGGATTGCACGACTTTCTTCGGGACCGTCGGTGAAGCGGCTCCCGGCCTGGTTGGTCATGGCTCGTACGGCCCGCCGATCGGAATGACGGTGCCGGCGCGCTCGAACCTCGCGGACAGATGACCGACACAGGTATCTCCGTCGGCCCAGTCACCCATCGATTCGCATCATGGTCGGCGGAGAGGCTAGGATCATGGGATCAACGTTCCCTAAGGAGACGCCGATGAACCTGCCGATCTCGTCGATGACGACTGCGGAGAAGGTGGCTGCAATGGAAGCGCTTTGGGCCTCGCTCCAGCAGGCGGTCGATCCCCCTCCTGCTCCCGACTGGCATGGGCAAGTTCTTTCCCGACGACGAGAGCAGATCGAGCGAGGAGAGACGACCTTCCTGTCATTGGAGGAAGTTCGAACGAATATCGAGCGGCATTCCGAAAGAAGGTCCTGGTCTCGCTTGAAGCCCAATCCGATCTTGTAGACGGAATCGCCTTCTACGACGCCAACGGAAGCGATGTCGGTGACTACTTCCGACACGCGATCCTCGCAGACCTCCAGTCACTCTCGATCTTCGGAGGCGTCCACGCGAAGAGGTTCGGCTTCCACTGCATGCCTGCGAAACGGTTTCCCTTCGCGATCTACTACGAAGTCGCGTTAGGGGAGGTTCGAGTCGTTGCGGTCCTCGACGAACGTCGCGATCCGAACTGGATCGAAGCCCGTCTTCTCCGACGTTGATCAGCGTCGATGTCGACGGCCCGAACGGTTCGGCGGCAGGACGTTCCCTTTCACGCGAGCAGTTCGGCGATCGGCTTTCCTCCTTCGGTCACCTCGGCCGGGCTGCCGAAGTCGGTCTGCAGCGTTTCGTAAGGGTCGCGTCCGAGCGCGGTCAACAGCGTCGCGAAGAGATCGGGGACCGTGACCGTCGCCCCATCGATCGCATTGCCGTCGTCGGCTGACGCACCGAGCACGATCCCTCGTTTCAGCCCTCCGCCGCCGAGCACGACCGGCGTGACGTCAGGGAAGTGATCGCGTCCGTTGTCGCCGTTGATCTGCGGCGTGCGGCCGAACTCGCCCATCCAGACCACCAGCGTCTCGTCCCACAACCCCGACGCCTGCAGATCGTCGAGCAGCGCGGCCCAGGGGCGATCGATCTCGCCGGCCAGCCGCGCGACCTGCGCGAAATTGTCGCCGTGCGTATCCCAGCCGCCATGCGCGACTTCGACGAACCGCACGCCGCTCTCGAGCAGTCGTCGAGCGGTCAGACAGCGATCCGCAAAACCTCCTTCGCCGTAGCGAGCCCGATCGGCCGCCGGTGCACGCTCGACGTCGAGAGCCTGGCCGAAGGACGTGTCCAGAATCCGGCCGATCCGTTCGAGCGTCGTGCGGCGGCGATCGAGTCCGGTCGCGACCTGCGTGGCGGCGTAATCGCGATTCATGTCGTCGAGCAACGTCAGCCGCCGGCGACGGGAGCGGAGTTCGCCGATCAGCCGCGCGGTCGCCGCCGGATCGTCGATCATCAACGGCGCGTGATCGGGGCCGAGAAAGGCGGGATTGCCGTTGCTTCCGCCGAGCGAGACGAATGCCGGAATCTCGGGCGCACTCCCCGCGGACTTCGCTCCCCAAGCATGCGAGACGAGCGATCCGAGACTCGGGCGAGGAAAAGCCGGCACGGGAACGAAGCCGGTATGCAGATAGCGATTGCCGCGATCGTGGTCCCCCTCGGGACTCTTCAGATTGCGGACGACGCACAACCGATCCATTCGCTCGGCGATCGACGGCAGATGCTCGGCGATCGCGAGTCCCGGGACCGAGGTGGCGATCGCCCGGGTCGGACCTCCGACAGCAGCCCCCGGCTTAGGATCGAACGTCTCGAGCTGACTGGCGCCCCCTTGGAGCCAGAGGACGATGACGCTCTTGGCAGGACCGCGGCGCCGCGGTGAATCGGCTTGCCGAGCCAACAGCGACGAGACCGGAGTCAGCCACCCCGCGACTCCGAACGCCGCCGCCGCTCCCATCCAGTTGCGACGATCCAAGTGCACCGCACTCCCGCAACCACCGATCGCGGAGCGTCCGGAGAGCGGTCGCTCGATCGATTCCGTTCGGCGTCTCATGATCGTTCTCTCGCAAAGGGCTTTCGCGGTCGGTCGACAGGTCGAGTCCCGATCGTCGACCGTCCTAGTGATTCCAGAAGAACTCGCTGCCGTTGACCAGAACCCAGATCAGGTCTTCGACGACGCGCCGTCGCTCGTCGCCGCTTGTCCCTTCGAGACGTCGCTCGAACGCGGCTCGCTCCTCGTCGGTCGGTCGCCGGGTCAGCGTGATCAGATACGCCGTCTCGACCGCCGAGCGATCGTCGGGAGCGAGGAGCGCGACCTGCGCCGAGGCGTTCAGGATCAGGTCGCTCGATCGAGTCCGCTCGCCGACCAGTTCGCCGTTCATCAGCAACAGACGTTGCGGGATCGTTCCGCCCGTCATGTTGAACTCGTCTTCGCCGAGATCGCCGAAGCGATCGACGAACTCGTTCTCCTGCCCGAAGCGGGTCAGTCGCGCGAAGACTCCGGCCTGTCCGTTGATCGTCCGCAGCGACGACGCCTGGATGATCCCTCCGGCGATCTGCTCGGGCCTCAGACGAGTCACCGGGAAGACGGCCCAGAGTCGCTCGTGCTCTTCGGTGATCTCGAACGCGGCGCGACTGTCGGTACGAAAGGCTCGGGTGCGTGCGATCGTCCGGATCAGATGCCGCAGGTCATAGTCGCGTCGCACCAGGTCGGCCGCGAGCGCATCGAGACCGGCGGGAAAGGGACCGTAGAGCTCGATGTCGTCGACCGATTCGGTATGCGGTCGACCGGTCATCAGGGCCCAGACTCGATTGACGATCGCTCGCGCGAAAGGCTGGTTCTCGGGGTGAGTCACCCAATCGGCCAGAGCTCGTCGCGGGATCGGATCGTCGCTGACCAGATCCTGACGATACGGGACCAGGCGCGGAACCGCCGTCTCGGTCTCGGCATCCAGGTACTTCACCTGATAGTCGGTCATCCGCTCGGGCTGCTCATCGCGGATCCCGCGGAGGGTCGAGCGAACGTTGCCGAAGAACGACGCCAACTGATGAAAGTCCTCCTGCGTGCCGCCGCGCAGCGCCGCGGCATCGCCGAGGTCGATCGTGCCGAGGTTGTCGTCGTGGCACTGCAGGCAATCGATCCGCAGGCCGAGGAAGGCGCGCGAGGTCCGCGCGGCCAGCTTGATCGGATCGGGCTGGTTGTCGGCGTTCTGATCGAGCGTCGCGGTGACGAAGTTGACCGCCGGGCTGTCGGTCCACAACCCTTCGTCGGTCAGCAGATCGCGGACGATCGCGTCGTACGGTCGATTCTCGTGGAGCTGCTCCGAGAGCCAGTGGACGAAGCGTCGACGGCGAAAGACCAGAAACGGTCCGTCCTGCACGCCGACGAGCGATCGCGCCAACCGCTCGGCGAAGTAGTCGGCGTGGCGTCGATCCTGGAGCAGATAGTCGGTCCAGGCCTCGATCCGTTCGTCGGCCGGCAACTGTTCGAGAGCGCGAAGCTCTTCGAGCGACGGGACGGTTCCGGTCAGCGCGAGCGACAGGCGCCGCACCACGACCAGTTCGTCGGCCGGATCGGCCGGTTGGAGCCCGGCGTCGCTCCAGGCTCGGGCGAACTCGGCATCGATCGCGGCGACCGACTGCTGATCCGTGGCCGTCCAGGCGGAGCGATCGAGCCAGAGACTCGAGTCGGGAACATGCGGACGGGGATAGAGCCAAGTCGCAAGCGCCGCGACGCCGCCGACCACACCGGTCAGGAAGACGAACGTCCGAGTCAGCATCGCGTCGACCCTCCGGCACCGCAGATCACCGCCGCAGACGACTGCCGCGGGGCTTCTTTCGGGAGCCGCGCCGGGCGTTCCGTCCGCCGGACGCCGCCGCTCCCCGACCGAAGATACCCTCGCTCGGTTCGCTCGGTTTCGAAACCGAGCTGCCGGTACCATGGTAGTGCCTGGGGTCGTGACTCACAGCGACGCCCTGACACCGGACCGGAGCGTCGCTCGGCCGAGCAGCCGTCGCCGGAATCGAACGAGGAGAGGGGTGATGACCGAACCGCGAGACGAGCTCGCCTCTCGAAACGCCCCCCTCGACGACGACCGGATCGCCTCGGTCATCGTGGTCGATCCGATCGACGGGGATCGCGAAGCGGGTGGAGCCGAAACGGCGCGAGCGCACGATCCGGCGTCGCTCGACACACTTCCTCCAGCCCACGACTCGCTCGAACGGATCGCCGCCGAACCGATCGGCGATTCGGGCCCCATTCCGCTGGAGACCGTCGACACGATCGAATCCGTCGCGGTTTCCGCGACGACGCCCGGCGACGAGGACGAGGTCCCGCTGGCTGAGGCGATCGCGCCGCCCGTTCTGAGTTCTCCGGCCTCGATCGAAGCGGAATTGGTGTCTCCCGCAATCGAGCCGATCGCCGCCGCGACGCCGCTGCGACGCTATCGGAGCTGGCCGTTTCGGATGGCGAGCGGGATCGGTCGAGCGATCGAGTTCTCGTTCGGCGGGGCGAGTCTGATCGTGCTGCTGGCGATCGCGACCGGAATCCCCGGGGCTCAGATCCTGACGCTCGGCTATCTGATCGAGGTGTCGGGGCGGATCGCCCGGACCGGCAAGGTCCGAGCCGGGATGCCGGGCTGGCGGAAAGCGGCTCGTATCGGCAGTCTGGCGCTCGGCACGCTGATGTGCCTGGCGCCGATCGGCTATCTGTCGAGTCTGGCGGAGGCGGCAGAACTGATCGATCCGACCTCGACGAGTTCGCGAGGTCTGCGAATCGGGCAATGGATCGTGACACTGATGCTGGTGCCGCACATGTTGGCGGCCTGGTTCTGCGGCGGGAAGCTCCGCTATTTCTTCTGGCCTCTGCTGGCTCCGTTCCAGCTGGCGATTTGGGCGCTCCAGTGGACGCTCGCGTCTCCGGCGCTGCGGCGCGGCCTCGATCGGACGCTCGGCGAGATCTGGCCGACGCTGGTCGCCGACCTGTGCGCCGTCACGCCGCTGACCGACTTCTTCCTGCCGGCGATCATCGGCAAGCATCTGTGGCAAGGGACGCTTTGGGCGCGACTGAGGGACGGGTTCTGGGAGTTCCTGGCCGGGCTGCGTCTGCCTTACCTCGGCTGGCTCGGACTGCGAGCGTTCGTCGGCAGCGTCGCCTGGCTCTGCCTGCCGACGCTGCTGCTGATCGGCGGAACGGCGCTGCCGGACGGCGGCGCGGTGCTGACCGGAACGACCGGAGTCGTCTTGCTGGCGATCGTCTGTCTGTACCTGCCGGTTCTGCAGACGCACTTCGGAGCGGTCGGCAAGCTGTTCGCGATGTTCGATCTGGTCGAGGCGCGGCGGCAGATCGCGCGCAGTCCGCTTCGGCACTCGATCGCCCTGCTGCTGGTGATGGTCCTGGCGCTGCCGCTGTATCTTTTCAAGATCGAACTTCTCGACGGCGGCATCTGGTGGGCGCTGGGGCTGATCTTCGTCGCCTTCTCGTTGCCGGCACGCTGGGTGACCGGTTGGGCCTATGCCCGCTCGTCGCGGCGCGAGACGAAGAGCTGGTTGATCTGGCGATGGCCGATCCGGATGGCGATCTTCCCGTTGGCGATCATCTTCGCGATCTTCGTCTCGGTGACTCGATTCCTGTCGTGGGGCGGGGCGCTCGGGCTGTTCGAGCATCATGCCTTTCTGGTCCCCGCACCGTTCACCCGGTTATTCTGAGCCTGCGAACGATCTCCGGTCGCGGAGTCGGAATCATGTCGCTCGGCCGACGACACGCTCGGTATTCCCTGACGGCGGATGTCGTGATCCTGCCGATGGTCGGCGCCGGACTGATCGTCGTCGCGCTGATCGCGGCGCTGCTGGGGAGTCTGACGTTCAACCAAGCGACGCTTTCGTGGGCTGACGATCCGCTGAGCTTCGCGGCAACCATCGGCGCGGGGCTTGCGATCGGCGGAGGGTTGATCGCCTGCGGCGCGATGCGTTTCGTCGGCCATCGGCGCGAGCAGGATCGCTCGTAGTTGCAGCCTTGTCCCCAGGGCTCGCCGTATCGTCCCGTGCCGAATCTGCTTCCGCCCGCCGTCCTGCCGGCGAACGGATGGCCGGATGACCTTTTCGCGGTCCCCCTTGCCCCGGCGAGCCGGCGCAAGCTTCGTCTCGTGGGGCCGAGCGAATCCCGAGGGCCGTGGTCGGATCCGGCTCGGGCGGTACACTGAGACGAACGGTTCGGTCGGCACCGTCGCGGGGGCGGATCGAATTCCATCGGTTCGGTCCCTCACTCCGGAATTTCTTCTTCGCCATGACGCGTTTCGAAACCGCCGCTCGGGTCGGCGAGATCCCCGAGAACCAGGGCCGGACGGTCGAAGTCGACGGGCGGCTGATCGCCCTCTTTCATACCCCCGAGGGTTATTTCGCGATCGACGATCTCTGCCCGCATGCGGGTGCGTCGCTCGGAGCCGGGCATGTCGAGAACTGCATCGTCGTCTGTCCGCTGCATGCCTGGCGGTTCGATGTCCGCGACGGCACCTGGTGCGACAATCGCCGCTTGCGGACCGACAGCTACGAGGTGCGCGTCGTCGGCGACGAGATCCAGGTCGCGACCGACCCGAAGCCGCGAGTCGATTGAGCCGCGTTCTGGCGGTCCGAACGCCTTGCGGACCCCTTCAGCTCCCTTCTCGAAATCCCTTCGTAACGAGACTCTGCCGCGTGAGCACCGACGACGACCGGACTGACGGCTCTCCCTCGCCCGGCATCGGCCTGCGCGACTTTCAGCGACTGATCCGCGAGATGTACTACGAGAAGGATGTCGCTCGCGGGATCGAGGGGACGTTCATGTGGCTGATGGAGGAGGTCGGCGAGTTGGCGACCGCCCTTCGCGACGGAACTCACGAAGAACGTCTGGGGGAGTTCGCCGACGTCGTCGCGTGGCTCGCCACGATCGCGAACGTCGCCGGAGTCGATCTGTCCGAGGCGGTGGCGATGAAGTACGGACGCGGTTGTCCCGGCTGTTCCCGGATGGTCTGCACCTGTCCGGATGAAGAAAAGCCGTAGCGCTCTCCCGCGTACCGAGCCAACGATTATCCTGTCGGTTTCTCCGGTTCGCGGCGAGTTCGGGACAGGGAGTCCCGTTGCGGCAACCGTTCATCCGCTGACCGTCGGGCCACGCGTGCGAGTCAATCGGTCCATTTCCGGTCTTCGAGCGCCGCTCGCGTTGCCGCTGGTGCTGACGTTCGCGTTCGGCATCGCGCTGTTGCCGTCGGGCCGGATCGCCGCTGCCGCGACGGTCACTGCCGGCAATGCGGCGGTCGACGGCGACGAACCGATCCGCAAGGCGATCGAATCGAGCGATCCGATCGAACTGATCGACGTCGGGATCGACGGTCGGTTCAAGGTCGGTTCATGGACGCAAGTCCGGATCGTGCTCGACGCCTCGCGATTGACCGTGCCGGTGCGAGTCGAGATCGAGACGGTCGACGGCGAAGGGGTACCGGTGATCCACGCCGACGAGTCGCTCGTCGAGTCGCCGGGCTCGGGAACGATCGACCTTCGGCGTCTGGTCCGGATCGGGCGACTTCGATCGCGGCTGTTCGTTCGCCTGGTCGCCGACGACGGCTCGATCGTCGCCTCGGGGGAACGCCTGCTCGATCCGGCTCACGGCGCCCGTGCCTCGACCGATCAGCTCGTCCTGACGCTCGGACCCGACATCGGCTTTTCGTCCTGGCTCGCGGATCGTCAGGGGCGATTCGACGATCGAGCGACCGACCTGCTGACCGGCAGCGACCCGCTCGGCCTGCCGCGAGACGACGCCGCCTTCGATGCGATCGATCTGATGGTCATCGCCTTCGGCGACGATCCGTCGCTGCTCGATCCGGCGACCGCCCCTCCCTGGGATTCGATCTCGCGTTGGACGCGTCGCGGCGGGACGCTGATCCTGGTCGGTGCGACTCAGGCGGCACCGGCAGCCGAGCGTCTCGAGATCGCGGCGCTGATCCCCGGCTCGGTCGGATCGATCGTCGCGCAGGAGGACAGCGGCGGCGTCGAGGTCTTCACGTCGGCGACCGATCGGTTGTTGGGGCGCGGCGAGAGTTATTCGCTCGTCGAACTGACCGAACTCCGCGGCAAGATGGTCGCCTACGAATCGAACGGCGATCGCTCGCTGCCGCTGGTCGTCGATTCGTCGTGCGGCATGGGGCGAGTCGTCTGGATCGGCGCCGATCTGGCGGCCGAGCCGTTCGCGTCATGGTCCAGTCGAAACCGATTCGTCGGCAAGGTGCTCGAGATGGTCCGCGCCGGCGCGATCACGTCGCCGACCGTCCGCGGCAGTCGAGTGAAGCATCTGGGCTTCGATGACCTTTCGGGGCAGTTGCGGACGGCGCTCGACGACTTTCGCCGCGTCTCGCTCGTCTCGTTCACCAGCGTCGCGGTGATCGTCGTCCTGTTCATCCTGTTGATCGGTCCGGTCGACTGGTGGTTCCTGTCGCGCGTCGTGCGGCGGATGGAATGGACCTGGGCGACCAGCGGCGCGATCGTTCTGACGGTCACGCTGCTGGCGATCGTCGGCTTTCGACTGACCAAGGGGAATCAGGTCCTCGCGAATCAGCTGGAGTTCGTCGATGTCGACGGACGGACGGGCGAGGTGCGAGGAACGCTCTGGGCTCATCTGTATTCGCCCGAGGTGCGGACGTTCGACCTGGAGCTGACTCGCCCCGCCGAGTTCCGATCGGGCGAGGGGCGGACGCTGCTCGGCTGGCAGGGGCTCGCCGGAACCGGACTCGGCGGGATGGATGTCGCCTCGGGTTCGGGAGATTCGCTCGGGGCCTATCGCTTTCGCACCGCAGCCGACGGCTCGATCCGACCGACCGGGATCGCCGTGCAGGTGGCGAGCACGCGGTCGTTCGTCGGTCGCTGGTGGGATCGCCTGGCGACGATCCCCGAGGATCGGCTCTATCTGGACCGACGCAACAACTCGCTCCACGGCGAGTTCACCAATCCGTTTCCGTTCACGCTCGATCAGGCGATCGTCTATTACGACACCTGGGCGTATGTCGTGAACGAGGACATCCAGCCGGGCGAGACGATTTCGATCGAGACGCAGACGACCGAGCGGACCGCCGAGGGGTTGCTGTCGCGGCGCCGGGCGCTGCAGGGGGCCGAGCTCTCCGACGGCTGGGATGTCGCCTCGCGCAGCGTCCATCGGATCGCCGAGATGTTGGCGTTCCATCGGACGGCGGGAGGGCGCGACTACACGACGCTCCACCATCGGGTCTTCGGCGAACTCGACTGGAGTCCGCAGCTGAAGCTCGGTCAGGCGGTCGTCTATGCCCGCGCCGCGACGCATGTGGCCGAGCTGACGGACCAGGGCTACATGGAGAACAGCCAGATCGCCACCATCGATGAGCATGGCCTCCCCGTATTGAAGCGGCCACGTGCGAAGGAGATGACCCGCAGTGCCCGCACCCTGGAAACCGCCATCCTGGAGCGCATGCGCGAACGCAGCGTGATCGAGATCCTCTGCGACGTCTCACATTGGACGCAATGGACGCGGCATTTCGGTCCGCTCTCTGGCTCCGATCCCAAGATCGACCAACCCTCTCAGCGCTACGTGCTGACGACCTTTACCTACGGTT
>DMPQ01000329.1 GCA_003455945.1 Planctomycetaceae bacterium
CGCTCCCCAGGCCGCCAGGTCGCGAGCCTGAGTCTCGGGATTGCAGCTCAAGTAGATCAGTCGCGCCGGAGGGGTCTCGGCCAACCGCCGGACCACCTTCGGATGCAGACCGACTCGGGGCGGATCGACGATCACCGTCGCGCCGCGAGGCCACTCGGGCAATCCCGCCTCGGCCGGCTGCCCCAGGATCGTCGCGCCGGCGAGACCGGCCCGAGCGACGTTCGTATCCAGACAGGCGACGCAGGTCGGATCGCTCTCGACGAAGAGCGTGCCGGGGATCCCGAGCCCGATGCCGATCGAACCGACTCCGGCATACAGATCGACCAGCGGACTTCCGGCCGGCACTTCGGCGCGGATCGCGCCGAGCGCCTGTTCGAAGCACGGCACATTGACCTGAAAGAAACTCCGATCGGTCAGCTCGAACGGATGACCGTCCAGCGTCTCGACGATCGCCGTCACGCCATGATCCTCGGCGACCGAATCGACGACGCTCGCCGGGCTCTTGGGGTTCGAGCGATAGACGCGCAGCCCGACCAGCTCCGGCCCGTCGTCGAGCGGCCCGACGGTCGGAATCGGATCGCGGACATAGAGTCCCGCCACCACCTCGCCGCGCCGATTGCTCCGCAGCACCAGGCTCTTCACCTGCCGCGACGTCACCTGCAGTTCGTTCAATCGCGCGACGATTCGCCGAGCGCAGCGCCCGATCGATTCGCTCCCCAGTTCGCAGCCGTCGATCGGGATCCGCCACCCCGATCCGCCTCGCATGAAGAACGACAGACTCAGCCCGGCATCGGTCGAGAAGAACCCGAACTCGAGCTTGTTCCGGTAGCCGAAGCCGATCTCTCCTTCGACCTCGAACTCGGGCAACTCGATCCCGTGCTTCTCGGCCGCCATCCGCCGAACGGCATCGCGCTTGAAGGCGTTCTCGCGGCGCGGATCGAGCACCTGCCACGGGGAGCAACACAGGTAGTGCGACTCGCGCGGCTCGATCCGATCGGGCGATGCCTCGAGCACTTCCGAAACGAAGCCGGTCCAGACGCCCCCTTTGCGCTTGCGGATCGCCACGAGCACTCGCTCGCCGGGCAGGGCTCCCCAGGCGCGAACGATCCGATCGCCGACTCGCCCCCAACCTTCCCCCGTCTCTTCCGTCCCTTCGATCAGCGTTTCGATCGGCGGTCGTTCGGCGCGGGGAGGACGAGGCATCGGCGTCTCGGCGACAGGAAGACCTTGGCGAACGAGGCAGCTCGATCAGCCGCTCGGCGGTGCGATCGCGACCAGGTTCACGGCAGGAGTCGAGCGGCGGAGCTGCCCGCAGGCGGCGTCGATCTCGTCCCCCTTGCGCTGCCGAAAGCGGACGTTGACGCCGCGCCGTTCGAGCTCGTCGCGGAAGTTCCGGATCGCCTCGACCGTCGGCGTCCGGTACGGCAGACCGGCGACCGGATTGTACGGGATGACGTTCAGCAGCGCGGTGCGTCCGCGGAGCAGCGCCGCGAGTTCGCGCGCGTGCTCGGGGCGATCGTTCAGCTCGCCCAGCAGGACGTACTCGTAGGTCAGCCGCCGCCCCGACGCCTCGAAGTACTCGTCGGCCGCTTCGAGGACCGCTCGGATGCCGATCTTCCGATTGACCGGCACGATCTCGTCGCGAAGCCGATCGTTCGGCGCGTGGAGCGAAACGGCCAGATGGAACCGCGGCTCTTCACGAGTCAGTCGCCGGAGCGCCGGCGGCAGACCGACGGTCGAGATGGTGATGCGACGCGCCGAGATGTCGAGTCCGTCCTTCGCGTTCGCTTCGCGCAGCGCCGCGACGACGTTGTCGAGATTCGCCAGCGGCTCTCCCATCCCCATCACGACGATATGACTCAGACGCTCGTCGGCCGGCAGCAGCCCCTGAAGCCGGAGCATCTGCTCGACGATCTCGCCGCGAGTCAGACTCCGGTCGACGCCGTCCAGGCCGCTCGCGCAGAAGACGCATCCCATCGCACAGCCGACCTGGCTGCTGATGCAGATCGTCCGCCGCTCCTCGTCACGGAGCAGGACGCATTCGATCCGTCCGCCGCCGGGCCACTCGATCAGCAGCTTCTCGGTCCCGTCGCTCGCCTGCTGATGCTTGGCGACCGTCCCGGTCCGCAGCACGAACGTCTCGGCCAACTGCGCCCGCAGCTCCTTCGGCAGATCGCTCATCGCGTCGAAACTCTCGGCGCGGCGCTGATGGATCCAGCGACGGATCTGCCCTTCGCGATACGCGGGAAAGCCGCGTTCGACGAGCCAGGCGCGAAGAGCCGCGCGATCGAGTTCCAGAAGCGAGGTCATGTTCGACTCGGGCGCAGGACGACTCAGGAGCGACGAAAGGCGGCGATCCGACGAGGGAGCGATCCATCTTCCATCGCGCGGTCGAAGTCGTCCAGTGAGTCGAAGCGGAGGTGGCTGACGAACTTGATCGCCCAGTTGTGAGCCATCGGGCTGACGGCGATCACCATCCGATCGTTCCGGAACGCTTCCCACATCTCGATCGCCGTCCCCATCGAGGCCTGAGGGACGAAGGCGACGACCACATCCATCTCGCCGCACATCCGATTGTGTTCGAGAAAGACCTGCTTGCCGGTCAGATCGTCGTAGGTGATCGATTCCCGATGGTTGGCCCACGGATCGTAGACCTCGGCCGTCGGCATCGCACGGCGGATCGTCGCTTCGATCCGCTCGCGATAGTCCTGATCGTGCAGTTCGGTGCCGTGCGACGACCCCTGCATCACTCCGGCGATGAAGAACCGCATGCCGATGTCGCTCCGAAACGGAATCGTGGACGAGACGGGGAAAGGGAAGGGGAGGGGAGCGGAAGTCGGGCCGGGGAGAGCCGGGACGGGTCGCTCCGCTCGCGGGCACGCTTCCGCGTCGAGCCGATTCTCGAAACGTCGGACGGGATCGGCAAGGCGTCGCGGCCGATTCGCTCCGGTTCGCTGTGGTTCCTTTCGAATCCCGCCCGATCGACGCCTTGCGGGAATTCTCGGTGCCGCCGGATAATCCCTCCCCTCGCGGCGCCGACTCTTCGCTTCCCCATCAGGCACGGCGTCGCTCAACCGAGGCGACAGTCATGGCTCGTACCCGTTCGTCCGACGACGAGGATCTCGATCGCGTTCTGGCGCTGATGGCGATACCGGGGGGGAGCGGCGACGAGGAAGCGGTCGCTCAGCATCTGCGTCAGGCGCTGCTGGATGCGGGAGCCGATCCGGGGGCGATCGTCAGCGATACCGTCGGACGCCGGACGCCGATCCGCTCGAAGACCGGCAACCTCAGCTTCACGCTCCCAGGGACGCGCAAGGAGCCGCGACGGCTGCTGATGGCTCACATGGATACCGTGCCGATCTGCATCGGTACGCGACCGGTGGTGAAGGGGGACAAGGTCGTCTCGGGGAACGTCGCGACCGGTCTCGGCGCGGACGATCGAGCGGGATGCGCGGTGGTGCTCGGAGCGGCGCTGGCGGTCCTGCGCGAGAAGCTCCCGCACCCACCCCTCACCTTCCTGTGGACCGTGCAGGAAGAGACGGGATTGCACGGGGCGCGACTGCTCGACAAGAGCAAGCTCGGCAAGCCGCAACTGGCGTTCAACTGGGACGGCGGTGATGCGGGGAAGCTGACGGTCGGCGCGACCGGCGGCTATCGGATGACCGTCGCCGTCTCGGGCAAGGCGTCGCATGCCGGCGGAGCGCCGGAGCAGGGGGTGAGTGCGATCGCGATCGCCGGGATCGCCATCGCCGAACTGCAGAAGAAGGGATGGCACGGCGCGATCGCCAAAGGGAAGTTCCGCGGAACGTCGAACGTCGGCGTGATTCGCGGCGGAGCGGCGACCAACGTCGTCTGTGATGCGGTCGAGCTGCGGGTCGAGGCGCGGAGTCACGATCCGCAGTTCCGCAAGCGGATCGTCGACGAGATCGAAGGAGCGTTTCGCCGCGCGGCAGCCGAGGTGCGGAACGTTTCGGGCGAAGAGGGTTCGGTCACGTTCGACGGACGACTGGACTACGAGTCGTTCCGCTTGGCGGACGACGAGCCGACGGTGCTCGCGGCCGAAGCGGCGGTCAGCGCCTGTGGCGGGCGCCCCGAGCGAGCGATCTCCAACGGCGGTCTCGACGCGAACTGGCTCTCGGCCCGAGGCATTCCGACGGTGACTCTGGGCTGCGGCCAACGCAACCCGCATATGAAGAACGAA
>DMPQ01000363.1 GCA_003455945.1 Planctomycetaceae bacterium
GGTCGCCCTGCACGCCATGACCAGCGACCGCTTTCCCGAGGAAGCCTATCAAGAATGGGCCGGGCTGGTCGGGGAAATCCAGAAGAAGCTGCTGGACAAAATGGCGCATCTGGTGCCGGTGGCGCTCGGCGGCACTTCGATCTCCGAAAGCGGCGGCGGGCAAAGCCGCAAGCAGCGGTACGGGGAACACCAATCGACCAACTTCAAGGAGGCCGAGTATATGGGCCATCCGGTCGCGATTTTGCCCGCGCTGGTCGATAAAAACGGCAACATGACCGCCGATACCTACACCGACGGTGAAACCGGCGGCGGGCGCGGCTCGGGCAATCTCGGCGGCAACTTCGGCGCCGGCTCCTCGGACGTGGCCGGCTTTCTGAACCTGTGGTCGTCGTGGTCGGTCGGCTGTTTCATGGGGCCGGACAAGTGCTCGGTCGCGCCGGCGTTCCCGTCCGGGGTGATCGGCCAGGTGCTGCGGATCGGAGACTGGATCGACACCATCATCGGCGCGGTCAAGGCCACCGGGATCGATTTCAAGAACATGGCGAAGGTGATGCGCGCGCTCGGCAACAAGCTCGCCGACAACGTCGGGGCCGGCGGCGGGGTCAAGATCGACCGGCTGCTCTGCCCCAACGACGTCTATTACTTCTTCCCCTACTACCTCTCCGGCGTCGACGCGCTGTTCTGGCGTTCGGGCGCGCCGATCACCGAGCTGCTGACGCTCGCCGGTCGAGATCGCTCGACGGCGGTGCCGCTGCCGGAGCTGGAAACGCACCTGGCGAGGATCGCGAGCGAGGCACCGATCGATGCCGATCCGATCATCGATTTTCTCGCTCGTTCGCTACGTTCCGAATCGCGGGACGTGCGAGCGGCGGCGGCCGATGCGGTCGCGTCGGCGGCGCGACGACGCGCCGACGGTTCCCCGTCCGACGCGATCGATCGCTCCGACGCCTTTCTTCCGGTGCTGCTCGATTCGCTGATCGAAACGGCCGAGGACGATCCGATGCTCCGCCAAGGATTGCGGATCGCGATCAAGGAGACGCTGCGAGGCTGGCCGAGCGAACGGTTGCCGCAGCTGCTCGGCAAGGACGTGCGTCGTCGCAGCGAGCTGGCATCGGTCGCGCTGGCGGTACCGACCGAGGTCGGAGCGGCGGTGTTGCACGAGGCCGCGATCGGATCGGATCTGGGGGAGTCGCAGGTCGAGGCATGGCGACGAATCGCGGCGCACGGCGCCCCCGAACTGCTCGAACGTCTGCCGACCGAAATCCCGGCCCGATTCGCCGACGATCCCGGCGTTCAGTTCGAGCTGCTGGCGGCGGTGCAACGGGGCCTTCGCGATCGAGGTCTGGCCGCTCGATCGATGCTCGCCGACTGGGGACGCACGCTCGCCACGACGCTGCTCGACGAGAACGCGGCGCAAGGGGGCTGGACCAACGCTCCGATTCCCGGAGCGGCTCGGCGCGAGAACCCGTGGACCCTCGAGCGACGGCGATCGGCGGATGAGGTCGAGACCGACTTCCTGACGACGCTCGCCGTCGGCGAGAGCTCGGTCGGTCGCCTGAGATCCCCTCGGTTCGTTGCAGCCGAGCGATTCGAGTTCTGGTGCGCCGGTCACTGCGGCTATCCCGATCGGCCGTTCGCCCCGAAGAATTTCGTTCGACTGATCGATGCGAACGACGGCAGCGTGCTGATCGAATCGACTCCTCCCCGCAACGATGTCGCTCAGCGAATCGAGTGGGAGACGTCCGCATTCGCCGGGCGTGAAGTCCGTTTCGAAGCGATCGATGCGGACGAAGCGGGGGCTTACGCCTGGCTCTCGGTCGGTCGCTTCGATCCGAAGCTCCTTCCGGCTCCTGGAACGCCGTCCGACACGGCCGAGCGGGTCGTGCGCGGAGCGTTGCTGATTCGCGAACTGGGACTGGTCGATCTGCGGTCGCTGCTGCTCGCGCAGGTCGAGGGGGCGGAGATCGACGGTCAGGCAAGGACGGCCGCCGTCGAGGCCTGTGCGGCAGTGCGACCCGATCCGGTCGTCGCGCTGATCGCTCCGTGGATCGGCAGCGGGCGGGTCGGCGAGACGTGGCGGCAACGTTCGCTGGCTCGGCTGGCCAGCGGACCGGCCGAAGAGCAAGACGCCGAAACCGAGGCGCGACGCGCCCTGATCGACCCGTTGCTGGTGTCGCTCGACGCGACGGAGCAAGGGACGCTGGCGGAGCGCGGAGTCGCCTCGGCGGAAGGCTTGGCGTTGCTGGTCGATCTCTGGGAGCGAGGACGCCTGTCGACACGGATGCTCGGCAACCGCCAGTTCCTCGACCGCGCCACGGCGATCGCCGATCCGGCGCAGCGTCAGCAGATCGAGGGCTGGCAGTCGCTCCTGCCGCCGCTGGACGAGGCGATCGCCATGACGCTGGCCGATCGTCGCGAAGCGTTTCGGTCGCGCGGCGGTTCGTCGCAGCGCGGAGCCGAGGTCTTCGGCAAGCACTGCGCCGCGTGTCATCAGATCGCCGGTCAAGGCGCGGTCGTCGGACCGCAGCTGGACGGAGTCGGTCTGCGAGGTCTCGAGCGGTTGAGCGAAGATCTGCTCGATCCGAACCGGAACGTCGATGTCGCCTTTCGTCCGACGATCGTCGAGACGGAAGATGGCTCGACCCTGTCGGGGCTGATCCGCAGCGAGAACGGATCGACGGTGGTCCTGGTCGACTCGCTCGGCAAGGAGATCGTCGTCGATGTCGCTTCGATCGTGCAGCGACAACCGTCGACGCTTTCGCTGATGCCCGAGACGCTGGGGAGAGATCTCCCCGAACAGGAGCTGCTTGACCTGTTCGCGTATCTGCTGGATCAGAAGCAGGCGGTCGAGCGGTAACCGCCGTTCGGTTCCCGTAATCGCGACGAAGCTCCCGCACGCAAGGTAGCTCCGCGCGCGAATCACCTCGGAGCCTTCCGTACGATCGTTGTCCGCGGCGACGTTCACCCGATACTGCGCCGCAATCTCGTCTGGTTGTCGGTTGACAATTCTCGGGAACGGGATCGCGCGGTCCGCTACGATCGATAGGACCGTCACGACCGGAAGAGCGGAGTCGGTTCGGAGAACCCCGCCGAGGGAACAACAGGCGGAACGGAAACGGTCGCGACTAAACTGAGCTTTCGCGTGCGGATTTCCGTTGCCGGAAGGTCGTGCGCGAACGATCCGCGCCCCAGCTCTTCTCCGATCTCGACTCGTCCCAGGGTGAGCGATGAGCCGTCCGTCTCAGGACCCTGCTTCCGAACTTCCCGAGTCCGCAGCGACCGGTGCGGTCGTTCCGACCGGGACCGGTGAGGCTCGTACGGCCGATCCGCGCGCCCGCCGTGCCCGTTCCGAGCGAACGGCCGACCGCGGCTCGGGGAGCTCGGCAAATCGAAAGCAGTCCGCTCCGGCGGGCGACGATGACGACGCCGACGGCACGATCGATCAGCCGCGTGAACGACTCCGCCATACCGCCGTTCAGTGCCTGGCGCTCATCGCTCGCCATCATGGAGTCGACGTCAGCGCGGATCGTCTGATCCACGACTATTCGCTGCGGAATGAAGAGGCGGACTGGAAGCGGTTGATGCGGATGGCCCGCGACAACGGCTTCCGCTCGCGGCGAACCCGCTTGGCCTGGAAACAGCTGAAGAAGCTGGGCGAGGCGTATCCGGTGATGGCTCGGTTGCGCAACGGCAACTGGGTCATCCTGATCGGCATGCGAACGGTCGAGGACGAGCGAGGGAAGCAGCGGGACGAGCTCGCGATCTTCGATCCGCTGGCGGATCGTCACGACTTCCTGTTCCTGGACCGCGAGACGATCGAGAAGAACTGGGCCGGTGATGTGCTGCTGTTGAAGCGTCAGCACTCGCTGCTCGACGCGAATCAGCCGTTCAGTCTGCGCTGGTTCGTTCCCGAGATCTTCCGCCAGCGGGCGGCCTTCACCGACGTCGCGATCGGTGCGATCTTCATCCATCTGATCGCGCTCGTCACGCCGCTGTATTTCCAGATCGTCATCGACAAGGTGCTGGTCAACGACGCGACCGAAACGCTCAAGACGATCACGATCGGCATCACCGTCGCGCTGCTGTTCGACGCGATTCTCGACTATCTGCGCGGCTTCCTGCTGCTGCATGCGACGAGCAAGATCGATGTCCGGGTCGCGACGAGAACGTTCGGGCATCTGCTGCAGCTGCCGATCCAGTTCTTCGAGCAGGTCACCGCCGGCGTGCTGACCAAGCACATGCAGCAGACGTCGAAGATCCGCGAGTTCCTGACCGGTCAGCTCTTCATGACGCTGCTGGACAGCACCGCGCTGATCGTCTTTCTGCCGATCCTGTTCTTCTACAGCACGCCGCTGTCGTTCGTGGTACTCGGCTTCTCGGCGGCACTGGCCTTCGTGATCGGCGTGCTGCTCGGCCCGTATCGTCGGCGTCTCGAGGCGCTGTACGAGGCGGAGGGGCAGCGTCAGTCGATGCTGGTCGAAGCGATCCACGGCATCCAGACGGTCAAGGCACTGTCGATGGAGCCGGTGCAGCGCAAGAAGTGGGACGACCAATCGGCTCAGGCGGTGGCGATGCACTTCCGCGTCGGTCGGATCAGCGTCACCGCTCGATCGCTGTCGAAGTTTCTCGAAAAGCTGATGACCGTCGCGATCGTCTGGCTCGGAGCCCAGATGGTCTTCGACAAGCAGCTGTCGATCGGTGCTCTCGTCGCCTTCCAGATGATCGCCGGTCGAGTCACCAGTCCGCTCGTCGCGCTCGTCGGTCTGGTCCACTCGTACCAGGAAGCGGCGCTCAGCGTCCGGATGCTCGGCGAAGTGATGAATCGTCGTCCCGAGGCGGGCTTCGGCCGCGGACTGCGCCCCGAGATCAACGGCAAGATCGACTTCGAAGGGGTGACGTTCCACTACGCCCCGACCTCGCCTCCCGCGCTCGATCACGTCTCGCTGTCGATCCCGGCCGGCAACGTCGTCGGTATCGTCGGTCGGAGCGGATCGGGCAAGACGACGCTGACCCGACTGATCCAGGGTCTGTACGAGATGCAGGGAGGGCTGATCCGGATCGACGGCGTCGACATGCGCGAGATGGACCTGGCGCATCTGCGTCAGAATCTGGGAGTCGTGCTGCAGGAGAACTTCCTGTTCCGCGGAACGATCCGCGAGAACATCGCGATGGCCAAACCGAACGCGACGTTCCACGAGATCGTCCAGGCGGCCAAGATGGCCGGTGCCGCGGAGTTCATCGAGCGCCAGCCGCGCTCGTACGACACGCTGCTCGAAGAGAACGGGGCGAACCTGTCCGGAGGCCAGAAGCAGCGATTGGCGATCGCTCGGGCGCTGCTGACCGATCCGCGGATCCTGATCTTCGACGAGGCGACCAGCGCGCTCGACNNCTCGTCTCGCACCGCCTGTCGACCCTCACCCGTTGCGATGCGATCGCGGTGATCGAACGAGGGAAGCTCGAGTCGATCGGCACTCACCAGCAACTGCTCAACCAGAGCAAGGTCTACAAGGAACTATGGTACCAGCAGATGGGACGGGCGTAGTCGCCGCGAAGTCCGAGTCGCGCGAGACCGCTCCGGCGCCGCGCGGGCGTCGCGCCGTCGCGCGCCCCAA
>DMPQ01000122.1 GCA_003455945.1 Planctomycetaceae bacterium
GCTGACGCGGCGGGCTGGGGGGAGTTAGCGCGGTGGGCCGGGGCCGCCACCGGGGCCGCCTGGTCCGCCGCCTGGTCCGCCGGGACCGAAGCTGCCGGGGCCGAACGGAAAGCGTTGCAGCTCGACCGAGTTCTGCAGTTCCCACGCCGCTTCGGTCCCGTCCAGTTGCCTTACGAGACCCTCCTCGGCTGCCGTGATGCCCAGACGGATCTGCGTGTCGGCGAACTGCCGGATCGGCCCTGCCAGAAACGACTCGTCGGTCGCTTCCAGTCGACGGAGCGAGTCCTGATAGACNNCGCCCCGATTCGATCCATTGCCGCTGCATCGCGAGCAGCTGCCCCAGTTGGATGCCGATGCGCAGTGACGACAGCAGGTAGTCGTCCTGATCGGGATAGTCGTCGGCCAACCCCGAATACAGACTCCACGCCCGGCGGACCGAATCGATCGGCTTGGCGGCTCCATGCCGGAGCCACTCGACGGCAGCCAATCGCTCGAGAATACGAGCCGCGGCCTGACGATAGCGCGGGACTTGCCCCGAGTCGCGCAGCAGATCGTCGACGATCCCGAGCGCTCGGCGCAGATCGGCTTCGGTCGTCTGCAGCGATTCGACCGTCATCCGATCGGGCGGCGGGACTCGGGCGATCGTGTCGGCGAGTTCCAGGCGATAGTCGGGGACCGTCGGCGCCTCGCGCACCAACGTTTCGAGAATGTCGATCGCTCGCTGCTGCAGATCGTTCGACGGATCGCCGTCGCTGCCGCGCAGACGCCAGGGGGGCGAGCCGTCTCGGTAGCAGAGCGCCAGCGTGAATCGGAACTCGGCGATCGACGNNGCTTCGACGATCGGCTCGAGCAGCTCGACCCCTTGGCGAAACGCTTCCTGCGACGCCTGAAAGTCGCGCCGAATCTGCTCGGGGAGACCGGCCGGCAACTCGAACGGATTGCGACCGAAACCACGACGCCCTGGTCCACGCCCTTCTCCGCCACGCCCGTCACCGCCGCGTCCATCACCGCCTCGTTCGTCGCGTGGCGGGCGCGGTGCATCGGGAGGAGGGCCTTGAGGGGCGTTCGGCGGCTCGGGACCGCCGGGACCGCCGGGGCCGATCTCTCCCGGTGGAGGTCCGGGAGGGGGCCCGGCGTCGTCGCGTCGAGCGTCGGCCAATCGATCGCGGACCTGATCGACGACGGTGCGGATATTCGTCCGTCCTGCATCGCTCATTCGCCGGAGCGATTCGACCGGCGCCTGGCGCAGGGTGATGCCGAGCAGGTGATAGGCGCGAGCGTACTCGTAGACGAGCCACGGGTCCGAGCCGCTCGGTTCGACGACTCGCTCTTCGCACCATTCGATGGTGCGCGAGAAGCCGACCTGCGCCTCGTCGCGTCGCCCCTCCAGCAGATACGACAGCGCGATCTGGTTGTTGGTCCGCGCCCAGGAACGGTCCTGCTCGTCGGTCCCGCGCGCTTCGCCGAGCAGCGCGTAACGCGACAGCGACTCGGCATACGCATCGCGACTCCGCTCGGGATTGCCCAGGCGAAGTTCGATGTCGCCGATCCGCTGATAGGCGCGGGCCGATTCGGCGGTCAGCTCGGGATCGGTGCCGTCGAGGCTGGCAAGTCGATCGAAGACCGGGACGAGTTGGCGAAGCACGCGTGCGGTATCGGGGGAGACGGTCCCTTGGGAGTGAAAGCCGAACGCGGTCGAGTCGTCGTCCTCGAGCGCGGCGGTGTCGGGAGTGACCGGTCCGAGGTCGAGTTCGCGGAGGATCTTCTCGATCGCTTCGATCGCCAACGTCCGAGTCGCGACGGCGCGCGTCCGCTTCTGCGCTTCGGCTCGATACGCCGCTCCGGTCAGCCCCATGACGACCAGGATCAGGGCGGCGACGGTGACCGACAGGGCGGCCGCGGCGGGATTGCGACGGATCCACTTGATCGTCCGCTCGATCGGACCGACGCGGCGCGCCCGAATCGGTCGTCCTTCGAGGAACCGATCGAGATCATCCGCGAGCGCTGCGGCATCGACGTAGCGCCGAGTCGGATCGGCGGCCAGGCAGCGGAGCAGGATCGTTTCGAGGTCGCGCGGAATCGCCGGATCGATCGAACGAGGTCGAGGGACTTCGGCTCCGCGCTGCGCCGCGCCGAAGTTCGGCCCCGCTTCTCCTTCGCGGAACTGCCGCAGCGTCACCAGCTCGTGCAACGCGGCTCCCAGGCCGAACAGATCGCTGCGCGCCGTCGCCTTGCCCTGCCACTGTTCCGGAGCCATGTAGCGCCAGGTGCCGACGATCTCGCCCGATCGGCTGACGTCGGTGTTCTGGAAGGCGCGTGCCAGACCGAAGTCGGCGACCCAGACTCGACCTTCCTGATCGAGCAGCAGGTTGCCCGGCTTCATGTCCCGATGGAGCAGGCCATGTTCGTGCGAGTAGTGCAGCGCGCGAGCCGCCTGGCGTCCGATCTCGGCCACCTCGCGATAGAAGCCGACCGGTTTGGCGCGACGCCGCGCCGTCCGATTCGACGGCATCGACGTCGGCCGCTCGGCAGCGGCGTCTCGGTCCGACGTTCCCTTTTCGACGATCGGAGCGATCGCGCCGTTTCCTGCTGGGCTCGGCCGATCCCCGGCGACTTGAGCGCGCGAGCCGTCATCGGGTTTCGGGGCCGCGACGTGCGAGGCCCGCGATCCGTCTCGCAGTCGCGGGTCGCGAAGCAGAGGCGAAGCGGAGGGTTCGCCCGATCGTCGAATCGCGGAGCCGTCGGGATCGAGACGCTCGCCCGAACGGGAGCGCTCGCCGTTCGGATTCCATCGTTCGGTCGGCGCTCCGGAACCTCGTCCGGCCGCTGCGCGAGCGGCGATCGAATCGGCATTCGCGGATCGGTCGTGCGACGATTCGTCGGGACGACGCGCAAAGCGTGCGGAGCTGTCGGAGTCGCCGAGCGGGCCGGCGAGCGGTTCCGCATCGCTCCACGCCCCTTTCCAGATCCGCTGCGCCAGTCGACGCACCATCGACGGCTCGGTCCCGTTCGCTCCCGTCGTCTCGCCGGCGGCGGCCGCTGCCGCCTGCAGTTCCGCCTTGGCTCGCAACGCCGCGGTGCGGAGCGGAAGCGGGCCCGAATCGGCGTCGGATCCCGAGAGCGTGATGCCGTTGAGTCGTCGGAGTTCGTCGACGATCTCGGCGAGACTTCGCCCTTCGATCAGCTGCATCACGTAGAAGCGGTACCCCTGATCCTCACCGACACCGAAGACCGGCACGATGTTGGTGTGATGCAGATTGGCGGCGATCCGCGCTTCCCGTTCGAAGCGGAGCTTATGCCGTTCGTCGAGCAGCAATGCTCGCGGCAGGATCTTGAGCGCCACGCGTCGTTGCAGCGAACGCTGAAACGCGGCGAAGACGATTCCCATACCGCCTCGACCGAGCTCCTCGCGGATCTCGAAGTCCCCGAGGCGACTCGGGACCGACTCGACCGTACTTGCCGGTGCCGCCGATTCGCTGCGCGCCTTTTCCATCGAGGCGATGGTCGGCAGCAGTTCGTCGAGATCGTCCGCCAGTTCGGGATGCCGTGAGCGGTACTCGGCGATCGACGGCGATTCTCCCTTTCGTAGTCGCTCGGTGAACTCGTCGACGATCTCGGCGAGCAGGTCCTCGAGGTCGTCGCTCGCGGCCTGATCGGATGGAGAGGGGGAATCGACATCGCCGCGCGGCTCGTACGCGCCGGTCGCGTCGTCGTCGGTAGCGAGAGCTCGCTGCACGACGCGCGACGTGTCGCCGTCGAGGCGCGGAGAACCGGAGCCTGCGGTGTCCGATCCGGTCCGACGATCATCGGCATCGGGGAGCGGATCGAGGGACATGGGCAGGATCTCGGAGAAGGGGCGTCAGTTGGCGGGCGTTCCCGAGCCGAACTCTCCGGCTTCGAGAAGGGGCTTGAGGCGCTTGAGAGCGCGGACGTAGCGGATGCTGGCGTTCTTGGGGGTGATGCCGAGGACCTGAGCGACCTCGTGATTGTCGAGCATGTCGAAGTGTCGGAGCGCCAGGACTTCCTGGTCGGTCTCGCTCATCGTCGCCAGCACCTCCTGGATCCGCTGCGCGTTCTCGCGCTTGGCCGCGGCCAGACTCGGACTGGTCAGATCGGCAGCCAGTTGAGCCGCGAGCGCCGGGCGCGAGACGTTCGAGTCGTTGCCTTGAGGGAGGCCGACTTCGCGTCGCGCGTCGCGCCGTTGAGCTCCCAAATGGACACGATGAAGGTCGATCAGCGTCTGGAGCACGATCGAGCGGATCCAGACGATCAGGTCGACCGATCCGTCTCGCGGGAAGTGCCGCCACCGCGAGGCGGCAGCCATGTACGCCTCCTGCACCACATCCTCGAGATCGAGTCGTCCGGCAAGCCGCGCGTCGATACGGAATCGGATCCATCCGAGGATCTGCGCGTGACGCTCGGCGAAACAGGTAGCGAGCTCGTCGAGGGACGGTTCGGGGTTCGTCGATTCCTGCGAGTTGGGACTCACCGACCGCTCCAGGGAGAGTTACGGCTCGCCTTGCGAGGCGTCCACAGACAG
>DMPQ01000150.1 GCA_003455945.1 Planctomycetaceae bacterium
CGAACGAGTTCCTGTTCGTCGATTGAGCGAAGTTCGAGAGGCTCGGCGCGGTCACCCCGGGGCGAGCAACAGCGGCGGTCGAGAAGCGAGCGAGGAGGATGACGATGAACCCACGAGTGACGCACTCTCCGACGTCGGTAACGCGTCGCGACTGGTTGGGCGACGCGGCGCGAGGTTTGGCCACGATCGCTGCGATCGATCTGCTCGGCCGACAGGGGCGTCTGGCGTCGGCCGACGATGGGCCGACGGAGGCGAGCGAGGGGTTGCATCATCCGGCTCGCGCGAAGCGGATCATCCAGATCTTTCTCGGCGGTGGCCTGAGCCATCTCGATTCGTTCGACTACAAGCCCGAGCTGGATCGACGGCACGGCCAGGAGATGCCCGAGTCGTTCGGCAAGGCGGATGTCTTTTTCGGCAAGGTCGGGCGGCTCCACCGGAGTCACTTCGAGTTTCGGCAGCGAGGGGAGAGCGGACTCTGGGTGTCGGAACTCTTCCCGCATCTGGCCGGCCAGGCGGACCGACTGACGGTGATCCGCTCGATGCATGCCGAGTCGGCCAACCACATTCCGGCGATCTTCCAGGCGAACACCGGATTTCGGCAGATGGGTTTCCCGGCGATGGGAGCCTGGCTCGATTACGGCCTGGGAACCGAGAACGAGGATCTGCCGGGGTTCGTCGTGCTTCCCGATGAGCGAGGCATCCCGAATGCGGCAGGTGGAGCGTTCAACTGGACGAGCGGCTTTCTGCCGGCGACGCATCAGGGAGTCGCGTTCGACACGCGCGGCGAGCGGCCGATTCGCGATCTCGAACCGAGTCTGCCGCTCGGCTCGGGCGACATGAGCGTCGTCGAGCGGCGTCGGCGCGAGTTCCAGCAACGTCTCGACGCCCGGCATCGCGCCGAACGGGACGAGGCCGATCCGCTCGTCGCGCGAATCCGCTCGTTCGAACTCGCGGCCAGGATGCAGAGGGCGATCCCCGAAGCGATCGGTCTGCAGGACGAGACCGAATCGACTCGTCGCGACTACGGCCTGGACGATCCGGCGACGCGCGACGTCGCCCGCAACTGTCTGTTGGCTCGACGACTGGTCGAGCGAGGCGTGCGGATGGTGCAGGTCTGGACGGGAGACGGCGTCAGCTGGGATGCGCACGACGACGTGCTGGGAGACGGTTACAAGAGTCACAAGGGGGAAGCGCTCCGGATCGATCGTCCGGTCGCGGCGCTCGTCGCCGATCTGGCGCAGCGCGGTCTGCTCGAGTCGACGCTCGTCGTCCTCTCGACCGAGTTCGGTCGCACCCCCTTTGCGCAGGCCGATCAGGGCAAGCTCTCGCGCGGCCGCGATCATCATCCGCAGGGCTTCACGAACGTGATGATCGGTGCCGGTCTGCGCCCCGGAATCGCGTTCGGTGCGACCGACGAGATCGGCTATGCGGCGGTCGAATCGCCCGTCACCACCTACGACCTGCACGCCACGATCCTGCATCTGATGGGGATCGATCACGAACGGCTGACGTTCGTCCACGACGGGATCCGTCGCCGGCTGACGAACGTGCACGGCGTGCCGATTCGAGAGGTGATGAGCTGAACGAGAGGCTTGCTCGCCCGATTCACGCGGTGCCGAAGGGGACGATGCTGTTCGAGAGACCGAGACGGCGAACGTTTGTCGTGCCGGCGACCTAACGAAAACGTCAGTCGCGACTCGTCTGGGGCGCTCCCCCGCGTCGGCCTAAGATCGGTTGACGCCGACGAGCCTCGACAGCCGATGAACGGTCGACGAGACGCTCGACGGCAGTTGGCAGACGCCGCAGGATCACCTCCGTGCCCCTTCTCGAAGCTTCGAGTCACTCGTCGCCGACCGCTCGGAACGACGAGACGCTGGCTCATCTGAGACAGTCGATCGACCGAGCGGTCCGATTGCTGCCGGTTCAGGGACCGATCCGAGTCTTCGTCGCGCAGAACACGTTTCAGGCGCTCGAACATCTGCCGTTCGACCAGGCGGTGGTCGAAGGGGCTCGACTGTACGGCGGTCAGCCGTACCTGCCCGAGACTCGATATCGCGAGCTGATGGCGAGCGGCAGGATCCGCGCGATCGATCTGCGAGCGGTGGTCGACGCCGATCCCGCGGTCTCGGATCGGACGCCGATCGCGGGGCTCGCCACGCGTCGCGAGCTTCGACTCGCGATGCTCGAGCATCCGATCCGCAGCGCGCCGACCGCCGAACTCCGCTGGCTCGTCGCCGAGACCGATGCGCTGCGGGTCATGCGATCCGACGTCGCCGCTCCGATCCGAGAGCAGTTCGTCGAGCGGACGCGGCGCTGGATCATGCGTGACGTCCGAGACGGCAAGTCAGGGGAACGAGCCGAAGGGCGAGCGGCCGGGCTGGCGGCCAATGTCGACAATCTGATCGCTCAGTTCGGAGCGAAGTCGATCGATCGTTGGAGCGGCGCGACGTGGGAGGCGTTTGCGCTGCAGCTGACGTGGCGGCTCGCGCATCAGGGGGGCCGCAGCTGGGAACCGCCGGCGCATCGACCACTCCCCGGAGCGATCCGCCTGAGGCAGTTGCTGCTCGACGCGACCGGTGTCGACATCGATCCGTGGGTCGACGATCTGCTGATCCGCTTCTGCAGCGCCTTTCTCGATCAGGGATTCGCGCGCTGGCAGTTGCCGGGGCGCGAGCGAGGCTTCTTCGGGGCGCTCGCCGAACATCTACGGGCCCTCCCCTCCCCCGAACCTTGGTTCGCCTCGGTCCGCGCCGAACTCGATCGGTACGAAGCGGCAGGGAGCGATCCGATCGCCTCGATTCTCGACTCGTTGGCCGACCTCGGGATCGGACCGGCAGAGTTCGACGACTATGTCACCGCGACGCTGATGGTCCTGCGCGGCTGGGCCGGGATGATCCGGCAGATCGAAACGCGAGGGGATCGCGCGGTCGCGCCGATCCCGGCCGGATCGCTCGACGAATACCTGGCGGCACGGCTGATCCTGGAACGCTCGGCACTGCGCTACGCGGCTCGGCGCCAGCTGAAGTTCGCCGGAACGCTGGCCGAATTGCGCCGCTCGATCCGCCGGCCGGTCGATCGGCATGACGGCAGCGGGCTCGAACAGCGGACGTTTCGACTCTTTCAGGTCGCCCAGTTGCTCGGCTGGGATCCGTCGCGTCTGTATCCCTTGTCGCGCGAGCAGTGGCACGACCTGGTCGGGGAGATCGAGACGTTCTCGGGGCTCGAGCGCCGAGCGACCTTTCATCGGGCGTACGAACGGCAATACCGCGACGCGACTCTCGATGCGCTCGCGGTTCGGGCGCGACAGCGCGGTACGGAATCGCCGAAGTCCGCGGCTCCGAACGCCGATGCGGCGAACGGAAACGGCCCGCTCGGCAACGGTTCGAACGGTCATGCTGCGATCGCCACGCCTTCCGGCAGGCGATCCTCCGCCGCGAACGCCGACACCGTCTTTCAGCTGATCGCCTGCATCGACGATCGCGAAGAGTCGTTTCGGCGGCACCTGGAGGAGGTCTGTCCGCAGGCCGAGACGTTCGGCGCGGCGGGGTTCTTCTCGGTGGCGATGTACTATCGCGGCGCGGCCGACGCCCACTACGTTCCGCTCTGTCCGATCGTCATCCAGCCGTCGCATTACGTCCGCGAGGACGTGATGGTTCGCTTCGAGGAATCGCATCGGCGGCGCGCCGCGACTCGCGCGGCGCTCGGTAACGCGTCGCATCAGATGCATGTGGGGAGTCGGACGATCGCGGGAGGGGCGTTGCTGACCGGACTGTTCGGTCCGCTCGCCTCGGTCCCGCTCGTCGCGCGCGTACTCTTTCCTCGGCTGACCGGTCAGATCCGACGCCTGGCCGCCAGCGTCGTCCAGCCTCCGCCGCTCACCCAGCTCGAGCTCGAGCGGACGACCGCGGAGCCGGGGAACGTCGACGGTTCGATCGGCTTCACGGTCGACGAGATGATCGGCATCGGTCAGCGACTGCTGACCGAGATCGGTCTGGTCGAACGCTTCGCGCCGCTCGTCTTCGTGATGGGGCACGGCTCGAGCAGCTACAACAATCCGCACAAGAGCGCCTATGACTGCGGCGCCTGCGGCGGCGGTGGCGGGGGGCCGAACGCGCGAGCGCTCGCCGAAATGCTCAACGACATCCGCGTGCGGGACGGCTTGGCGGAGCGAGGGATTCGGATTCCGCGCGAGACCTGGTTCGTCGGCGGCATCCACAACACGTGCGACGATTCGGTCGAGTGCTTCGATCTGGAACGCTTGCCCAAGTCGCATCAGCGCCGATTCGGCGAAGCGTTCGCGGCGATCGATCGGGCATGCGATCGGAATGCTCACGAGCGTTGTCGGCGTTTCGTGTCGGCTCCGCTCGATCTGACCTTCGAGGGAGCACGGCGGCACGTTCAGGGACGGAGCGAGGATCTGGCTCAGACTCGTCCCGAGTTCGGTCATGCGTCGACGGCGATCTGCGTCGTCGGCCGCCGGGAGCGGACACGCGGCCTCTTCATGGATCGCCGCGCGTTCCTCACCTCGTACGATCCGACTCGCGACGACTCGTCCGGAACGATCCTGACGCGAGTCCTTCAAGCGGTCGTGCCGGTCTGCTCGGGGATCAGCCTGCAGTACTTCTTCTCGAACGTCGATTCGAACGGACTCGGGAGCGGCACGAAACTCCCGCACAACGTCACCGGGTTGCTCGGCGTGATGGACGGGCCGTCAAGCGACCTGAGGACCGGTCTTCCGTGGCAAGGGGTCGAGATTCACGACGNNTTCCGGTCTTCGAGCGGATTCTGGACGCCTTCCCGACGATCGCACGCGTCTTCCGGAACGAATGGGTGCAGGTCGCGCTGCTCGATCCCGATTCGTCGCGGATCGACGTCTTCGAACGCGGAACGTTTCGTCCGTACCGTCCGTCGATCGACGAGCTTCCGACGGTCCATGAAAGTCCTGACTGGTATCGGGGCTGGCGCGACCATCTGGGGTTCGCTCTGATCGATCCCGCCGTTCCGCCGCGACGACCCGAGAGGCCCTGATCGATGGATCCGAACGCGTGGTTCGTGCCGCTCGGTATCGGCACTCTGGTCGCTCCGTTCCTCCTGATGCTGGTCCTCGGCGCGCCGGGACTGATCGGTCGAGCCTGGAGCGAAGGGGCGATCGTCCGACTGACTCAGACGGCCGTCGTCTTCGGTCTGCTCTGCTCGGTCGCGATTCTGGTGCTGATGCTGGTGACCGGCAACCGAGCGGTGCCGATCGATCTCGGCGCCTGGGTCCATCTCGACCGGCCGCATTTCCATTTCAGTCTGCTCTTCGGGTTCGACCGACTGAGCGTTCCGTTCGTCATCATGACGTTCGTCCTGTGCGGAACGATCAGCGCGTTCGCCGCGAAGTACCTGCATCGCGAGCCGGGTTACTACCGGTTCTTCGTCCTCTTCTCGTTCTTCCTGCTCGGGATGGTGACCGCCAGTCTCGCGGCGACGGTCGAGACGCTGTTCGCCGGTTGGGAGCTGGTCGGCCTTTCGTCGGCGCTGCTCGTCGCGTTCTATCGGGAACGACGTTCTCCCGTTCGGAACGGGCTGCGCGTCTGGGGGATCTACCGAGTCGCCGATGCGGCGTTCCTGGTCGCGGCGGTGGCGCTGCATCATCTGACGGGCCAGGGGAGCTTCTTCGGTCTGATGGCCGGCGATTCATGGCCCTACGGCACCGCCCAACTCGCGCCGAATCAGGCGTTCTTCGTCGGTTCGCTTCTGCTGATCGCCGCCGCCGGCAAGTCGGCGCTCGTCCCGTTTTCGGGATGGCTGCCGCGGGCAATGGAGGGGCCGACGCCGTCGAGCGCGATCTTCTACGGCGCCCTGTCGGTTCACCTGGGCGCGTTCCTGCTGCTGCGCTTCAGCCCGATTCTCGAGCTCTCGCCGGTACTCCGCGTGATGGTCGTCGTGCTCGGTCTGGGGACCGCCGCGTTTGCCGCAGCCGCCGCGCGCGTCCAGGCGGACATCAAGTCGGCTCTCTCGTTCGCGTCGCTCGTGCAGGTCGGCGTGATCGTCGCCGAGATCGGCTTCGGCTTCTACTACGTCGCGCTCGTTCACATCATCGGGCATGCCTGTCTGCGAACGCTTCAGCTGCTGCGGGCTCCGTCGATCCTGCGGGACTACAACACGCTCGAGAACGCGATCGGCCATCGTCTCGAGGGGGACGCCGAAACCGGTTCGGGACGCACCCGCGCGATCTTCTATCGCCTGGCGGCGGAACGAGGGTTTCTCGATGCGCTGCTCGATCGCTGCATCGTCGATCCGCTACTGACCGCCTTTCGGCGATTCGATTCGCTCGAGCGACGCTGGACCGATCTGCTCGCCGGACGCGGTTCGCGGCAGTCCGATCGGATCGGCCTGCACGCCGACTCGCTGGAGGATCTGGCGTGAACGAACTCCATGTCCCTTGGCTCGAACTGACCGTCGTGCTGCCGCTGCTCGGAGCGATCGTCGTCGGACGGATCTCCGATGCGACTCGCGCCTGGCGCTGGTCGACGGCGATCGCCGGAGCGACCTTTGCCTGTGCGCTCGGCGGCTGGTGGGACTTCGGGACGCTGCATGCCTTCGAGGCGCATGATCGTTGGAGTCTGTTCGCGAACCTGTTGGGGCGCGAAATGCTGGTCATCGACGAGCTGAGCGCGCCGCTGTTGCCGCTCGCGTCGCTGCTGTACCTGATGACGATCCTGACGACTCTCAAGACGAAGCAGCGTCGGTTCAGCTTCGCCTGGAATCTCTTCGCCGAGGCGGTGCTGCTGGCGATGCTGAGCTGCAAGGAGCCGTGGGGAGTGATCGCGCTGCTGACGCTCGGCACGCTCCCTCCCGCCGTCGAACTTTCGGCCCGAAAGCGTTCGCTCGGCGTCTATGCCTTTCACATGGGGCTGTTCGTCGCGCTGATGATCGGCGGCTATGCGGTCGTCGAATGGAACGGACGCACCGCGACGCCGTCGGTCCTGGCGATGGCGCCGCTGATCGCGGCGGTGCTGATCCGCAGCGGCGTCTGTCCGCTCCACTGCTGGATGACCGATCTGTTCGAGAACGCGAGCTTCGGAACGGCGCTCCTGTTCGTGACGCCGATGGCCGGAGCTTATGCGGCGATGCGTCTGGTGATGCCGATCGCTCCCGACTGGGCGCTGCGGAGCATCGCGATCCTCTCGCTGTTGACGTCGGTCTATGCGGCCGGCATGTCGCTCGTGCAGACCGAGGCGCGACGGTTCTTCACGTTCCTGCTGCTCAGTCACGCCTCGCTCGTTCTCGTCGGTCTGGAGCTGGCGACGCTGATCGGATTGACCGGAGCGCTGAGCGTCTGGCTGTCGGTCGGTCTGTCGCTCGGCGGTTTCGGATTGACGCTCCGTTCGATGGAGTCGCGGACCGGGCGACTGACCCTGGCCGACTATCACGGGTACAGCGAACAGACGCCGGTGCTGGGAACCTTCTTCCTGCTGACCGGACTGGCGAGCGTCGGATTCCCGGGCACCATCGGCTTCGTCGCGATCGAGATGCTGGTCGAGGGAGCGCTCGACGTCTATCCGTGGGTCGGCATGCTGGTGATCATCGCCGCGGCGCTCAACGGCATCGCTGTGCTCGCGGCGTATTTCCGGATCTTCACGGGGACTCGCCACGTCACGATGGTGGCGCTCGGGAGTCGTCCGCGCGAGCGATTCGCCGTCCTGACCCTCGCGCTGCTGATTCTCGGCGGAGGCCTCTTTCCGCAGCCCGGAGTCGCGTCGCGACATCACGCGGCGATGAAGCTGATCGAACAGCGACGACAGCGCGGCGTGTCGCAGGAGCCGACGACCGAGACGCCTCATGGCCATGACGGAGACGATCATCGCGGCGAAGAGGTCGAGCAGGACGAAGAGTACCGCGAGGACGATCGGGAGGAACGCGACGAGGAGCACGAGGAGCGGGATTGATGTTCGAGCCGTCTTGATCGAACGGCATCGGACCTCGGCGTGGGCCCGGCCACTCCGTGGACGAGGCATGGTTTCGTGTCGACGCCGAAC
>DMPQ01000487.1 GCA_003455945.1 Planctomycetaceae bacterium
CTTCACCTGCAGCCGCTCGACCGACGAGTCGACGTAACGGACCGTCCCTCCCCCGCCCGGCTCTTCGCCGAGCACGTACCACGGTTCGATCGCGGCGCGAATCTCGAGCCGGATGCCGTCCAGGAACTGCTCGCCGATCATCGGGAATCGGAACTCGAAGTGCGGATCGAACCAGCGCCGCTCGAACGGCAGGCCCGCCTCCACCAGATCGTCGATCACCTTGCCGAAGTCCTGCCGCAGCGGCTCGGGGAGCAGGAAGCGATCATGCAGCAGCGTTCCCCACTCGATCGGCTTCTCGACGTACGGCCGCTCCCAGAACATCGCGACCAAGCCGCGAATCAGCAGTTGCTGAGTCAGACTCATGCGCGGATGCGGAGGCATCTCGAAGCCGCGCAGCTCGACCAGCCCGAGTCGACCGGAGGACGAGTCGGGGGAGTAGAGCTTGTCGATACAGAACTCGGCTCGATGCGTGTTGCCGGTCAGGTCGGTCAGCAGGTCGCGGAAGAGCCGATCGACCAGCCACGGCGGGCAAGGTTGTCCCGCAGGTGGAACGAGCGCAAAGGCCCGTTCGAGCTCGTAGACCGCATCGCGACGTCCTTCGTCCAGTCGAGGCGCCTGGCCTGTCGGGCCGATGAAGCGACTGCTGAACAGGTAACTGAGCGACGGGTGGTCGTTCCAGTAACCGACCATGCTCCGGAGCAGGTCGGGGCGGCGCAGGAACGGGCTGTCGGCCGGAGTCGGTCCGCCGAGCACGACGTGATTGCCGCCGCCCGTTCCGGTGTGCCGCCCGTCGAGGTCGAACTTCTCGGTCCCCAGGCGAACCTGACGCGCTTCCTCGTAGAGCGCCTCGGTCGACGCCGCCAGTTCGTCCCAGTTCGCGCTCGGATGGACGTTGACTTCGATCACGCCGGGATCGGGAGTCACCTTCATGTGTCTCAGACGCGGATCGTCAGGAGGGAGATAGCCCTCGATCACGACCGGCATCCGGAGCTTCGCCGCCGTCCGCTCGATCGCCTCGATCAGATCCAGATAGTCCTCCAGCCGCTCGACCGGAGGCATGAACAGATGGAGTCGTCCGTCGCGAGGTTCGACGCAGAGCGCGGTTCGGATCACCGTCGTCGCCTGGTCGTCGATCGGCTCTTCGTCCGCTTCGGTCGGCGCTTCGAGCGGAGACTGTTCGCTGATCCCCTGGAGCGACGTCGCTTCGGGAACGCCGGCGACGAATCGTTGGCGCGGCGGGAGCGGATCGCGCGGAGCGAGCGGATCGACCGGGAAGAAGTCGCCGTGCGGCGACGTGATCGGCGGAAGGGAATCGAGCGGAAGGCGCAGGCCGATCGGCGAGTCGCCGGGAAGCAGGAACAGGTGTTCGGTCCGCAGCGGCCAATCGCCGCTGGTCCAGCGCGCTCGCGCCTGCCACCACTGTCGCTTGAGCGGCATCACGAAGCCGACCGGTTCGCCCAGCCCTCGCTCGTAGACGCGGCGCAGACGGTCCCGCTCCTCGGGATCCGCCAGACGGGGATCGCGCGGATCGATCTCGCGCGCCAGACGTCCTTCGCGCATCAAGTAGTGCCCGACATCCTCGTACGCCGGTCGAACCCGGCGAGGCGAGACGCCGAGTTCGCGAGCCAGCTGCTGCGAGAACTGACGCGCCTGAGCGGCGCCGAAGCCGTAACGGACGTCGGCATCGGCGATCAGCGTCTCGTCCTCCCAGATCGGCACGCCGTCGATCCGCCAGTAGCAGCCGAGTGCCCATCGCGGCAGCGACTCGCCCGGATACCACTTCCCCTGTCCGTAGTGCAGCAGGCCGCCGGGGGCAAAACGTCGCCGCAATCGCTTCACGAGCGCTTCGCTCAGCCGGCGCTTGGTCGGTCCGACCGCGGCCGAGTTCCACTCCGGACCGTCCATATCGTCGATCGAGACGAACGTCGGCTCCCCTCCCATCGTCAGCCGGACGTCGTTGCGCCGCAGTCGCTCGTCGATCACGTGACCGAGGCGTTCGATCGCGTTCCAGCGCCGATCGTCGTAGGGGAGCGTGACGCGCGGGTCCTCGTGGATCCGCGTCACCCGCATCTCGTGTTCGAACTCGCATTCGCACTGATCGACCGCACCGCTGATCGGCGCCGCACTCGACGGGTCGGGAGTGCAGGCGAGCGGCAGGTGCCCTTCGCCGGCGAACAGGCCGCTGGTCGGATCGAGGCCGATCCACCCCGCTCCCGGCACGAAGACCTCGGTCCACGCATGAAGATCGGTGAAGTCGGCGACCGGCCCGCTCGGTCCGTCGAGACTCTCGACGTCCGCCTTGAGTTGGATCAGGTAGCCCGACACGAAACGGGCGGCGAGTCCCAGGTGACGAAGCAGTTGGACGAGCAGCCACGCGGAATCGCGGCACGAACCCGATCCGAGCGTCAGCGTCTCTTCCGGCGTCTGGACTCCCGGCTCCAGGCGGATCAGGTACTTGATCTCCTGCTGCAGTCGCAGGTTGATCGCGACGAGAAAGTCGACCGTCGTCCGCGGCGCCCGATCGATCGCCGCCAGGTACTTCGCGAAGCGAGCCCCTTCGTCCGTTCGTTCCAGGAACGGACGCAGCTCCCGTTCGAGCCACGATTCGTAGGCGAAGGGCCAGTCGCGAGCCGACTCTTCGACGAAGAAGTCGAACGGATTGACGACCGTCATGTCGGCGACCAGGTCGACCGTCACGACGAACTCGCGCGTCGGTTTCGGAAAGACGAATCGCGAGAGGAAGTTCCCCTGCGGGTCCTGCTGCCAGTTCAGGAAATGGTCCTGTGGCTCCACCCTCAGCGAATACGAGAGGATCGGCGTCCGGCAATGCGGCGCCGGCTTCAAGCGGACGATGTGGGGGTGGACCGAGACGTTTCGGTCGAACGTGTACGTCGTCCGGTGGTAGAGCGCCGCTTGGATCATTCGGGGGGAAGTTTTTGAGGGTTCAGCGGCGAGGTGTGGAGACGGGCCGTCGGGGGTGAAACGAGCGACGGCCGGATCTCGGAAAGCCCCGGAGGGGCGAGAGAAGGTAGCCGGTGGTGGAGC
>DMPQ01000407.1 GCA_003455945.1 Planctomycetaceae bacterium
AGCCGCTCGCCCGCCTGGCGCGACTGAGTCGCTCCGGCAGCGGTCTGCAGCAGCACCTGATCGACTCGCCCGATGTTCTCGGTGATCTCGCGGCTGGCGGTCGCCGACTCGGTCACTCCTCGCGCCACCGCCTCGGCGGCAGTCGCGGTCTGCGAGACGTTGGCCGAGATCTGCTTGGTCGTGATGCTCTGCTCCTCGACCGCCGACGCGATGGTGCGAGCCACCTCGTTGACGTTTCGGATCACGTCGCTGATCGCGCGGATCGAACCGATCGCCTCGCCCGTCGATCCCTGCATCTGTTCGATGCGGCGACGGATGTCGTCGGTCGCGGCGGCGGTCTGCTTCGCGAGTTCCTTCACTTCGGTGGCGACGACCGCAAAGCCCTTGNNAGGTTGGTCTGCTCGGCGATGTCCTGAATCACTTCGATTACCTTGCCGATCTCGTCGGCCGCGCTGCCGAGGTGTCCGATCTTGTCGTTGCTCACCTCGACCAGCTCGGCGGCATGAGCGGCGACGGTGGCGCTTCGCTCGGCGTTGCGGGCGATCTCGGCGATCGTCGAGTTCATCTCGTCGATCGACGAAGCGACCGCCTTCATCCCGGCCGACATCTCGACCGTCGTGCCGGCCATGTTCTTCATGTTGATCGACATCTCTTCGGCGGCGCTCGAGACGGTCGCCGACTGGCTCTTCGAACGCTGAGCTCCGTCCGACAGCTGCACGGCGGTCGCCGACAGCTCATGCGACGCATTGCCGAGCACGCCGGCATTGCTCGCGATCTGGCGGACCACTTCCTGGACCCGCTCGACGAACTTGTTGAACCAACCCGACAGCTCGCCCAGTTCGTCCGTGCGGGACGCATCCAGACGCTTGGTCAGGTCGCCGTCTCCTTCGGCGATATCCTTCAGGGCGGCGATGGTCGCCATGATCGGATTGCGGATCGATCGGACGCTCGACCAGCTGACGACGCCGACGCCGACCAGCGCGACGAACGAGATCCCCATCGACCAGAAGAGCATGCTGCGCGACGCGGCGACCCGATCGCTCTGCAGTTCCTCGACTGCTTCGAACGCTTCGGACTCGGTCATCTCGGTCAGCAGCACGAACTTCAGCCCCGCCGCTTCGATCGGCGCAAAGGCGCTGAGCACGCGATCGCCCAGATAGCTGACGCTGCTCTCGCAACCCGACTCGCCGGCCAGCGCCCGCTTCACGTTGTCGGTTTCCAGACGCAGGTCCGAGCGGAACGAGTTGACGACGTTGAACGTCTCGGTATCGCGGAACGTGTCGCTCCGAAGACGTCCGTCCTGACCGATCAGGATCGCTTCTCCCGTTTCGCCGAGTCCCGATCGGGCGGTCAGATCTTCCGACAGGTGATCGAGCGGCAGCTGGAACATCACGACGCCGATCAGGCGATCGCCGTCATAGACCGGCATTCCCATGAAGCAGGCCGGTGCCTCGTACGACGGCGTGTAGCAGGCGAAATCGACGGTGACCGCATCGCCTCCCTTGGGGGTCGAGCGAGCGCGGCGGAAGCACTCGGCCAGCCCCGAATCGGCCCACGGGCCCTTAAGCAAGTCGGTCCCGAAATCGAGTTCCTTGTAGACCGAATAGACGAGGTTCCCCGCGGGGTCGACCAGGAAGACGTCGTAGTAGTGGAACTTCTCGAGGTAGCCGCGGATGACCGGATGGACCTTGGCGTGCAGACGCGAGTAGGCCGAGCCGTCTCCGGCATCATCGAGCAGATGCTTGCTGCCGAGCGGATGCGAGTTGGCTCGGATGTAGGCATGCTGCAGCGCGATCGCTTCGTCGTTCAGCTTCGCCAGGTACTCCGCGGCGCGGTGGCGGGTTCCCGGATTCAGCTCCTCGTAACGGCGGCCGAACTCGCCGACGTAGAAGCCCGACAGTTCCTCGCGCATCCGATACGACGCTTCCGAATCGACTCCGACCTCGTCGGCGTACGCTTCGAAGGCCTCGGTGAAGCCGGTCAGCGCCTCGACCACCATCAGGTCCTCGGCGAAGACCTCGAGCTGGTCGGCGGTCGACGAGAAGAACTCGACGACGTGATCGGCTCGTGCGTCGCGCACGGCACACATCTGCTGCACCGCTCGCTCGCGCAGACTTGCCTCGGCCGTTTCGGCCAAGTGCGCCGCATTGCGGGAAGCGTTGACGTAGTTGGCGACGGTGACTCCGACGACCGGGACGAGGCCGCAGAGCACGAAGGCAAGCGTGAGTTTGGTTCCGATCTTCATGACGTGGTTACCCTGATGTGGAACGGCGTTCGGAGAGATTGCGGTGGCGGAAGGTGATTGCGAGAAGCGACGGAAAGCGACGGCGAGCCGATATCAGCTCTCTTTCGCGCCGAGCAGTTCGTCGAGGTCGATCAGCACGACCAGTTCCTTCTCGGTCGTATGGACTCCCTTGAAGAACCGTCCGTCGACTCCCTGGATATGAGCCGGCGGAGCGTCGATATCGGCGGTCGAGACGCTGAGGATGTCGGCGATCCGATCGACCATCAGGCCGATCAGCTCGCCGCGCGACTGGATCACGAGGTTGCGCGAGCTGCGGGTGACGTCGGCCGGCGGCAGGCCGAGGATCGTGCGCGGATCGATGATCGAGACCACTTCGCCGCGCAGATTGATCACGCCGCGAACGAACGACGGAGCGCGCGGGACCGGCGTGATGTCGAGCTGGCGATTGATCTCCTGAATCCGATCGATCTCGATCCCGAGCAGCAGATCGCCGACGGCGAAGGTCGCGAGCTGCAGTTGGCGGGCGTTCGTCGCCCTCAGATAGGTCGTGCTCATGCCGGGACTCCCTGTTCCGCCGATGCGGCGCCGATGATCTGCAGTTGGTTGCGGACGCTCGCGATGAGCTTCTCGCGGTCCATCTTGACCTGGTAGTCGCAGACGCCGCTCTCGTAGCCGCGCTGGATGTCTTCCGATCCGGCGAGCGACGTGAGCGCGATGACCGGCAGGCTCCGCAGCGTCGCGTGCGACTTGATCGCTCGGCAGAGCTCCAGGCCGTTCATGCGAGGCATTTCGATGTCGGTGATCACCAGCAGCACCTGCGTGCCGTCGAGCAGCTGCTCCCAGGCGTGCTGGCCGTCGTCCGCGGTGACCACGTCGTAGCCGGCGTTCTCGAGGAAGCCGGCGACCTGACGCTGGAAGAACATCGAGTCCTCGGCGAGCATCACGCGCGGCCGCTCGACCTTGCGACGACGCGTCTCTTGTTCCTCGGTCGCGAACCAGTCCTTGTTGGACAGACGAGCCAGTTCGTAGAGGTCGACGATGCGGGTCGTCCGCTTGTCGATGACGATCGAACCGGCAATCCCCGGCTCGTGGAACGTGACGGTGTCGACGGTCCCCGAGACGCGACGGATGTCGTCGAGAATCGGAACGACCAGGCCGACTTCGCGCCCGCGGATGTCGAAGACGACGACGTACGACCGCTCGCTCGCCTCGGGAGGCTTGGCGGTGACCAACCGATCGACTCGCAGCAGCGGGAGCGACTGGCCGCGGAACTGCAGCAGTTCGCGCCCTCCGACCGCATCGATCTGTTCCGAAAGGACCCGCTCGATGCGCGATACCAATCCCATCGGGATGGCGAACTGCTCGCTCGGATGATTCGCGAACAGCAGGAGCGTCTGGAGGGTGTCCGAAGCATCCGCCTCGACCACCTCCTCGTACGACGTCTCGTCCGAGTCGCCGCTCTTCAGACGGCATTCGGTCGCGACGCCGGCGACGTCGATGATCAGCGCGACGCGGCCGTCTCCCAGGATCGTCGCTCCGGCGACATAACCGCATTGCTTGACGTGGCGGCCGAGCGGCTTGACGACGATCTCTTCCGAGTCGTGGAGCGCGTCGACGACCAGACCGTAACGGAACTGTCCCGCCTCGACCACCACGACGTGCAGCGGCCGGTCGGCGTCGGCCGAGTCGCGCGGTGCACCGAGAATCTGACGCAGATGGACGAGCGGCAGGAGCGAGCCGCGCAGTCGGAGCATGTCGTACGACTTGATCCGAGCGATCCGCGACGCGATCTCCTCGGAGCGGACCCGCACCAGCTCGACGATGTTGACCTGAGGCAGGGCGTAACGGAACTCGCCCGACTGGACGATCATCGACGGAATGATGGCCAGCGTGAGCGGCAGGGTGATCCGGATCGTCGTCCCCTGCCCGACCGCCGACTCGATGTCGACGTTGCCGCCGAGGCGTTCGATGTTGGTGCGGACGACGTCCATGCCGACACCGCGCCCGCTGACGTCGGTCACGGCAGCGGCGGTCGAGAAGCCCGGAGCGAAGATCAGCCGGATCGCCTCGCGATCCCCCATCGTCATCGCCTGTTCGGGCGTGATGAGCTGCTTCTCGATCGCCTTGGCCTTGATCACCGACGGGTTGATGCCGGCCCCGTCGTCCTGGATGTCGATGCGGACCTTGCCCGCCTGATGGAACGCCCGCAGCGTCAGCGTGCCGGCAGCCTTCTTCCCCTTGGCTTGGCGAGCCGACGGGGACTCGAGACCGTGATCGACCGAGTTGCGGATCAGGTGCGTCAGCGGATCGCTGATCGCTTCGATGATCGTCTTGTCGACTTCGACCTCGCGCCCTTCGATCGTCAGGTTGCACTGCTTGCCGAGCTTGGCGCTCAGATCGCGGACGATGCGCGGGAATTTGCCGAAGACCGTTCCGATCGGCTGCATGCGCGTCTGCATGATCGCTTCCTGCAGCTCGCTGGTGACCTGATCCAAACCGGCCGCGGCCGATTCGAGCCCGATCCGATCGGGAGTCCCCATCGTCTGCAGCAGCTGGTTGCGGCTCAGCACCAGCTCTCCGGCGAGATTCATCAGCCGATCGAGCACGGTGACCGGGACGCGGATGTTCAGGTCCGACGCCGCAGCATTGCCGTCGGCCCGCTTCGCGCTTCCCGAGGCGTCATCGCCGCGAGAGGACACCGGCGCGTCGTCGTCGACGGTCGGCACGGCCACCGGAGCGGCGGCCGAAGGGGACGTCGAAGCGACGGTCGGGATCGGCGACGGAGCCGCAGGACGAGGCGCGGCGACCGCGGGGACGGACGTCACCTCCGATGCGGTCGCGGTCGGTTCGGTGTCGTCCGCTTCGGCCGAACGCCACGAGCCGTCGGCGATCCGGTCGAGCTTCACGACATGCGAGGTGACGTCGACCGAGTTCGACCGTTCGACCTGCTGCAGCAGCTGGCGGAGCTGATCGGCTCCCTTGAGCAGCACGTCGACGATCGCCGAATCGGGAACGAGTTCCCGATTGCGGACTCGGTTCAGCACGTTCTCGAGGCTGTGCGACAGGCGGTTGATCGTCTGCAGGCCGAGGAAGCCGGCGGCTCCCTTGACAGAATGGACGGCGCGAAAGACGGTGTTGACCAGTTCGATGTCGATTTCGGCGCCGCCGCTTTCGATCGAGAGCAGCTGGTTCTCGACGTCGGCGAGGTGTTCGAGCGATTCGACCACGAAGGCGGCGATCAGCTCGGCATCTTCGAAAGCCATGACGGAGGGGTCCGGTCTGGGAGGAGTGAGGGGAGCGGAACGGTTCGGCTCAGATCGCTGCCGGCGCCCGTTCGCGCGTCGAATGGTAGATCGCCGACACGTCCATGCTTTCCGAGAGAAAGCGACGTCGTTCGCGGGCGATCGTGGCGTCGTCGATCGCTCCGATCTCGATCAGCGCGTCGGTCAACGTCCCGGCTCGGGCCGACTGCTTCATCAGCACGTCCGCCATCTGCGACTGGGTCAGAAAGCCG
>DMPQ01000378.1 GCA_003455945.1 Planctomycetaceae bacterium
GTGTTCGACGTCCCGTCGGTGATCTGCTCGCTGCGAGCGACTTCGGCATAGCCGAACATCCCTGCCTTGGCGTCGGACCGTTCGAGATCGGCCGCCTTCGAATTGCGAGTCGTCTCGATCCCCGCCATGCCGACGAAGTGGGACAGGCCGAAGAACTTGAAGTAGTGACCGTCGAAACGTTGCCGATCGTCCGCNNGGGTTCAGGAACTGAGCGATGACGCGGCGCGGCACCAGCTGATTCGATCCGACGATGAAGGTCTTCTTGAAGTCGATCTGATCATAGAGCTTCTGCTGTCCGATCAGCGGCAGCAGTTCGGTCAGCCAGCTGTACTGATAGATTTCGAGCTCCTGATCGGGAACGGTCCGGAAACCGGTTCGAGCGGTTCCGCCGGTGTTCCATTTTCCGATCGCCGTCAGCATCGATTCCAGGCGGTCGGCACCGGCCGCACCGCCGGACGCGGACGAGCCGCTTCCTTGCGAGCCGCCGTCGATCGGCGTGCCGAAACCACCCGCCGGCTGACCGGAGTTCCCCGCCGGAGCGCCGCTTCCGAATTCGCCGGCCGCACCGTTACCGGCGCCTTCGGACGGATTCCGCGGCGGATCGCCGAACGAGCCGGCAGGGAGGTTCGGATTCGGCATCGGCGGGNNGGCCGAGTGCCGAACCGGGAGAGACTCCCGGATTCGCCGGCGGAACGTTCGGAGCAGGGCTCGGCGTGACCGGCGGAACGAACGGCACGACCGGCTCGGCTACCTCGCCGATCGGATCGACCTGAGCCAAATCGTCATCGCCGCCGCCGCTCGACGAATAGATGATCAGCGCGACGACCACGACCAGACCGATCAGCAACAATCCGCCGCCACCGACGATCAGGCCGATGATCAGCGGCCAGGAGGTTCCCGACCGTGACGGCGCCGGCTGGCCGTAGCCGGCGTAGCCCGGTCCCGGTCGCTGAGGCGCCCCGGGCATTCGGGCTCCCGGAGTCGCTCCCAGCGAGCCCAAACCGAGCGGGTCGTTCGGATTCGATGCGGGACGCGGCGCCGCCGGAGCGGAACGCTGCATGCGTGCCGGAGTCGGAGCGGCGGCAGGGCGAGAGGGAGCGGGTGGAGAGGGAGAGCGAGCGGGAGCAGGGGCCGCGCCGGCGACCGTGATCACGTTCCCGCAGCTCGGGCAACGGACCTGCTTGCCGATCAGACTTTCCGGAGCCGCGAATTTGCCGCGGCACTTGCTGCATTCGACGGTCAATGCCATGAATCGCTCTCTCGCGAAGTCGCTCCGGTGCGGGTCGCGAGTCGACCAAGCACCGCGTCTCCACGATAGTCGATCGAGGGGGACAATTCCAAAGGCGCCGAGCGGATTCGATCACCCGCGCGAGGAGTTCCCGCTACGACCGTGACCGATCGCTCCGTTCCCTCCGATCCTTTGCCCTCACGGTTCGTCGCCGAGCGATTCCAGAAACGCCATCAGGGCGTCGACGACGGCGCGAAGTCGCTCGGGATCGGTGATCTTTCCCCCTTGCTCGTCGGTGACATAGAAGACGTCGACCACCTGATCCAGATGCGTGCCGATCTTGGCGTAGCGGACTTCGAGCCCCAGTTCGAAGATGACTCGCGAGACGCCGTAGAGCAGGCCGGTCCGGTCCGAGGTGAAGACGTCGATGATCGTCATCCCCTCGGCCGTCTCGTTGTCGATCTTCACGCGCGACGGCGGACGGTGGCTGGCGGTCACCAAGGAAGTGCGTTGCGGGCGCCAGATCGACTTGAACGCGGGGGGACGCTCGGTCGGATCGATCAGGACTCGCCGGATCCGATCGCGACACGCTTCGCGCCGCGCCTCGGCCGTCTCGCCTCGTCCCTCGAGGTCCCGGATCAGATAGCGGTTGGCGATCTTGCCGTCGGGCAGATCGACCGCATCGACCGAGAGGATCTCGAACCGCATGCTCGTCAGGGTGCCGGTCGTCCGATGAAAGAAACCTGACTTGGGTCGATCGACCGCCGCGATCACCAGTTCGTCGCAATCCGAGCGTTCCAACGGACGGAGCGCGATGCGCGGCTGGTCTTCGGTCACCTGACGCCAGCTCTCGAGCCGCTCGAGCAGACCGGCGACATCCAGCTGTTCGAGAAACGAGTTGGGGATCCGATCGAGCGCTCGACGTCGCCAATCGCTCGGCTCCGCGACCGCCAGTCGATCGGACGCTTCGAGCCGCAGTCGCGCCTTGTCGTCGAACGACGCGTCACGATTCGCCTTGCCGGTCAGCTGGTTGAAGGTCCGCAGATAGAGTTCGGTCAGCAGGTCGACCTTCCAGACGTTGAGCACTTCCGGACCGACCGCCGCCAGGTCGGCGTAGGTCAGGATGTAGAGCATCCGGAGCGTGTCGACGTCCGGGACTTCGGCCGCGAATCCGGCGACGACCGCATCGTCGTTGATGTTGCGCCAGAGCGCCAGGTGAGCCATCTTCAGGTGATGGCGAACCAGGAACCGGACCTTCGTCGTCCCTTCGAAGTCGACTCCCAATCGGATGCAGGTCTGCTCGGCCAATTCCTCGCCGACGATGCTGTGATCCCGTTCGTCCCCCTTGCCGACATCGTGCAGCAGCAGCGCCAGGTGAAGCAGTTGCGGGCGCCGAATCTGGCGATAGACTCCCGCCGTCGTCCCCTCGGCTCCTGCCAGCCCCGCCGCGATCTCGACCGCACGGATGCAGTGCTCGTCGACCGTGAACTTGTGATACTCGTTGAACTGCAGCAGGCAGCGGGCGCGGCGGAAGGCCGGAACGATCTTCTCGAGCACACGGAGTTCGTGCAGCCGCCGCAGCAGATCGCCGAGCCGTCTCGGTTCGGCCAGGATCGCCAGAAAACGCCGCGCGACCTCCGGCGTCCATGCGATCACGGTCGTTCCGTTCATCGCCTCGCGGACCGCCGTCCAGGTCGAGTGGTCGATGCGCCGATCGTAGGTACTGGCCAAGTCCATCAGCCGCAGCACCTCGACCAGATCCGACTGGATCTTGCGAAGCCCCTGGCGCGTCGCCGTGACGTGCACCGCTCCGACCCGAAAGTCGCCTCCGACGTTGAAGCTGAAGACCGGACCGACGATCTGACGCAGTCCGAACCGGGCACGAGCCGTCTCGACGAAACTCGCGGCGACGTACCGCACCTGACTGGTGTTCTCGAAATAGTCGGTCATGAATCGCTCGACCGGCAGCACCCCCGGCTCCGCCGCATAACCGAACCGCTGAGCGATCCGTACCTGCTCTTCGCGCGTCAGCTGATCCTGCCCCTTGCCGGCCCGCAGGTGCAGTTCGAATCGGACCTTGAGCAGGAAGCGATGCGCCGCCTCGATCTGTCCCAGATCGGTAACCGACAACGCTCCCTGATTCGCGAGCGCTGCGTAATCGCAGGTGCCGTAGCGCGCGAAGCCGACCCAGCGCACCAGCTGCAGGTCGCGCAGTCCTCCGCGCGATCGCTTGACGTTGGGACTGAGCAGATAGACCGTCTCGCCGTACTTCGATCGCTCCTCGCGGCGAGCGGCGAGCGCCGCCTCGATCAGCGCGTGCCCGCGCCGCCGGGCCAGACGCGAGAACCTCAGCCGGAACGACTCGAAGCGGAGCGATCCGCCCCAGACGCGTCGCGCCTCGACCATCGACGTGTAGATCGTGGCGTCGCGCAGTGCGCTCTGACACGCCTCGCGAGGATCCCGCACGCTGATGGCGGGCTGAAGATTGGCGTCGTACAGATCCTGCGAAAAGCGACGCACCCAAGGGCGCAGCTCCTCTTCGCGATCCGGATCGATCAGGATCAGCAGATCGATATCCGAGTAGGGAGCCAGATCACCCCGACCGAAACCGCCGATGGCGACGATCGTCACCGGCAGTTCGCCGCCGGGGGACTGATGCGGCGGGAGCGGAACCGCGCTGACGGTCGCTTCGGCGAGTTCGGCGATCGTCCGCTCGACGAACGAGGTGAAGTCCTTGGCCAGCTCGAGCGGGTTCTCGCCCGCTTCGTGCCGCGCCCCGAGTGACCGGCGGAACTCCGACAGAGCCCCCTTGGCCAGAAGCGCCGGATTTCGCAATCCCGGCTGACTCATCCGGCCACTCCCCGGCGAATCGGCGCGAAACGAACGCCCGCCGTGCCTCGTCCCGCGGACCGGGCAAAAGAAAGGCCACGCGAAGGTGGCCTCGAACGAACAGGACGGGATGCGAAGCGCGACACGATCAGATGGCGTCCGGTCCCTTCTCGCCCGTGCGGATCCGGACCGCCTGCTCGAGCGCCGTCACGAAGATCTTGCCGTCGCCGATCTGTCCGGTCTGAGCGGTCGACATGACGGTGTCGATCACCTTGTCCAGATCGGTGTCCTGGCAGACCACTTCGACCTTGACCTTCGGAACGAAGTCGACGGCGTATTCGGTCCCCCGATACATCTCGGTGTGACCCTTCTGGCGGCCGAAACCTCGGACCTCGGTGATCGTCATCCCGTCGATCCCATGAGCCGCCAGGGCATTCTTGACGTCTTCGAGCTTGAAATGCCGAATGATCGCCTCGACCTTCTTCATTCCCGATTCTCCCAGCTTGAGTCTTGCGAAGCGCCGATGCGCCGGCGGTCGTCGAACTGCCCCGCGCAATCATCGGCGTGGCGCATCCGACGTTGCCGACTACGCTGCTGACTCCGCGCCTCAGACTAGCGACCGCCGACAGTGAAGTAAACGGGAGCCGAGACGTCGCCGGAACGGGAATGTCGAAGGGTTTCGCTCGACCCGACACGGGCCGCTCGCGACGCCTCCGCTCCGTCCACTCAGCCGTTCGTCTCGCTTCCCGGCAACCACCGCGTCTCGTCGCGCCCGTCGGCCAGGTTCTGTCGACGCGCCGCGACGAACAGGTGATCGGCCAGTCGATTCAGGTAGGCCAGCGTCACCGGTCGGATCGGCGCTCCGGCCGCCGGATCGGACGACGCTCGGCGCACCTCGCCGGCAAGCGCGACGAGCGAGCGTTCGGCCCGTCTGGCGACCGATCTCGCGAGGTGCAGCATCGCCCCACCCGGCGAGCCTCCGGGCAGAATGAACGCCCGCAACGGTTCCAGCTCTTCCTCGCGCCGATCGATCTCCCGTTCCAACCGCTCGACGTCCGACTCGCTCAATGTCGCGGTCCCTGCCCGCACCGGATCGAGCGACGCGACTTCGGCACCCAAACGAAAGAGGTCGCGCTGAATGCGCGCCAGGTCATCGGCCACCGTCGGCTCCGCTCCGAACGACAGCGCCGTCCCGATCACCGAGTTCAGTTCGTCCAGATCGCCGAGCACTTCGATCCGCGACGATTCCTTGCCGACGGCACTCCCGGCGAACAGTCCGGTAGTCCCGTCGTCGCCGCGCCGCGTGTAGATTTTCATTCGCCCTCGCTCCCGCCGCTTCGATTTCCCGAGGCCTGGTCGGCCGACGCGGCCTCCCCGACGACCGCCGCTCTCCGAAACGACGAGGTCATCGTTTCATGTTTCCGTCCGACGACAACCGTCCTTCGCCTCGATCCGCCTCGATCGTTCCGAGCGACTCCGAGATGCCCCGTTCCGACTCGCCGCTCGGCGCGCAGGGCGAGCCCGCCGAAGTCTTTGCCGCCGGCATGCTCATCGCTCGGCGAACGTCCGAGGGACGAGTCGAACTGCTGCTGATGCGTCATGCCGACCGCTGGGACTTGCCCAAGGGACATGCGGAACCGGGAGAGTCGCTGCGCGAGACGGCGATGCGCGAGACCGAGGAAGAGACCGGGCTCGCTCGCGAGCTGCTGCGAACGGACGATACGTTCGAGTTCGTGACTCGCTACCGCGTGGCGAAGCGAGGGGAACCGGGGCGGACGGTGCTGAAGGAAGTCCGCATCGGCCTCGCCTGGCTCGTCGTCCCCGACACGCCGATCCGTCCGACCGAGCATCCCGATTACCGATGGTTCACGTGGACTCCCGAACTGCGACTGCAGCCTCAGACGATCGATCCGCTGCTCCGGCAACTCGCCGAACATTGGTCGTCGGGCCCCATCATGCCCCCGTCCGCCTGAAGCAACCACCGATGCTCGAACCGTAATCGCAGCTTGCGATCCGTTGTCGTCTGCAGTCAACAGCAGTCGTCGCCGTCGAACCGATGCGCCTCGCCCCGTTCATGGCCCACTTCAGAAGGAATCCGTCGATGAGTCCCGTTACTTGCCGCTCGACGCGCTGGTCGCTCGCTTCCGTTCTGCTCCTTGCGGTCACGGCACTCGTTCCGCCGACGGCCCAAGCAGCCGATGAACCGATCGCGGTCGAACGAGGGGCCGACCGCCTGACGATCAAGGTCGGCGGCTTTCCGGTGACGCAGTACGTCTTTGCCGACGAGACGATCCTGAGGCCGTACTTCGCCAATCTGAGAACGGCAAACGGGAAACTCGTCACGCGTCGACACCCGCCGACCGCTCCGGCGGATGCCGTCGATCACGACACCATGCATCCGGGAGTCTGGCTCGGCTTCGGCGACCTCGGCGGCGCCGACTTCTGGCGCAACGGCGGACGGATGGAGCATGTCGATTTCGAGCGCGAACCGGAGGTGGTCGACGGTCAGGTGCGATTCGCTCAGCGAACGCGACTGATCGATGCCGACGGCAACGAACTCGGACGATTGACTCATCACTGTGCCGTCCGCGCGATCGACGACGGTTGGATGCTGATCTGGGAAGGCGTGTTCGTCGCCGGCAACAAGCCGCTGACCTTCGGCGATCAGGAAGAGATGGGCTTCGGCGTTCGGACGTCGAGCGAACTGACGGAGCAGGGGGGCGGGACGATCGTCAGTGCGGCCGGCAAGATCGGCGCCGCCGCGACTCGGGGACAAGAGGCGGCTTGGTGCGACGTGTCGGGGATCGTCGAGGGGGAGCCGGTCGGGATCACGCTGATTCCGTCGCCCGACAACTTTCGCGCGAGCTGGTGGCACAATCGCGACTACGGGCTGCTCGTCGCCAACCCGTTCGGTCGCCGATCGCTTGCCGGCGGCGAGGCGAGCGAAGTGACGGTCGCTGCCGGAGACGAATGGCGGATCGCCTTCGCCGCCGTCGTCCATCACGGCTTCACGTTCGATCCCGCATCGTTCGCGTCGACCTTGTCGTTCGAAGACGCCGACTGACCGGCGGACGCATCGGCAGAATGCACCGAGCGCGCGGCATCGTTGTCGCGGCCATCCGATTCGCGGCGATCGACCTCATCCGGGCGGCGCGCGACCTCGGGAATCCGGTAGCGTTCCTGGCCGCAGGCGAACGTGGCGCAGCGGCCGTTGTATTCCCAGCACTCGCGATGATGCGGCGTCTTGCAGCTGCCGCAGTAGACCAGATCGTGTCCGATCGGATCGCCGCAGATCGGGCAGATCACTTCGTCGAGCAAGGCCGCTTCGACGCCGTCGACGAACTCGATCGCCTCTCGGCGCGCGAACTCGAAGTCATGCGGCTCATCGCGCGCG
>DMPQ01000024.1 GCA_003455945.1 Planctomycetaceae bacterium
GGGGCCGACGCGGGCCTACGTCAGCGGCAACGCGTCCGACGGGGGCATCACTTCGGCAGGATGGCGTTGTGGTAGATCTCCTGCACGTCCTCGCACTCGTTGAGCATGTTGATGAACTTCTCGAACATCGGGACGTCGTCTCCCGAGAGCTCCTTGTTCGCCTGCGGCAGGTAGGTGATCTCCTGCGTCTCGAAATCGATGTCGGGAAAGGCGGCGACCAGCGCGGTCTTCGCCTTGAAGAACTCGCTGGCGGGAGCGGACAAGGTGATCTTGCCGTCGTTGCACTGGACGTCGTCGACGTCGACTTCGGCTTCGAGCATCTTCTCGAGCACCGCATCGGCATCGGTGCCGGGGAACGAGAAGAGAGCCAGATGGTCATAGGAATGGAGAACCGAGCCGGCCGCTCCGAGCTTCGAACCGGTCTTGGTGAAGCAGTTCCGGACTTCCGAGATGGTCCGGTTGTGGTTGTCCGTCAGACAGTCGACGACGACCGTGCAGCCGCCGGGACCGTAGCCCTCGTACCGCGCGACGACGTAGTCCTCGCCGGCGTTCCCCTTGGCCTTGTCGATCGCCCGTTCGATGACGTGCGAGGGGACTTGTTCCTTCTTGGCCCGCTCGATCGTGTTCTTGAGCGCCGCGTTCAGGTCGGGATCGGGGACGCCGTTCTTCGCCGCGACGAACAGGAGCTTGCCGTACTTGGAGTAGAGCTTGGACTTCACCGACGCGGTCTTGAAGATCGCGTGCTTGCGGTTCTCGAAATCGCGTCCCATGCCGAAGGTCTCTCGAACGGTTCCCATGATCGGGGGCGGAGTCGGTCGCTCCCGTGGCAAAGGGGCGATCTTATCAGGAAACCGCGCGATGCGGCAGACAGGGAGGGGGGCCGAAGCGGGGCGGCGGAGGGCGAAACCTCAGGCGCGGCGCTTCTGACCGCCCCGATTCGAGCGGTCGGCCGGACGACTTCAGTCCGAACGGCGCAAGGATCGCGAAACGGCCTGCTTGCTAGCGTCGTTTGACCTTGGTCCCCTTCGGACCCGCTCCTATACTCCGCCCCGCTTGACGGTCGGGCCGAGTCGCGGACTGCGCGATTCGGGACGTTCCCGGCGTCGGCAGACTCCGACGACCGACAACTTCGCTGGCGAGTCGTGCATGCAGGGAGGCAGCCGCTCGAACCGAGCCCGCATGATCCTCAGGGATCGCGGTGCGCGCCGGCCTCAGGCCGAGCGAGCCCGGTTCGTGGCGCTATTGTCGACCGCGACGGCCGCACTCGCTCTGCTTTCGGGCCTCGCCTCGCTCGCCGCCGCTCAAGGCCCCTGGCAGGAACCGTCCGAGCGATCGTCGATTCGGACCGGCACGAGTCCGGCGGCCGACAACACGAGCAGCGTCTCCGCAGGTTCGGCGAGGATCGGATCGAGCCCGTCGATCGAGCTGCCGGAACAGGCGGTCGAGCGACCGGTTCTCGTTTCGGCGCGCACTGCCGAGCGATGGCGCGAAGGGGTCTATGACGTCTGGCATCTGATCGGCGGCGTTTCGATTCGTCAGGGAGAGGTCGATGCGACCGGCTCCGAGGCGATCGTCTGGGTCGATCAGGGTGATCCGTATCTGCAGCAGCCGACCAAGGTCCTCGTCTATCTGGAAGGGGCAGTCGAGGTCCGATTCGGCCCGGACGATCCTGACGCGCGCACGACTCGCAATCGGTATCGATCGACCGACTGGTTCGGCCGTTTTCAGTCGCTCCATTCGGTCGAGATGAGCGTCGTTCCGACGGCACCGGTCGATGTGGCGGCGATCCCGATGCTCGATCGCGCCCGCCGCGCGATGACCGCTCGCTTCGACGATCAGGTCGCGCCGGTCCAGTTCCCTCAGACGCTTCCCGGCACGCTGCCGACCGAACCTCCGGTGCTGCCGCCGGGAGGGGCGATGCCGAGCTCCCCGGGGGCCGGTCTCGGCGCTCCGGCCGCTCCGATGGTCGCTCCGAACGATCCGGCGAACGTCCAGGCGAGCGTTCGCTTCGGCGGGCGAAACGGCGGGCGACCGAACATCAGCTCGCGTTCCTCCGCCGACGGCACGGAGAACGTCTGGGTCTTCGACGAAGGGATTCGGATCACGGTCGAGAGCCCCTCGTTCTCGCAGCTGCAGGGAGGGCTGGCCGACGTCGAACAGGTCGTGCTGATGGCGGACCGGGGAGTCGCCTGGACGCGACCGCTCGCCGAACTGATCGAATCTCCGTCGGGGAGTCTCGGTGGGCAGCGCTGGGAGTTCTACCTGGAAGGGAACATCGTCTTCGCGGCGGGCGAGCGGGTGATCTATGCGGACTACCTGTACTACGACGCGAACTTCCGCCGCGGCACGATCCTGAACGCCGAGGTGCTGTCGCCGGTCGACGGCTTCGACGGCCTGCTGCGGATGAAGGCCGAAATCCTTCAGCAGCTCGATCAGCGTACCTTCCGCGCGTACGACGCCGCGGTCACCTCCAGCCGCCTCGGCTATCCGACCTACTGGGTACAGACGGGGGACGTGCAGGTGACGCACGATCAGATCCCGCGTCTCGATCCGTTCACCGGCACGCGCGCCTACGATCCCGCGACCGGCATGCCGCTGACTCGCCATCAGTATCTGACCGAGAGTCGCAACAACTTCGTGTACGTCGGCGGCGTACCGATCTTCTACTGGCCCGTGCTGACCAACGACCTGGCCGATCCGACGTACTACCTGGAGCAGATCAGCGTCAAGAACGACAGCGTCTTCGGGACCCAGGTGCTGACCGACTGGGATCTGTATCAGCTGCTGGGGATCCGCGATCGACCGGAAGGGACCGATTGGAACTTCACCGCCGACTGGATGTCGCAGCGCGGCTTCGGCTTGGGGACCGAGTTCACCTGGGATCGTCGTGATCTGTTCGGCATTCCGGGGCCGTATGCCGGCCGGATCGACGCCTGGGGAATCGACGACAACGGGACCGACAATCTCGGCCAGGATCGGCGCACCGTGCCGCTCGAAGAGGAGTTCCGTTACCGCGTGCTCGGTCAGCACCGTCAGCGATTCGATTCGGGATGGCAGTTGACCGCCGAGGCGGGACTGATCAGCGATCGGAACTTCCTCGAACAGTACTACGAGCGCGAGTGGGATCGGAACAAGGACCAGTCGACCGGCATCGAGCTGCTCCGCAATACCGCGAACCGTCAGTTCTCGGTCAACGCCGACTATCGCCTGAACGACTTCTTCGCGCAGACCGAGTGGCTTCCGCGTCTGGACTACTCCGTGATCGGCCAACCGATTCTCGGTGACGCGCTCGTCTGGACCGGACGGACGAGTGCCGGTTACGCGCGACTGAAGCCGGCCGAGGCGCCGACCAATCCGGTCGATCTCGGCAAGTTCGATCCGCTCGCGTGGGAGAACGACGTCGAGGGGGCTCGGATCGGAACGCGACAGCAGATCGAATTTCCGTTCCAGGCGGGCCCAGTCCGACTGGCGTTCTACGGCTTGGGCGACGCGACCTATTACGGCAACGACCTGACGGGAGACGATCTGACTCGGCTGTACGGTCAGCTCGGACTGAGGACGAGTCTGCCGTTCTGGAAGGTCGATCCGACGGTCCGGAGCGAGCTGTTCAACGTCGACGGGCTGGCTCACAAGATCAGTCTCGATTCGGACCTGCACTGGGCCGATGCGAGTGCCGACCTGGCGGACATGCCGCTCTACGACAACCTGGACGACGACTCGCAGGAGGCGTTCCGTCGGCGGTTCTTCTTCGACACCTTCGGCGGACTTCCCGGCGGGGACGTACCGCTCCGGTTCGACGAACGGAACTACGCGTTCCGCTCGAACACGCAGGGGAACGTGACGAGTCCGACCTGGGATCTGGCCGACGACCTGCTCGCCTGGCGATTCAGTCTGGATCAGCGTTGGCAGACGAAACGCGGTCGTCCGGGAGATCAGCGGATCATCGATTGGATCACGTTCGACGTCGGCGCGACCTGGTTCCCCGAAGCGACTCGCGACAACTTCGGCGAGAGCATCGGTCTGCTCGACGCGCGCTTCCGCTGGCATGTCGGCGATCGCCTGACGCTGCTCAGCGATGCGTCGGCCGATCTGTTTGCCGACGGCTTGCGCACGGTCAGCGTCGGAATGCTGACGGGGCGCCCCGAGACCGGCAACCTGTACATCGGCTTCCGCAGCATCGAAGGGCCGCTGACGGCGAACATCCTGAGCGGTTCGTTCTCGTATCGGATGAGCGAAAAGTGGCTCGCGTCGGCCGGCGGATCGGTCGACTTCGGACCGACCGGCAACATCGGCCAGACGATCTCGTTCACGCGGGTCGGCGAGTCGTTCCTGTTGCGGTTCGGTCTGCGAGCGGACGCCAGTCGCGGCAACGTCGGCGCGATCTTCGCGATCGAACCGCGATTCCTGGCTCGCGCCAGTCGCGGACAGATCGAGGGGATCGAAATCCCGCCCCCCGGCTCGCGCGGTCTGGAATGAGAGGGTCTCGCATGCGACGCGAGCGCGGTCCCGATCGACGCAAGTCCGAGCGCGAGGCGACGTTCACCGATCGCTTCGTCCACCGCGACTGGTTCGCGAAGTTCCGCTGCGCGTTTCGCGGCGCAGCGATCGGCATCCTGCACACCGAGAGCTTCCGCGTTCATCTGCCGACGGCGCTGCTCGCCTGCGGCGTCGCGCTCTGGCTCGAGATCGAAGCGTGGCGATGGGCGATCGTCCTGTCGAGCGTCGCCGCGGTGATGGCGGTCGAACTGCTGAACTCGTCGATCGAAACGCTCAGCCGCGCGGTGACTCGCGAAACGAACCCGTTCGTGCGAGACGCGTTGGACATCGGAGCCGGCGCGGTCCTGATCGCCTCGATCGGCGCGATG
>DMPQ01000366.1 GCA_003455945.1 Planctomycetaceae bacterium
GCGGCGGCCTTGAGCATCGCGTACTCGCCGCTGACCTGGTAGGCGAAGGTGGGCACGCCGAAGGCGTCCTTCACCCGCCGGATCACGTCCAGGTAGGGCAGGCCGGGCTTGACCATGACCATGTCCGCGCCCTCGGCGATGTCCAGCTCGACTTCGCGCAGGGCCTCGTCGGCATTGGCCGGGTCCATCTGGTAGGTGTACTTGTTGCCCTTGCCCAGGCTCCCGGCGCTGCCGACCGCGCTGCGGAATGGGCCGTAGAACGAGGAGGCGTATTTGGCCGCGTAGGACAGGATCCGGGTGTTGACCAAGCCGGCGTGCTCCAGCGCCTCGCGGATCGCGCCGATGCGGCCGTCCATCATGTCGCTGGGCGAGAGGATGTCGGCGCCGGCCGCGGCATGGGCCAGCGACTGCCTCACCAGCGCCTCGATGGTGGCGTCATTGAGGATGTAGCCGTCCGCATCGATCAGCCCGTCCTGGCCGTGGGTGGTGTAGGGGTCCAGGGCCTGGTCGGTCATCACTCCCAGCTCGGGGAAGCGCGATTTCAGCGCGCGGACCGCACGCGGCACGATCCCGTCCTCGTCCCAGGCGATGCGGCCGTCGGCGGTCTTGGCCGCCGGGTCCGGCACGCCGAACAGGTCCAGCACCGGCACCCCCAGTTCCAGCGCCTGCTCGCCCACCCGCAGCAACTCGTCGATCGACAGCCGTTCCACCCCCGGCATTGATGGCACCGGCGCGCGGCCCTGTGCCTCGTGCACGAATACCGGGTAGATCAGATCATTGGCGGTGAGCACGTGCTCGCGCATCAGCCGGCGCGAGAATTCGTCGCGGCGCATGCGCCGCAGGCGGACATGGGGAAAGCTCATGGCGACTCCGGTCGATCCAGCGGCACATGATACGCCGCGGCACCGGGCGGGCCGGGATTGCGGGTCGCCCGGCCGGCCGGGTGCGCCGGATTGTCGGCCGGTTCACCCCGGGAAGGGGATCATGTGCGCCGGTTCCATCGCCGAATGCCGGAGGATCGCCATGCGCCCGCAGATCGCCCTTGCCGCCGTGCTGGCCCTTGCCGGCTGCGCCGGCTCCTCCAAGATCATGGTCGGCCAGGCGCGTCCGCCGATCGACCCCGCCCAGGTGCAGGTCTATGCCTCGGTGCCGCCGGGGTCGCAGGAAATCGCCCAACTCGAGTCCTCCAGCGCGATCGGCTTCGGCACCCAGGGCCAGACCGATGCGGCGGTGGAGCGGCTCAAGCGCGAGGCCGCTGCGCTTGGCGCCAACGGTGTGGTCCTGATCGGGGTGGGGTCGTCCACCGGTCCGGCAAGCATGTCGGTCGGTGCCGGCAGCTGGGGCGGGAACGTCGGTGGCGGCATCGGCATCGGCATCCCGACCCAGCAGAAGAAGGCCGCCGGGGTCGCGATCTGGGTGCCGCCGCAGCCGTAGCGGGAGGCGGTCGACCCAGCTTCCGGCAGGTGCCGGTCCCTTCCGCCCACGCTAGCATCGGGGCGTGCGTGGGCATGCCGCGTGGACGGGAACGGACGATGGGGCGGGGTGATGCGAAACGGATGCGGCATTGGCTGGGGGTGGCGCTGATGGCCGGCGTCGTTGCCGGCATGGCGGGAACGGCGGCGGCGCAGGTGACCGCAGCCGACTATGCGCGCGCGGCGAGCATGCTGGGCGAGCGCACCACGCCGCTGGTGGATGGGCTGGTGCGGGTGCTGGGCTGGCTGGACGACGGCAGCGTGGTGTACCAGCGGTCCGGCGGCGGCAAGGTCGATTTCCTGCGCCTGGATCCCGGTGGCGAACCGGCGACGGCGTTCGATGCGGAAGCCCTGGCCGCCGCGATCGACCGGTCCGGCCGCGGTAAGGGCCACCCCGCCGATCCCGCCCGCCTGCCGGTGGCTGGGGTGCGCCTGGACGGCGGCGGCTTGGTGGTGTCCCTGTCCACGGGTGCCGAATTCCGGTGCGATGCCCGCGAATGCACCGCGGTGCACAAGCCCGAATCCGGCAAGGAACCGGGCGCGGCCTCGCCCGACGGCAGCCGCGCGGCTTTCGTCCGCGACTGGAACCTGTGGCTGCGCGACCTGTCCAGCGGCCAGGAGACCCAGCTCACCTTCGACGGCGCGCCCGACTACGGCTACGCCACCGACAACGCCGGCTGGAAGCACACCGACAACGCCATCGTGGCGTGGTCGCCGGATGGGCGGAAGATCGCCAGCTTCCAGCAGGACCAGCGCAAGACCCGGACCATGACGATGGTCGGCACCAATGTCGGCGCGCCCAGGGTCGAGCAATGGAAGTACCCGTTCGCCGGCGACGAGGACGTCACCATGATCGAACGGGTGGTGATCGACCTGTCCGGCGCCGCGCCGCGGACCGTGCGCCTGCGCATGCCGCCGGACCCGCACCGTTCCACCTGCAGCGACGACCTGGTCTGCGACAACGGCTGGGAGGACGTGCAATGGGCCGCGGACGGCAAGACCCTGGCCTTCGTCAGCACCGATCGCGGGCACAAGTCGGCGCGGCTGCGGGTGGCCGACGCGGCCACCGGCGAGGTCCGCGACGTGTACGAGGAGACCGTGGCCACGCAGTACCAGAGCGCGCCGGCGCTGGCTTCGGCGAACTGGCGCTATCTGCCGGAGAGCGGCGAGTTCCTCTGGTTCAGCCAGAAGTCCGACTGGGGCCACCTGTACCTGCACGACCTGGCCACCGGCGAACCGAAACGCCAGGTCACCCACGGCGAATGGAATGTGGCCGGCATCGCCCGCCTGGATCCGGAGTCGCGCACGCTGTGGCTGAGCGGCGTGGGCCGGGAGCCGGGGCGCGATCCGTACTTCGTCCACTATTACAAGGTCGGCCTGGATGACGGCCGGGTGCGGCTGCTGACCCCGGAGGACGCCAACCACGCCGCCCACTTCTCGCAGGACGGCAGGTATTTCGTCGACGTCCATTCGACGGTGGATACCGCGCCGGTGGCGGTGCTGCGCGACAGCGAAGGCGCGCAGGTCGCGGAGATCGCGCGTGCCGACCTGTCCCGGTTGCGGGCCGCCGGCTGGGTGCCGCCGGAGCGGTTCACGGTCAAGGCGCGCGACGGCAGGACCGACCTGTACGGGCTGATGTTCAAGCCTTCCCGATTCGATCCATCGAAGAAGTACCCGATCGTCACCTACATCTATCCCGGCCCGCAGGTCGGCTCGGTGCGCTCGCGCAGCTTCGCGCCGGCGCACCGCGACCACCAGGCGCTGGCGGAACTGGGCTTCGTCGTCGTCGCCGTGGACGGCATGGGCACGCCGATGCGCAGCAAGTCCTTCCAGGACACCTGGTACGGCGACATGGCCGACAACACCCTGCCCGACCAGGTGGCGGCGCTGAAGCAGCTGGGCGAACGCCATACGTGGATCGATACCGCCCGCGCCGGCATGTGGGGCCATTCCGGCGGCGGCAACGCCACCGCCGCGGCGATGTTCCGCTATCCCGGGGTGTACAAGGTCGGGATCGCCGAATCCGGCAACCACGACAACCTCACCTACGAGGACGACTGGGCCGAGCGCTACCACGGCCTGCTGCAGAAGCAGCCCGACGGCACCAGCAACTACACCGGCCAGGACAACGCCTCGCAGGCGCAGCACCTGCAGGGCAAGCTGTTCCTGATCCACGGGATGATGGACGACAACGTCCCGGTGCAGTCCACCCTGCAGGTGGTCGACGCGCTGGTGAAGGCGAACAGGGACTTCGACCTGCTGCTGCTGCCGCACGCGCGCCATGCCTTCGGTGCGGACAACAACTACGTGATGCGCCGGCGCTGGGACTACTTCGTCGAGCACCTGCTGGGCACGGAGCCGCCGAAGGAATTCGAGCTGAAGCCGCAGCCCTGATCCGGGATCCCGGCCCGGATTGACGCTGAAGTTTTGGGCGTGCTCAGATGGAAGCCCGCGGACCATCGGGTTCGCCGGTACTTTCATCCCACCCGGAGGTTCCAGATGCGCCTGCTCCTCGCTCTTGCGCTGCCCGCCGTCTTGCTGCTCGCATCCTGCTCGAGCGGCGGCCCTTCCATCAGCCATCCGGGCAGCGCGGCGCGTCCGCCAGCCGACATCCCGCTGTTCGGGGCCGGCTTCCGCAGCGAGGGCGACCTGTGCCGCCGAGCCGGCGAAAGCGCGTTCACCGGCCAGTTCATGGGCGCGGGGGCCGACCTGGTCGCTTGCCCGCCCGGGACCGATCCGAGGCTGTTCATCCACGAGACCGGCGGCACCGAGGTCGCGCGGCGCGACGGCTGGATCCTGTTCACCGTCCCGCATCGCTGAGTGCCGCAGGGGAGGCGGGATGGGCGGGGCCGACCGGCGCCACCTATCCCGCCCGCCCGACCCCGCTTGGCAGCCTGCGGGCTGATCGTTACCCTGCGCCGTCCCGCAACCGCAGCGCAGCGCATCCGCCATGACCCAGCCCGTCCCCCGCCGCCTGAAGCCATTGCCGGCGCTGATCTTCGCCTCGCGCTGGTTGCAGCTGCCGCTGTACCTGGGCCTGATCGTGGCCCAGGGCGTGTACGTGTTCCTGTTCGGCAAGGAGCTGTGGCACCTGCTGCACGACGCGCCGTCGATGGGCGAGCAGCAGATCATGCTGCTGGTGCTGGGCCTGATCGACGTGGTGATGATCTCCAACCTGCTGGTGATGGTGATCGTCGGCGGCTACGAGACCTTCGTCTCGCGCATGCGCCTGGAAAGCCACCCCGACCAGCCCGAGTGGCTGAGCCACGTGAAGGCGTCGGTGCTGAAGGTCAAGCTGGCCACCGCGATCATCGGCATCAGCTCGATCCACCTGCTGAAGACCTTCATCAATGCCGAGAACTACACCGAGAAGGTGCTGCTCTGGCAGACGCTGATCCACGTCACCTTCCTGCTGTCGGCGCTGGCCATCGCCGCCACCGACCGGCTGATGCCGCACACCCGGCGCGGCGGCGATCACTGAGCTCGGGCCCCGCATGACGCTGCTCGCCTTCCTGGCCGGGCTGGTCGCGTTGGTCGCCGGCGCCGAGCTGCTGGTGCGTGGTGCGTCGAAGCTGGCGTTGTCCTTCGGCATCTCGCCGCTGGTGGTGGGGCTGACCATCGTCGCCTTCGGCACCAGCGCGCCCGAGGTGGCGGTGTCGGTGGGCGCGGTGCTGGGCGGCAAGACCGACATCGCCATCGGCAACGTCGTCGGCAGCAACATCTTCAACATCACCTGCGTGCTCGGTCTGGCAGGCATGCTTGCTCCCGCAGGGATCGCCATCGCCCCCGCGGCTCGCGAGTTCGACGTTCCGATGATGGTCGCGGTGGCGCTTGCCTGTGTCCCGATCTTCTTCACCGGTCAGGCGATCGAGCGGTGGGAGGGAGGGCTCTTCCTGTTCCACTACGTCGTCTATACGACCTACCTGGTCGTCAATGCGCGGGATGCGGTGGCGGGAGCCCAGATGCAGTGGGTGATCCTCGTCGTGCTTCTTCCGCTGACGATCCTGCTGCTGATTGCGTCGAGTCTGTATCAGGGAGCGCGGCCGGGGACGACGGTCCCGGCGACCGACGGCGGCTCGACCGCGAAGCCGGGAACATGACCGAACGCGGCAGCCGTCGATGATCCGTCAAAAAGAAACGCCCCGAGTCGAAACATGACGACTCGGGGCGTGCTTCGTTCGGCGATCGACCGAGTCGCTTACTCGAACGTCAGGCCGTATCGCTCGCTGAGCGTGTCGGACAGCGCGTTCTGAGTGTCGAACAGGACCTGTCGCTTCGCATCGAGGTCCGCGAAACGCTGACGGATCTCTTCGGTCACGTCAGGCGGGGCCAGATTGTTCTCCGGCACCTCGCCGCCGATCCACGATTCGGCCATCTGCTGGACCTCTTCCTGCGGGAGGAACGCGAACTGCGGCAGCGCGCGGAGGCGTCCGGCGGTCGCGGTCACTTCCGCACTCACTTCGGCAGCGTGCCCTCGCCAGCCGAACAGCAGCTGAACGAGTTCCAGATCGACTCCCATCGGATCGATCCCCTCGTAACGCCGCGCCATCTCGGTCCAGTAGCTCAGCCCGACGATGGCATCGTCGTTCGCCAGATCGGTGTCGATCGCCGTCATCTGGTTCCAGGCTTCGAGCGTCCGCTCGCCGTTCGGTACGCCGACGTCCGGCAACTCGGCGAGCTGCCGCAGCGACTCCTGCAGCTCGTCCTGAGCCCTCTGCATCTCGAGCTGCGCCTGCTGTTCGAGCTTCTGGGCCTGCGAGACGATGTAATAGAAGAAGATCGAAACGCCGGTACACGGCAGGCAGCAGAAGCAGGTGACGAGTACCAGGACCAGGATGATCCACCCGGTCTTGCTCTTCTTCTCGGGAGGAAGGTTGCCGTAGGGATTCATCGGAGAACCGAACGGCTGCTGTTTGCCGTCGGGAAAGGTCGGACCGCTCATCGGAGTCGCTCGTTCGGCTGATGGTTGAAGATCGGAACGGGAGCATCATCCCGACGCAACGGCGCGGCCGTCAATCGCCCACGACGAAAGCCTTTTCGGCAATCGACGATCCGCTTCCGCGACGACTCCCCGATTCCGCGTTTCGATTCGCGCCGCAGGATCGACTACTTGCGAGGCAGGATCTCGAGTCCTGCGACTCCCAGATCCAGGCGAAAGATCCCTCCCCGATTCGCCTCGTCGCCGATCGCTCCGGTCACGAACAGCTGCGTCCGTTCCGGACCGCCGAACGCGACGTTGCTGGTCGTCAGATTCCCGCCGCGAAACCGAGCGATCAGCTTTCCGTGCGGGTCGAGCACCTGCACCTGACGCATGCCGTAGTGAGCGACATACAGGTTGCCGGCGGCGTCCAGACACATGCCGTCGGGCTGGTTGTCGATCTGTCCGGTCGATTCGTCCTTGGCCGGAAGATCGGCCAGCAGCTTTCGCTCGCCGACCTTCCCCGGCCCGACGACGTCGTAGACCCAGACTCGGTTCCGCTGACTCTCGCCGACATACAGCTTCTTGCCGTCCGGCGTCAGCACGATCCCGTTCGGAAAGGCGAGGCCGTCATCGACCAGATGCGTCTTGCCGTCGGCATCGACGTAATGCACGGTGCCGATCGGCCGTTCGCGATCCGAATCACCCGGGTCGGTAAACCAGAATCCGCCGTTCGGAACATCGAGCGTCAGATCGTTCGGTCCGCGCAGCGGCTTGCCGTCGCATTCGTCCGAGGCGTTGTCGAGGAGCTTGCCGTCGGCCGACAGATGCAGCACCGCATGCCGACTGGCGTCGCAGACCAGATGCGTGCCGTCCGCCAGGATCTTGTGCCCGTTCGGAGCTCCCGTTTCGGCGAAGACCCGATGGGTCCCGTCGAGATCGAACTGCGTGATCGTCGTGCCCCACGAGACGTAGCCTCGCCCCTGGTGATCGAACACGACCCCTTCGCAGTAACTCGGCACCGTGAACAACAACACCGGTTCGACCGACGCCGGATCGGGGAGCTGCTGAGCCGAGGAGCGACCGGCGCTCGTCAGCATCGCGAGCGACAGCACGACACCGAGACGGACGAGTCGCGCGAACGGAAACGTTCTCATCGAAGTGACTCCGGAGCGGTGGTGGGACAGGGAGCGGAACGCGAGTCGTCACGAGCGAAAACGCGACGCTCGAGAATCGCGGATCAATCGGTCGCGGAACGGTTCTCGGCCGAGGCGATCTTGACGAGGCGCTCGCGTCGATCGCCGCCGTTGCCGACGCCGATCCGCAGGAAGATCTCGCCGCCGCAGATCGCCGGGCTGGCATAGGCATCGTTCCCCAAGGCGTTCCGCGCCAACAGGCGGAACCCCTTGGGATCGGCGGCGAAGACGATCGTCTGACCTTCCAGGTTCGGCACGTAGATCCGTCCGTCGCAGTGAACCGGCGAAGCGCTGAACGAACCGCCGAGTCGCTCGCGCCAGACGACCTGACCGTCGGCGTTCGACCAGCACATCGCGACGCCGTCGTCCGTCACGCCGTACAGATGATCGCCGGCGACGATCAGACTCGGCTCGTACAGTTTCGTCCGCTCGGACCAGACCTTCTCTCCCGAACCGTCTCCCTTCACGCAAAGCGTCTCGCGCTGCGGATAACCTCCCGACGCGAAGACATGCGTGCCGTCGGTCACCGGCGTTCCGCAGGTCCCTTCGGCCGTGCCGTCGCACGACCAGAGCTCCTTGCCGGTCGCGGGATCGTACGCCGTGACCGTATGACAACCGCAGATCACCAGCTGATCGCGCCCCGCGATCTCGGCAATCAGCGGAGACGAGTAGCTGCTGAGTGCGGGGCGCGACGTCCGCCAGACGATCTCGCCGCTGGCGCGATCCAGTCCGGCCAGATAGCCCCCTCCCTGATTGTCGGCCGCAACGATGATCAGCGAGCGATACGGAATCGGCGACGGAGCGAAACCGAACTTCGACGAGAACGGACCGATGTCGCGCTGCCAGATCGTGTTGCCGTCGAGGTCGAGCGCCGTGACCCAGACGTGATCGTCGTTCAGGAACGACGCGAACAGACTCCCTTCGGCAAAGGCGACGGTGCTGTTGGCGCGAGTCGCCTTGCGATGGATCTGTCCGTCATCGGGGAGCCCGCCGGTATGGACCGTCGTCTCCCAGAGTCGTTCGCCGGTCGCACGGTCATAGGCCAGAACCGCCTGTCGCGACTCCGTTTCGATCGCCGTCGCCAGATAGACGCGTTCACCGACGACGGTCGGCGACGAGTGCCCTCGTCCCGGCACGTCAGACTGCCAGGCGACGTTGGTCGAGTCGTTCCATTCGGTCGCCGCAGGCTGCGAGGGGGCATGGCCGTCCCCTCGCGGACCTCGCCAGAACGGCCAGTCGGTTTCGGCAAACGAGAGCGGCTCGGCCGACGCGACGTCGGACCCCTCGCCCGAGATCTCGGATATCTCGTGACGTTTCGGACCGAAACATCCCGACAGGCAACCGACGAGCAACGGCAGAACGAACCACCGACAAGCGGCCATCGACCCGACTCCGAAGCGAAAGACGAACCGATCGCGGCGTGCGACCGTCCGCTCAGGATATCGGCCCGCGAAGGCGGTCGATAGCGAAGCGACGAACGCCGATCGGCCGCGCGATCAGGTCGTCTCGGCGATCGGCGGGGCGTCCTGCGAATCGGTCGCGACCGTTTCGGACCCGATCGGTCGCCGCGGATCGATCCCCCACCAGCAGATCGCGGCGACCAGATAGACCGCGGCATAGCTGATGAAGACGGCGTCGTAGCCCGACATCTCGGAGGCGAGACGGACCGCCGGATCGAGGCGGTCGACCGCGATCGCCTGTTCCGCCGCGGTCGATGCGATCGACCGCTGCACGATCGTTCCGGTCAGCCAGGACGCCAGCGAAGCGCCGGCCGTTCCGGCGGTATTCATGCAGGCGGCGATGACTCCGGCGTGTCGCCCGCCCAGGTCTTGGCAGCTCGCCCAAGCCGCTCCGAGCGTCAGGTCGACTCCGAACCCGGCGAGGGAGACGAACAGACAGAAGCGATGGACATCATCGGTCGTTCGCGCTCCGAACCAGCAGCCGGCACACAGGAGCATCGCGGCCGTTCCGATCAGACGCCGAGCGCTGATCCGGTCGCCGGTCAGACGCTGCGCTGCGCCGACCGCGTAGCCGCCGAGCACGCACCCGATCGCTCCGACCCAGAGCGGAGCTCCCTTGTAGACCGCTCCCCAGATCGCCGTCTCGGGGACCTCGAAGCGTCGATCGAAGTAGGCGGGGAAGTAGCTGATGTCGAAGATCCAGCCGTAGGTGACCAGCGAATACATCAGACACAGAGACCACAGGCTGCGGCTGCGGAACATCGCTCCCCAGGGAATCGGTTCGGCGCGATCGGTCGCTTCGCCTCGCCGCCCGATCAACCGACGCTCGGCATCGTTGCAACTCGGGTGGTCGTCGGGGCGATCGCGAAAGACGGTCGCGAAGATCAGGCACCAACCGATGCCGATCACCCCGAACAGCAGGAATGCCCCTCGCCAGTTGACCAGACCGGGCCACGATCCGGTGCCGCTGACCAGCAGCATCCAGACCAGCGGCGTCAGCCCTCCGGCGATCCGTCCCGACATCCACAGGTACCCCTGCACCCGTTCCCAATCGCTGCGCGGGAACCAGTCATGGATNNTGGATGACGCGAGCCAGATTCGGATAGGCCCCCGCCTCACCGGCTCCGAACAGGAATCGGATGGCGACCAGCCCCGACAGACCGATCAGCACGGTGCCGCCGATCTCCAGTCCCGCCGCTCCGGTCAGCGCCGTGAAGAGCGACCAGAGCAGGACGATCCGAATCAGCGTGCCGCGGGCTCCCCAGCGATCTCCCAGACGCCCGGTCGGAATCTCGAACAGACCGTAGGCGAGCGTGAAGGCGGTGAACGCCCACTTAAGATCGGTCGCCGACGCGAGGCCGAGCGCCGCGGCGATCGAGCCGGCCGCGGCGCCGAAACAGACGCGATCCAGATAGGTGATCACCGCCAGTCCGGCCGCCAGTCCCAGCACCCGATAGCGGATGCGGGTCGGCGTCTGATTCTCGGAATCGCCGTCGATCGGTCTCATCCTCGGACCCTCCGCTGACGATTCGATCGCGAGACTCGACTCGGTGCGCCTCGATGTAGCGCGACCGGCTACGGCAAGCCACGATTCAGCGCGACTCGGCGATCAGCGTCGATCGGATGAAGTCCTCGTTGAGCGTCACGCCCAAGCCCGGTCGGTCGGGAACGGTGATCCAGCCGTCTTCGGCCTGCACCTTCTCGTGCGTCAGTTCGTGGCGCAGCGGCGAGTCCTCGACGCAATCCTCGAACAGAAAGGCGTCCTTGCAGGTCGTCAGCCAGTGCAGACTCGCCGCGACCGTCACCGGACTCGTGTAGCAGTGATTGCACAAGCGTCCGCCGATCTCCTCGACGCGCTGGCGAATGTAGGCCGAGTCGGTGAAACCGTTGCGCGACAGATCGACCTGATAGACGTCCAGGCAGCGGCCGTCGATCAGCGGCCGGAACGACTGCCGACCGCACTCCTCTTCCCCGGCGGCGATCGGTACGGGCGAGCGATCGCGGAGCCAGCGATACCCTTCGTAGTCGTCCGGATGCAGCGCTTCCTCGAGCCAGCCGATCCGATAGTCGGCGAACGCCTTGGCTCGATCGAGCGCCGTCCGCGCGTCCCAGACGCAGCCGGCATCGATCAGAACGGTACCGTCCTCGCCGACTCCCTTCCGAGCGCCGGCGACCAGTTCGCGATCGAGCGCCTCGGACTGCCCCATCGGCTCCCAGCCGAACTTCACGGCGCGATAGCCGGCATTGCGCCAGCGCTCGCCGATTCTCGCCGTCTCGTCCCCGTTGCGACCGAACAGGATCGATGCGTACGCAGGGATCCGCTCGTGGTGCTTGCCGCCGAGCAGCGTATGGATCGGCACGCCGAAGTGCTTCCCCTTCAGATCCCACAGCGCCATGTCGATCGCCGACATCGCGGTGATCGTCACCGAACGCCGCCCGCAGTACATCGTTCGCCGATACATCTGCGACCAGAGCGTCTCGGTCTCGAGCGGATTGCGTCCGACCAGCAACTGGCGAAGTCCGGTCGCCACGTTGTGGCTGAACGGCGCATCGATCACCGCCTTGACCATTTCGGGCGACGAATCGGCCTCGCCGATTCCTTCGAGCCCCGTGTCGGTCCGGACGCGGACCAGGACCGAATCCTGACTGCTGGCGGTCTTCGCTTCGACGTTGCGGATCCGGAGGATCTGACAGACGATCTCGGTGATCTTCATGGGGATTGCTGACCTTATTGACGAATGTCGATCGGGTGGAAGGGGAATCGAGGCGGGGCGTAAGTCGGAACGCGACCGATCCGAGACTCGGGCAGGATCAGGGGAGGACGCGGCCGACCACGACGATGTGCTGCCCTCTCGGGATCGGAGCGACCCAGGCCTGAGCGAGCACGACGCCGTCGACTCCGGCTCGCACCGGCCACGGAGCCATGTCGATGTGATCGAAGTCGTGAAGATAGCCGACGATCTCCCCTCGCTTCACCTCGGTGCCGCATTCGAGCACCGCTTCGTAGTGGCCGTCGAACGGTGCGACGGTGAAACAGTCGCGGTCGACCATCTCGAGCTTGCGCTGCGTTCCGGCCGCATGGTACGCATGCGGTCGAATCTCGCCGTGCAGCTGATCGTTGTGGATCGCGGCGGCAAGCACGCCGTGACGACCGTAGCGGACCCCTTCGGGATTGACGGCACAGCCCCAGCCGAGTTCGGTTCCGACGGTGATCTTCCCCAGACGTTCCGCTTCGCTCGGCAACAGTCCCGGCGTCGCGTTCTGATAGACCATCAGACTCGGCGTTCCGAACCAGCGCGCCGTCCGTTCGATCTTCGCGCCGAGTTCGGGGTCGTCGATCGGGTGATAGTTGGCGCAGAGCGAGAAGCGGGCGACGTTGCCGCCGCTGTGCAGATCGATGACGACATGGACGCGAGGCCAGATGAACTCGCGCACGAAGGCGGCGATCCGATGCGTGATGCCCGAGAGCGCCGGTTCCCGCCCTGCCCCGGCGACGAACGCCCGGTTCAGGTTGACTCGATCGTCCGGAGAACTCTCGCGCGTGCCGGCTCGGAACGCCGACGGATTCAGGACCGGAATGAAGATCAGCCTTCCGCGAACCTGTTCGATCCGAATCTCGTTCATCAGGTGCTTGAGGACGACCGGTCCTTCGTATTCGTTGCCGTGATTCGAACCGAAGGCGACCAGCCCATGATCGTCAGTCGCTTCGGGGCCGACCCAGACGGTCAGCGGAATCAGATGATCTCCCCAGATGCTGTCGTGTTCGAGCGCGACCCAATAGTCGCGGCGGCCGGGGGAATCGAGATCGAGTTGCGACGGGCGGGCGACGATGCGGGACATCGAACAGGTACTCCCGAGGTGGTCGATCGAAGTTCGGTTCAGGCAAGGATCTCGCGGACGATTCTCGGATGCGCGACGCCGGTCGGACGTTCTTCCAGGCCGTTGCGTTCGACGAACCGCCGGTGATGATCGAGGCCGAGCAGACGCAGGATCGTCGCGTGCCGGTCTTTGACGCTGCCCCGATCCTCGACCGCCGCGAAGCCGAGCTCGTCGGTCGCTCCGAAGGTCAGCCCGCGCCGTACGCCCCCGCCTGCCATCCGGGTACCGATCGCGTTCCTGTCGTGATCGCGGCTTGCCNNTGCTCGTCGAGCAGGCCGCGACGATCGAGATCGACGAGCAGGCCGACGACCGGCTTGTCGGTCCGCTCGTACGAGCTCCGCAGCGATCCGATCACGGCGCTCGTCGCGCGTCGGAGCATCGTCGTTCTCGGGGCAGGAACGCCGCGGCTCGCCGACATCAAACGGCGAACGAGAGCGGCGCGGAGGGGTGGGAAGCGGACGAGAGGAATCGGGGCGAACGGGGATGAAGGAAGTTGTCGGAGGAGAGAACAGTTCGCATCGGTGCGAGCAGCGGACTCCGGTGATCCGCCGAGTCGGTCGGTCAGCGAAGCATCTCGCTCAGGAGCGGCTCCATCGAGTCGGCCCAGATCTCGTACCCTCGCGGCGAAAGATGCAGGAAGTCGGGCATGATCTCGGCCGAGAGGGTGCCGTCAGCCTGCAGGAACTTCGGTCCGAGATCGAGGTAACGGATCGCGGCGCCGTCATCCAGCTTGGCGATCCGCTCGTTGACCTTCGCGATCCGTCCTCGATAGTCGGTGTCGGCGGCGGCATCGCGCGGGAAGATCCCGAGCAGCAGCACCTTGGTCTCCGGCAGCTTGGCGCGAATCGCCGCCACCGTCGCTTCGATCCCCTTGGCCACCTCGTCGGCGTCGTCGTTGCGGATCCCGAAGTTGTTCGTGCCGATCATCAGCACGCAGACCTTGGGACGCACCTTCTCGAGCTCTCCCCCTTCGCCGATCCGCCAGAGGACTTGTTGCGTCGTGTCGCCGCCGATACCGAAGTTCGCGGCCGCCCGTTCGGCGTAGTGCGCCCGCCAGACTTCCTTGCCGTCGAACGCCCAACCCTGAGTGATCGAATCGCCGAGAAAGAGGATCTCGACCGGCCCTTCATCGGCTCGCTTCAGGAAGCTCGCGTGAAAGTCGTTCCAGAGCTGAACGCTCATCCACGGGTACTCCACCGTCCGTCGTGCGGGCGAGTCGGCCGAACTTTCCTGCACGGCGAACAGCGACGCGGTGACCAGCAGCCAAGCGGCAAGACTCATGAGGTGAAACTCCGGAAGCGACGTGCGCTGACGAGTTGAAAGCGGAGGAGGCGACGAGCGAACGATGCGATGAGCGAACGATCGCCGACAAGGGAAGCGAGCGGCGCTTCGTTCGGCGACAGTGTCCTCCGCGTTGCCCCTGTCGTGCAAGTCACAGGGGGGAAACGGGGTCGCGAAAAGGAGCCGGAGCGATCAGAATCGCGTCCGCTCCCCTCGCGTCTCGCCTCAGGAGTCGGACGATGATTCGCTCCCCCCGTCCGTTGCGAGTCCGTTGTCGCGCCGCTCGCCTGTCCGCTTCCCGAGCGATCCTGCTCCCGGCAATCGCCTGGTGCGGTGCCGCGATGCTCGACGCTCTCGCCGGAGGCGTCGCCGTATCGGCGAGCACGGTCGGCGAACTGATCGGTCGAGTCGTCGATGCGGCGACCGGTGTNNAGAGCCGCTCGCGGCGCGAATCTACGTACAGGAAGAATCGGGAGCGTGGCGGTTCGTCGAGTCGGCCGATCCGAACGGATCGGCACTGCCGTACGACGAGGAATGGGTGCCGATGCCGGGGATCGTCGAACGGCACACGACCGTGTCGGCGCACCCGTTTCGAGTCGAGCTTCCGGCCGGTCGCCATCGTGTGACGGTCGAACGAGGGAAGAGCTACTTCGGCCGCACGCTCGAGGTCACCGTCCCGGACGAGACGTCGACGCAGTCGCTGACGATCGAGCTGACGCGCTGGGTCGATCCCGAATCGCGCGGTTGGTACTCGGGCGAGACGCACGTGCATCGGCGAATCGCGGAGCTGCCGAACGTGATGGAGGCGGAAGAACTGAGCGTCGCGTTTCCGGTCACCTTCTGGACCATCGCGTCGGATGTCGTGCCGAATCGAACTCCATCGCCGCTTCGCAGTCAGGGGCCCTCCCCCTTCGGCGATCGCGAAGACCGCGGCTCGGAACCGATCGTCGTCGGCCCGCAGCGCGTCATCTTCCCTCGCAACACCGAGTACGAGATCTTCTCGGTCGGCGACCGACGCCATGTGCTCGGAGCGCTCTTCGTCCTCGATCATCGGGAACCGTTCGAGCTGACGGCGCCGCCGGTCGCCCCGATCGCTCGTCGCGCCCATGACGACGGCGCGCTGCTCGATCTGGACAAGCACTCGTGGCCCTGGTCGGCGATGCTCGTTCCGATCGCCGAGGTCGATCTGTTCGAACTCTCGAACAACAGTGTCTGGCGAGCCGGGTTCGGCTTTCGCTCGCTCCCCGAATCGCTCCCGCCGTGGCATGCGTTCGAGCAGGACGGACCCGATACGCTGACCGAATGGGGCTGGCTCGACTACGGGTTCGAGACGTATTACGCGCTGCTCGATTGCGGATTTCGGCTCCGACCGACCGCGGGAACCGCCTCGGGCGTTCATCCGGTTCCGCTCGGCTGGAGTCGGGTGTACGTGCAGGTCGACGGCGAGTTCGATGGGCGGCGCTGGCTCGAAGGGCTCGACGCGGGACGCTCCTTCGTCACCACCGGTCCGATGCTCTTCGCGACGGTCGACGGTCAGCCTCCGGGGACCGAGCTGCAGCGAACGAGCGATCGGACTCAGGTATCGATCGAGGCGGAGGTGGTCAGCGAGCGGCCGCTCGAGCGGATCGAGCTGGTGCGCTCGGGAGGGACGATCGAGGCGCTGGCGGTGCAAGGGGAACCGACCGAGGTCGGCGCCTGGCGATACGTCATTCGCCACCGGACGACGGCCGGTCGAACCGGTTGGCTTGCCCTGCGAGCGATCGAACGGGGCGAAGACGGCCGGCGCCGTTTCGCGCACACCGCACCGTGGCATGTCGTCGTCGACGACCGACCGCTCGTTCCTCGACGGGCGGCGGCGGAGTATTTCGCGGGGCAACTGGAACGGGAACTCGAGCGGAACCGGGGCGTGCTCTTCGGTGAAGCCTTCGACGAGTTCGTCCGCGCGGCGGCGATCTATCGCGAGCTGGCCGAACGAGGCGAGTAGAGCGACCGGGCTACTCGACGGCGAAGTCCGGATCGCCGAAACGATCGATGTCGGGCCACGATGCGACCTGAGCGGCGGCGCGATGCATCAGGCGGTCGACCTCGCCGCCGAGCGACTCGGTCTTCGGGCTGTGCCGGGTATTGAGCAGCGCCGCGAAGTTGCGGCCGTCCGATCGCCGGATCAGGATCGAGAGGGTGCCGGGGAGTGATCCGGAATGCCACCGGTTGAACTTCCCTTCTCCCACGTCGCGCACCTGCCAACCGAGGCCGTACCAGACGTCGCGCGGCGCTCCCTGTTCGTCATGACCTGCGAGTCCGTCGGGGCGAGCCGACATCCGTTCGAGCGACGGTCGTGACAAGAGCGGCGAGCGGTCGGGATCGTCGAGCGCGACCGCCAATCGGAGCAGATCGACACTGCTCGCGATCCAGCCGCCGTGCGCATCCATCGCCTCGAGATACCACGCACCGTACGGATGTGGACAGGGACGGTCGAGGTCTTCCGCGAAGACCGATTTTCCTTCGCCCGGTTGGTAGTAACGCACCTCTCCCGCCGCTCGATCGGCAAGACGCGTCCTCCCGAGTCTCATCCGTCGGACGTCGATCGGTTCGAGCACCTCGCGTCGCACGAAGCTCTCGTAACTTTCGCCGGCGACTCGTTCGATGATCCTTCCCAACAGGCAATAGCCGTAGTTGGAGTAGGCATAGCGCTCGCCGGGAGCGAAGTCGAGCGGGTGGCGGAGCATCGCGGCGACGACCGCGCCGGTATCGGCCGGCGGGGGACGTCGTGCCCGACGCGCAAAGCGAACCGAGCGGAACATCGGATCGAACGACTTGTCGCGATCCCATCCGCCACGATGCTCCAGCAGCATCGCCACGGTGATCCGGCGCTGTCGTTCGTCGAAGCTCTCTCCCGCCTCGCCAATCTCTTCCTCGAGGTCGAGAAGATCGAGCATCGGCGTTTCGAGCTGCAGTCGGCCCGTATCGACCAGTCGCATCACGGCGACGGCCGTCACCGGTTTGCTGACGCTCGCGATCCGAAACAGACTGGTCGGCTCGACCGGCTCGTCTGCTTCGACATCGGCCAAGCCGTAACCCCGAGCCAGCACCAGACGTCCCTGATCGGTGACGGCGACCGACATCCCGGGAATCTCGTGCTCGGCGACGAACTCGCGAATCGTCCGATCGAACCCTTCGAGACTCGGATCGAGAGTGCCTGACGTCGGCAGGTCGACGTGGGATGGTCGTCCGGCGACCGAACGAGTCGCGGTCAATGCCAGCGAACCGAGGAGCAGATCGCGGCGGGAGATCGTCATGGTGGTGCCTGTGGCGAGCGTCAAGGTTCCGCCCCTTCGTGCTCTTCGTGAGCTCGGTGGTCGGAACTCTTTCTACCACAGAGAGCACCGAGGTCACCGAGTTCAGGGGAAGTCGGGCGAGACGGAGTCTTGCGCGACGGTCAAGGCCGTTGTCATCGACCCCGATCGGCGCCGACAATTGGCTCGCCCGAAACGCACTCGTACCGATCGAGTTCTCTCTCGGTCGACCGTGAACCTGATGAAGGACTGATGATGAACGACGATCCGCGCGACTATCGCGAGATCAGCAAGATGATCGACCACGCGCTGCTCGTGCCGACGCTGACCGACGCCGAACTCGACGAAGGGATCCGTCTGGCGATCGCCTATGACGTGGCGAGCGTCTGCATCATGCCCTATCGCGTCGCTCGTTGTGCTCGCATGCTGGCGGGAAGCGGCGTCGTACCGTCGACCACCATCGGGTTTCCGCATGGCGTCCAGGCAACGTCGACCAAACGGGCCGAGGCGGTTCGTGCGATCGAGGATGGTTGCGTCGAACTCGACATGGTCGTCAACCTGTCGCAGGTCCTCAGCGGCGGCTGGGACTACGTCGCCGACGACCTGCGCGCCGTGATCGAGCCGGCTCATGATGCCGGCCGCCTGGTGAAGGTGATCTTCGAGAACTGCTGGTTGAAGGACGAGCACAAGATCCGCCTGTGCGAGCTCTGCGGCGAACTCGGAGCGGATTGGGTCAAGACGTCGACCGGTTTCGGCAGCGGCGGAGCGACGCTCGACGACCTGAAGCTGATGCGGCGCTACTCGCCTCCCGAGGTGCAGGTCAAGGCGGCCGGAGGGGTGCGCGACTACGAGATGCTGCTGGCGGTTCGCCGACTGGGCGTCTCGCGAGTCGGCAGCAGCAAGACGGCTCAGCTGCTCGATCCCTGCCGCGAACGGTTCGGATTGCCGAAAGTCTCGCTGACCACCGCGGCGCCGAAGAGCGATTACTGAGGCGATTCGAATCGACGTCGCTGATTTGGCCCCGGCTCGTCCTCGGGCCGAGCATGTGGGCCCGGCCACTCCGTGGCCGAGGCATGGTTTCG